>NZ_AP017929.1:1200000-1568461 GCF_002370355.1 Latilactobacillus sakei subsp. sakei DSM 20017 = JCM 1157
GTTAAGGTTTGGTACCTCTTGAACTAAGATGCTGTTGTTTTTCGAATAATAAGTAGATAGATATGAAGTGAAAGCTAAATGTTGATGCAATTTAATATATCAAAATACGAAGAATAATAAAAAGTTTAAGAAATACAACCATCAAATTCACCAATTATTGTTATTTCGATGGATTAACTATGGTAGAATAATTTATATGAGGTGAATGTTGTGATATTAGAAACTTATTTAAAGAATAACAATAAAAATTTACATCAGATGCATTTAATAACTAAAATTCCCGAAACAACTATCAGAAATATAAATAGAAGAAATATTGATAAATGGAATATTGAATACTTTGAAGCAGTTTCAAAGACAGTTGGGAAAAATCGAGTTAAAGTTATTGAAGAGCTTGAAGAATTGACTCAAATAAATTTGAAGAGAGTTACACCTTTTTCATTAAATGGTCAGTATAATTTAGAAAACCGCCGTTATATTGGAAATAAAAATAAATTACTTAGTTGGATTTCCGAGTTAATTGAGGAGCATACAGTCGGTGATTCTTTTTTTGATGTATTTGCTGGAACTGGGGTTGTTACAAAAAAACTTCTGCCGAAATATAATAGAATTATATTAAATGATTTTCTTTTTTCTAATAATATAATATTTAAAGCTTTTTTTGGGACTCAAGATTATAATATTCATAAAATATTAACTTGCAAAGATCAATTTCAGAGTATTAATACAAACACAATTGATGATGATTATTTCGTTGATAACTATGGTGAGAAGTTTTTTAGTAAACATGATGCAAGAGTAATAGGTGAGATTAGGACTAGAATACATGATGATTCTAGTTTGAATGAACGAGAAAAGGCAATTTTAATAGCTTCACTAATTTATTCTGCTGATAAAATTGCAAATACGGTAGGTCATTATGATGCTTATCGTAAAAAAGTTGATATAAAAGATAGATTCGTGTTTAATTTGATAAATCCTCTAGATATTGAAGAAAAAAAAGTAGAGATTTATCAGGAAGATTCAAATCAATTAGTTAGAAAAATTAAAGCGGATGTAGCTTTTGTAGACCCACCCTATAATTCAAGACAATATTCTAGGTTTTATCACGTGCTTGAAGGGATTGCCAAGTGGGATAAACCCAATTTACAAGGAGTTGCAATGAAACCTCCTATGGAAAATATGAGTGAGTATTCTAAAGTAAGTGCACCATGTGTATTTGACGATCTTATTTCGAACTTAGATGTTAATTATATAGTTGTAACGTACAATAATACCTATAATTCTAAAAGTAGCAGTTCAAAAAATAAGATTACGCATGAGCAGATACTTAATTCCTTGAATAAAGTCGGACGGACAACTAACTATGAGATGCCCTTTCCCTTTTTTAATGCAGGAAAAACAAATTTAAAAAATCATAAAGAGTTTGTATTTATTACGGAGGTTGGAAAATAATGCAAACAGCTCTTTTTTTTACAGATAAATATGAAATTGATAAGAATTTAAAAAAGAAAGCTATGCGGTCACCTTTATTTTATGTTGGGGATAAATACAAATTAATGCCCCAACTAAAGGAGTTATTTCCTAAGAATATAGAAACGTACTATGATGTTTTTTGTGGTGGAGGAAGTGCATCTATTAATGTTGATGCTAAAAGCTTTGTAATGAACGATGTTGATTCAAAGGTAATTGCATTGCATCAACATCTACAAGAGAATTCGATTAATATTGACGCGTTCATAAAGAGAATGTATGGTTTGATTGAAGGGTACGAACTAAGCCATTCTGAATATGGCAATAATTCTGAAATTGAAGCGTTAAAGAAGGTTTATAATAAAACCTATTTTGCAAAGTATAATAAAAAGTCTTACTTAAATTTGAGAGAAGATTACAATGCCAATCAGTATAATATCGATCTGTTATATTTATTGTTGATTTACGGATTTAATCACATGATTCGTTTTAATAAGCAAGGAAAATTTAATTTGCCTGTTGGAAATGTAGATTGGAATAGAAATGTCTCTAACGCACTAGTGAATTATTCCAAATGGTTTAACACCAATAATGTTCGGTTATCACCTGGGATGGATTTTGAATCGTTTGTTGAGTCACAAAAAATTAAAGCTGGGGATTTTTTATATTTCGATCCCCCCTACCTGATTACATTCAGTGATTATAATAAGCTCTGGGGTGAGACTGAAGAAAAAAGATTGTATCGACTGTTGGATCGTCTCTCTGAGAAAGGAATATTTTGGGGACTATCAAATATGCTCTATCATAAAGAAAAGCAAAATAACATTTTACTAAAGTGGGCTCAAAAGTATAATGTATATCGAATTGAGAGTAACTATATTTCTAGATTTGACAACACTGTAAAAAGTAGTAGTAAAGAAATTTACGTTACTAATTATTAAATTATTGGAGGAATAGACATGAGTGAAAGAAGGAAGCCAATTTCATTCGATACAACGTTACGGAATCCAAGCAGGATTCCGCAATTTATTTCAATTCTCAGTAAATTTGAAGGAAAAGTAATCAATGATCAAGTCGCATTAGAATTAGAAGGTGAAATAATTCGCTGGAAGATATTTGAACCAACCAAAAAAACATTGGGTAAGTATGTAAAATCATATAATAAAAAATTCAATTTTAAGGCTGCCGATCAATCAATAGGTGCAAGCGAAAAAGTAGATAAGTATTATCGAAGATGGGACGAGAGTGAGCCAGGTAAAGCAAAACTAACTGAGATTATATATCTACTTCAAAATACAATGACAGCTCATAAAGATGCCGGATGGAATGGAGGCTGGGAATCTAGACTGGGTACTCAGTTTAATTTTTTAAATGAACTAGGTTTTGTTCAGGTAGTAAAAGACGGGAAAGTCCAAATTTCTCCTAATGGAAAATTGATGATCACTGAATATGAGAATGGCTATCCACTAAAAGAAAACCACGACGAAAGTTTTGAACAGTCAGCTTTTCTAAATGCTTTTTCTAAATATCAAATCAATAATCCTTATCGAAAGAACACTATAAAAGTAAATTTTTTTCCTTTAGTACTCAATGTTATCAAATATTTGGATGAGAAGTATAATCGGCCAGGTGTTTCAAGACAAGATATACCTTTTATTATTGCTTGGGGGAATAATGATTTTGCAAGTTTAGCCGAGTACATACATTCTTTCAGAGAGAAATTTAAATATAATACTACTGATGAAAGAGTTTATGATTATGCAATGAACATAATGGATGATTCTACACCGAGTGATGTTATCGCAGAAGCGAGCTCGGAATTTATTATTTCTAAAAAAAGAGATTATAAGTTTGAGAAGATAACTGGAGAAACACCTGATGAGGTTATACGTAAACTTAGATTAACAATGTTAATTTCACTCAGAGGAGCAGGCCGTTTTATTGACATTAATAGAAATGAGCGAAAAAAAATTAATTATGTGCTTAATAACTATGCAACAAATATAGATTTTGATGAGGATAAATCCGAATACTTTGAATATATGGGGGAAATTGATAATGAATTACGGTTTAGCCAGTACATTGACGAAACCGAGGAGGCAAAAGATGCTAAAGAGAAAGCAATCGAAAGTTGGTCTTCAAAAAAAGATTGGGATTTTCTGAAGGTTGAAATGATGAACAGTATTGAGAAGCAGCCTTCTACTGATTTAATTCTAAAATATGTAAAAGAAACTGTGCGATTGGAGTTTCTGTCTGCTATCGTCCTCAAGAAAGCTCTTCCGAAAATAAAAGTTATTGCAAATTATAAGGCAGACGACCAAGGTATCCCATTTAATACTGCAGGTGGAGGAAATGGTAGTAAAAGCGGTGCAGATATTGATATTTTCGAAGATGAGATTCATGCAATTGTAGAACCAACGATTTCTAGAGCAAGAAGTTTTCAAGTAGAACATGAAATACCGTCGATAAGAAATCACGTAAGGACTACAGCAAATAAAGACTTTAAAGAAAAAAAGAAATTTAATAATTGGTTTTCTTTATTCATAGCTTCCAATATCTCGCGAGATGTTGGAGACCAAGTGGCATTAATTAAAAGTTTGAATAACATTGATATATTTCCATGGGATATAGAAGATTTTGTCGAATATTCCAAGAATATAAATTCTATTGAAGATTACAAGGTTATTCGTGAATATGTGAAACCACAGACTATGCCTGGTCAGTAAGAAAACTAAGTAAGTTGGTACGGATAAGCGAGCGCTTTTTGTATATATTTAGAAAGTCAATTGAATTTTATTTAGTTTTAATTTTTAAAAATACCGATAGTAACCATTAACCGCCGTCCATTGTATTTTCATGAAAATTATGTTATATTGTTATCAGTAATTAGATACTTCAGAGCGAGTGAGCAGAAATGCTCACTCTTTTTATTGGAGCACATCTAATCTGAATATATAAATGAATTGGAGGGAATCATTTGAGTACCGTTGTGGAAACAGTTCATGATCTACTCGTGCCGATACTAGATCAACACCATTTTGAGCTAGTCGACGTTGAATTTGTTAAAGAAGGTAGTAGCTGGTATCTACGTGTCTTCATTGATAAACCAAACGGCATTGACCTTGAAGATTGTGCCTTAGTTAACGATGCGTTAAGTGAGAAACTGGATTCAATCGACCCGGATCCAATTCCGCAGGCTTATTTCTTAGATGTTTCATCACCTGGTGCAGAGCGTCCTTTGAAGAAGGAAGCCGATTTTCAAAATGCACTTGGCGAATACATTCATATCTCGTTATATCAAGCCGTTGATGGCGAGAAGATTTATCAAGGAATATTAAAGGCGCTTGATCAAGAGACCTTAACATTAGCCATTAAAATTAAAACGCGTCAAAAAGAAGTGACATTTAATCGCAAGGAAATTGCCAAAGCTCGCTTAGCAATTGAATTTTAGTAAAGGTAGGCTAGTTACATGAGCAAGGAAATGTTAGGCGCCCTAGATGCGCTAGAACAAGAAAAAGGTGTTAAGAAAGAAATCGTCATTGAAGCACTTGAAGCAGCGCTTGTTTCGGCTTATAAACGAAACTACGGTCAAGCTCAAAATGTGGAAGTTGAATTCGATCAAAAGAAGGGTAACATCCACGTTTATGCTGTCAAAGAAGTGACTGATGAAGTTTTCGATTCACGTTTGGAAGTTAGCTATCAAGATGCTTTAGAAATTAACAAAGCATATGAAGTTGGCGATACAATTCGTTTTGAAGTGACACCTAAGGATTTTGGTCGGATTGCCGCCCAAACTGCTAAGCAAGTTATTATGCAACGGGTTCGCGAAGCTGAAAGAAGTATTATTTACAACGAATACAGCCAATACGAAAACGAAATTATGCAAGGGATTGTTGAACGTCGCGATAACAAGTTTATCTACGTTAACTTAGGTAAGATCGAAGCTGTTTTAAGTAAGCAAGATCAAATCCCTAACGAAGTGTATAACGCACATGACCGGATCAAGGTTTATGTTTCTAAAGTGGAAAACACAACTAAAGGCCCTCAAGTCTTTGTTAGTCGGACACACCCTGATTTGGTAAAACGTTTATTTGAACAAGAAGTGCCAGAAATTTATGACGGAACAGTTGAAATTGTGTCAATCGCAAGAGAAGCTGGCGACCGGACTAAGATGGCAGTTCGTTCAACAGACCCTAACGTGGATCCAGTCGGAACATGTGTTGGTCCTAAGGGGCAACGGGTTCAATTAGTCGTTAATGAATTACACGGCGAAAACATGGATATTGTGAAGTGGGAAGAAGATCCTTCAGACTACATCGCCAATGCCTTGAACCCAGCCGAAGTCATCGCTGTTCAATTTAACGATGGCAACGAACATACATGTACGGTAATCGTCCCTGATTACCAATTGTCATTGGCAATCGGTAAAAAAGGTCAAAATGCCCGTTTAGCTGCTAAGTTAACAGGTTACAAGATCGACATCAAACCTGAATCAGAAGTCGAATTTGTCGATGGCGATGATAGTGAAGATGAATCAGCCGTGGTTGAAGGTTTCGAAGAAGAAACAATCACACCAGAGACTACTGAAGAAACAGTTGCAGTAGCCCCTGAAACGGCAGAAGTTGCTGAAGACATCGAACAACCAGCAGAAACTGTTGTTGATTCTGAAGAACAACCACAAGAATAAGTGAGGTGTTCATGATGAAACAAAGAAAAGTACCAATGAGAAAAGACGTTATTTCACAAGAAATGAAGCCTAAAAAAGAAATGGTGCGAATTGTTAAAACCGCTGAAGGCGAAATTAGTATCGATCCGACTGGTAAGAAATCTGGTCGCGGTGCCTATGTTTCATTAGAACCAGATGCGATTAAGACAGCTCAAGCTAAGAAAATCTTAGAAAAGACTTTTGGCATTGATGTTTCAGCAGACTTTTACACAGAATTGTTCGAGTATGTTGACCATCAAAAGGCCCGTCAAGAACTATTTGGAGAACGAAAATGAGTGAACAACCAGACCGTTTATTGCAACTCTTAGGCATTTGTATGAGAGCAAGGCAACTGGTCAGTGGGGAAGAACAGGTCCTAAAAGCCATTCAGCAGTCAAAAGCTAAATTGGTTTTTATCGGCCAGGATATCAGCCCACTGACGCAGAAGAAATTGACTGATAAGAGTCATTTCTACAAAATCCCAGAAACAAAGGCCTACACCGCGGCCCAACTAACCCAAGCAATTGGATTACATAGAGCCACCATAGCGGTTGTCGACGCTGGGTTTGCCAAAAAGATGATAACGCTACTGGGATAATAAAGGAGCGTGAAGATATGGGTAAAAAACGTATCTATGAATTAGCTAAAGAAATTAATGTTGCTAGCAAAGACATTTTAGAGACTGCCAACAAAAAAGGCTATGATCTCAAGAATCACATGGCAACAATTGATGATAATCAAGAAAAAACATTGCGAGCTGCTTTCCAAACAAAAGCAACACCAGCTGCAAGTAAACCAGCAACACCTGCCGCACCTAAAGCGAGCGAAAAATCAGAAAGTGGTAAGATCAAGATCAATAAAACTGCTATCCGTCGCCGCCCAGAAGCCGACAAAAAACCAG
Source organism: Latilactobacillus sakei subsp. sakei DSM 20017 = JCM 1157 (assembly GCF_002370355.1). Lineage (NCBI taxonomy): Bacteria > Bacillati > Bacillota > Bacilli > Lactobacillales > Lactobacillaceae > Latilactobacillus > Latilactobacillus sakei. The sequence goes on from NZ_AP017929.1 coordinate 1,207,080, forward strand.
TGCAACATTCAAACAACCGACCACAAGCTAATGCTAACCGTAACGGTCAAGCAAGCAATGGTCAAAACCGGACAAACAATGCGCGTCCTAACAACAATAGCGCTCGTCCTAATAACAGCCGTCCTAACACAAACAGTCGGCCAAATAACAATAGCCAAAATCGTTCAACAAGCGCTAACCATCCAATGAGCTTACAAGAACAGATTTCACAGGCTAATGCACGTCGTCAAAGAACCCAAGAACGGATTCAACAACAACGTGAACAACGTGAAGCAGACGAAAAGAAGCGTCGTGAACAAGCAAGTCGTCCACGTCCAACAAGAAACAATGCTTCAAACAACCGCCCATCAAACGGCAAACCAACAAACGGTGCACGTCCAACGACTAACAGTCCAAGACCAACCGTTACAAAAGATGGTCGCCCATTAGGTAGCAGCCGTCCAAACAATAACAATAGTGCACGTCCTAATACGACGAATAACCGACCAACAAACAGTCGTCCAGCAACGACACCATCACGGCCAGTTTCTGCACAAGAAATGCAACAAAAAATGCAAGCTAATACTGTTAGTGCTTCTAAACCAGCATCAAACAATACAGCAAGCAAGCCAAAGAACTTTGGCCCAGATAAAAAACGTGGCGGTGGCTATAACAGCTATGGCAATAGCCAACAACGTTTCAATAAGAAACGTAAGAAGACACGTAAGCAACAATTAGCTGAACAAAACGCAGCTAAGAAGGAAATGCCACAACGTAAAGAACGTCCATTACCAGAAGTATTAGTTTTCTCTGAAGGGATGAACGTTGCGGATATCGCTAAGAAGATTCATCGCGAACCAGCTGAAATTATCAAGAAGTTATTCATGTTAGGCATTATGGTTAACATGAACCAATCACTTGATAAGGATACGATCGAATTATTAGCAACTGATTACGGTATCGAAGCAGAACAAAAAGTTGAAGTGGATATCGCTGATATTGATTCAGTCTTTGAAACAGAAGCTAAGAGTGATGCTAACCTTGTAAGCCGCCCACCAGTTGTCACAATCATGGGTCACGTTGATCATGGTAAGACAACATTATTGGATAACCTTCGTAACAGTCACGTTACTGATGGTGAAGCCGGCGGGATTACACAACATATCGGTGCTTACCAAACGAAGTTAAACGATCGTTTAATCACGTTCTTGGATACACCAGGACATGCGGCCTTCACTAACATGCGTGCACGTGGTGCTGATATTACTGATATCATCATCTTAGTTGTCGCTGCTGATGATGGTGTGATGCCACAAACAATCGAAGCTATTAACCATGCGAAGGCTGCTAAAGCCCCAATTATCGTTGCGGTTAATAAAATCGATAAACCAGGTGCTAACCCCGACCACGTGATGGAACAATTAATGGGTTACGGCCTTGTTCCTGAAGACTGGGGTGGCGATACAATCTTTGTTAAGATCTCAGCTAAAACTGGTGAAAACATTGATGACTTGCTTGAAATGGTTCTTCTTGAAGCCGACGTGCTTGAATTGAAGGCTAACCGTGATCAAAAAGCGGTTGGGACAGTTATTGAAGCCCGCCTTGATAAAGGTAAGGGACCTGTTGCCTCATTATTAGTACAACAAGGGACATTACGGATCGGTGATCCAATCGTTGTTGGGAATACCTTTGGTCGTGTCCGTGTCATGACAAATGATCGCGGTCGTCGTGTTAAAGAAGTCTTCCCATCAGAACCAGTTGAAATTACTGGGTTAAATGATGTGCCACAAGCAGCTGATCGTTTCGTTGTCTTTGAAGACGAAAAAACAGCTCGTGCTGCTGGTGAAGAACGTGCTAAACGGGCCCTCTTGAAGGAACGTAGCCGTTCAAACCCTGTCACATTAGATAACTTGTTTGAAACAATGAAACAAGGTGAATTAAAAGAAGTTGGCGTTATTATCAAAGTCGACGTTCAAGGTTCAACAGAAGCCTTGGCTGGTAGTTTACGGAAGATCGAAGTCGAAGGCGTACGCGTGAATATTATTCATGAAGCCGTTGGTGCGATTAACGAAAGTGACGTCACATTAGCTGCTGCAAGTAACGCTATCATTATCGGTTTCAACGTTCGTCCTACACCACAAGCTAAGATCCAAGCTGATGCTGAACAAGTTGATATTCGTTTACACCGAATCATCTACAAGGCAATCGAAGAAATCGAAGCTGCTATGAAGGGTATGTTAGAACCAGTTTACGAAGAAAAAGTAACAGGTCAATTAACTGTTCGTGAAACATATAATGTTTCTAAGATCGGGACAATTGCCGGTTGTATCGTTGATACTGGTGTTATCCAACGTGATAGTGGTGTCCGCTTGATTCGTGATAGTATCGTGATTTATGAAGGTAAACTTTCAAGCTTGAAACGTTTCAAAGATGACGTTAAAGAAGTTAAAACCGGCTTTGAATGTGGTGTGACAATCGAAGATTACAATGATATCAAGATTGATGATCAAATTGAAGCCTACGTGATGGAAGAAGTACCTGTTAAATAATTAATTTACAGGAGGACTACAGATGAAACATCGTGTCGGTCGTGTTGAACAAGAAATTCAACGTGAAGTTAATGATATTTTATTAAAACGTGTACGTGATCCCCGAGTTGAAGGGGTAACGATTACAGATATTAATCTGAGTGGTGACTTACAACACGTGAAGGTTTATTACAGTATCTTGTCTAATCTAGCCAGTGATGCTGAAAAAGCACAAAAAGGTTTGGATAAAGCTAAAGGCTTGATTCGTAGCGAACTTGGGCAACGAATTAAGTTATACAAGATTCCAGAAATTACCTTTGAACAAGATGGTTCAGTTCGTTATGGTGAACATATCGACGAATTATTGCGTAAGTTACATCAAGATGAAGCACAGCGTTAGGCTGTGACCAAGAGCACCGACGAAATTCGTCGGTGCTCTTTTTTTGTTTTGATGACCTTATGAAAACCATAATCCCTTAAATTGACACGGTAGATTGCACCATATTACTATTGAGCTATAGACAACTATTGTTATTGACAGTTATTTTAAACTAAAATTAGGATTATTTTATGACTTATCGAGGAAAGTTGTTGATATGATTTCATTGTTAGCTGATTAAAATTCGCTCTGAAATGAGGCCTGATATATGCTATTGATAGACTATTTCACCCAAATATTAATCTACACACTGGTTTCTTATCCGATTATCGGGGGGTTATCGTTTATTGTTTCTAGTTTGTATTATTGGCTATTAACGGAGAAGGAAGATCAACCACGTTATCTAAAAAAAGGGAACACCATTCATCACGATTTTAGTGCCGGCGCATAATGAAGAAGCTTCGATTGAAGCCACGATTGATCATTTAGCAACCCAAATGAATTATCCAACCGATCAATATGAAATCATTGTCGTCAACGATGGGTCAACGGATAGAACCGGCATTATTTTAGAAGCATTACAAGCAAAGTATGGGCAACGGTTACGAACGGTCACGATTATTAATAATCGGGGCAAGGCAGCCGGCTTTAATAGTGCTTTAGGATTTGCCAAAGGCGAATTTATTTTGTCCAATGATGCTGATTCCAAACCAGAAGTTGATGCCTTATGGAAGTATATGTACTATTTTGAGCGTGAAGGCGGGGCGCAATTAGGTGCCGTGACTGGCAATATGTTGTCGATCAATAAGACGACTCTAGTGGCAGAAGCCCAGCAAAATGAATTGAATTCAATCATTGGCTTAATTAAGCGCTCGCAGCTTTCTTATGGTGGATTGTTTGCCTTTTCTGGGGCTAATACGATGTACCGTAAGGCAGCAGTGATTGATGTTGGTGGTTGGCAAGCAGAACAACCAACTGAAGATATTGCGATTTCATGGGATATGCAGACCGCAGGCTGGCAAGCTTATTTTGCACCGCACATTCGGTTTTTTATGGATGTGCCAGAAACACTGCCGGAACTCGTTAAGCAGCGGCGAAGATGGACTTCTGGCGGGATCTACGTGCTCTTGACGAAATCGTTTGGTATTTTACGGCATCCAATTAAGCACTTTTCGATGGTCCCGATTATCATTGATTATGGTTTGAGTATCATTTGGTCGTTATTTTATTGGATCAGCATGGCGACTTTTATTGTCCTTCAAATTGGTTACGTAATTAATCAGGATTGGCACCGGCTCCTTTCGAGTTTGTCTATTGCAGCAATTTTTATCACGATTGAAATATTGGTCGGATTAATTCAATTGGTGCAAGCCTCCTATTTTAATGATGGGGGCCGTTCGTTGAAGTATATCGCCTTTGCACCTTGGTATATCTTGATTTATTGGATGGTTAATACGTATACCGTAGCGGTCGAGATTGTGCCAACGATTCGCCAAATTATCCGGGGCAAAGATGCTGGCGTTTGGAAATCACCGACACGTTCGACAGAAGCAATCGGAAAACGAGAAGGGGAGGATTCAGATGAGTAAACCAGATTATATTCGTCATCAATTAAGTGAAGATCAGATTACAATCGATTGGTTTTTTACGTCTAAAAAGACTGGTCATCGTTTGCGTCAATTAGTATTGATTGGTATTGGCTGGGTCATGTGTCTGATTCCCACCGCGGCAACAGTTGGTATCTATCTAACCCGTGAAACAATCATTCCGGTTAATCGGGCCGCCTTTAAACAATTATTACAGAATACGAATTATATCTTCTTGCGCTATATTATCGTTTTTTCAGTTTTCTTTATCAGTCTCTATTTAATGAATAAAGTAAAACAGTATCGGATTAGAAAGGGTATCGCTAAAACGTTTGATGAACAGCGGTTACAGAAGCGATTAGCCTGGGCCGAAGAGATGTATACTGCTAAATATGGTGCAGCAAGCATGCGTAAGCAGCGCCAAAATATCATTATTCCCGATTTTGCCGATGTTGGGACTTATGAGTTACGTCAGCGCTTTGATGCCTTTGAGGGGGAAAACGATGATTTCTAATGAAGATCAAGCTGTCATAGATGAGATGATTGCCCGCGAACGAACTATGAAAGAGCGGCAAAAAATAATTGAAGCGATGACCCATAAACGGCGGGTTTTTAAACGCCGCTTAGTGATTGTTTGTGCGGCTGTGTTGACCATTTTTTTAGTAATCTTATATGATTGCCTGATGGCATATGAAGGCTGGCCAATGATGGGGATTGTTAAAATTAATATTTTAGTTGCAATCGTAATGTTTCTACTGAGTTTAGCAATTTTTCAAAAACTGATTAAACAGCGTCCATTAAAAAATATTGTTCAACGATATCATAGACAGCTGGATAAGCGTTATACAGATGCGTTATCCGCCTCTAATCGGTGGTTGCAGTTTTATTATCATCAACGAGAAATATCACAAATTATTCCCCAAATTCTTTATTATTTAGAAGCTAATCCGGCGTTAGAGACAATTGACGATGCGATTGCTTATATTGATAATCAAACAGCTAGTTCAGAGACATATCAGAATAACTTAAATGCGTTTCGCAATTACGTTAAGCAATTTAATACAATCCTGCTAAGTACGGCGGACGAACAGGGACAGCCATCTAGTCGACAGATTAGTTTTGTTACGCTCAATGATGTCCCTAATATTTGGTATTTTGGAACGGACCCAGAAGCACCAAAAGTGAGTGAACTGGATCTAGGCCGAGCTGCAATTTATACGCTACCCACGAGTGAGGGGTTGAGGATTACCAGCAATCGGCTCAAGGTATACCGCACCCAGTATAGTTTTAGTGATGTAGCGGCTGCTTATCAAGCACAGGTACCAGGCTATATGGAGAGTCTCTCTAAGGCAGAAAAGGAAAGAGAAATTATTTTTGCTATTGAATTAGAAAGTGCCCGGATCGATAGTCGGCTTCAAAATAAAGAAATTACCTTCATAAAATAAGCGCCGAGACAACTTAATGGTTGTCCCGGCGTTTTGTGCGTTAATGATAAATTGTGGCGCATAGGAAAGCAAATCCCATGCGACTCAGCACTCTATGCTATAATGGTTTAGTTAATAGTTAAAAGGAGATTACTTATGGACGGCATTATACCCTTATATAAAGAACGCGGCATGACTAGCAACGATTGCGTTTTTAAAGTACGACGGATTCTTCATATGAAAAAAGTGGGGCATTCTGGAACGCTTGATCCCAATGTAGATGGTGTTTTGCCAATCTGTATTGGCCAAGCAACCAAGGTAGTGGACCAATTGGTGCACTCTGGTAAAGTTTATACCGGTGAAATTACGTTAGGTTTATCAACGACCACCGAAGATTTAGATGGTGAAGTCGTTGAAGAACAACAATTAGCTGAACCAATTTCAACTGAAAAAATTAAAGAAACACTGGCAAGTTTTCTAGGGGATTCAATCCAGATTCCACCGATGTTCTCAGCTGTAAAAGTTAACGGGCGCCGTCTATACGATTATGCACGGGCCGGCGATCCTGTGGAACGCCCACAACGCAAAATTACAATTACGCAATTTGACTTGCAAGGCGAACCAGAATTCGATGCAAAAACGGGTCGCCAAACATTCCGCTTTATTGCGGGTTGTTCAAAAGGCACTTATATTCGGACTTTAGCTGTCGATTTTGGCCGTAAGTTAGGCTTACCGGCAGTCATGTCTGATTTAACGCGTCTTAAGAGTGGTGGCATTCAAATTGGCAGTTGTGTTACCTTGGCACAACTAGCTGAAGCTGCTGATAACGGCCAATTAGCGGATATTTTGATTCCGTTAGATCATGTTTTTGAAGAAAACGTCAAGGTTGCACTTGATGATGATCAATGGGCCAAAATTTTAAATGGTGTCTTCTTAACGTTCCCAGAACAAACAGAAGAAATCTTAGCCTTAACTTACGAAGGGCACATCAAGGCCTTGTATCAAGTGGCTAACGCGAAACAACATCTCTACCGACCATATAAAATGTATTTACAAAACCAAGGGACTCATTAAAAAAACTAGGTGAAAAAAATGCGTGTGATTGAATTAATCCATCCCTATTCAAAAGAACAAGTACCAGCCGAAGAAATTGTCTTAGCACTCGGCTTTTTTGATGGTGTCCACCGGGCACATCAAGCAGTGATTAAGACGGCCAAAGATTTGGCGGTGCAACAGAACCGCCCATTAGCGGTGATGACCTTTGATATTCATCCTGCGATTGTTTACCGAAATGTCAATCAAGCCGATTTTCGTTATTTATCGACAGTTGAACGGAAGCAAGAATTAATGGCTGATTTAGGTGTCGATATTTTATATGTTGTCCATTTTAACGATGGCTTTGCCAAGTTGGCACCCCAAGATTTCGTCGATCAATACTTAGTGGCGCTCCACGCGAAAACGGTGGTCGCTGGGTTTGATTACACCTATGGTAAAAAAGACATCGCTAATATGCAGACCCTTAGCACGTATGCCAAAGATCGTTTTGAAATCGTGACGGTGGCGGAACATGACTATCAAGGCCATAAGATTGGTTCAACTTTGATTCGTGAAAATTTGGATCAAGGTCAAGTAGCGGCGGCTAACGAGTTGTTAGGTTATGTTTACCAAACGACTGGGGAAGTTGTTCATGGTGAAGCTCGGGGCCGGGAACTCGGCTTTCCAACGGCTAATATTGAAAGTCAAAAACCGGAACGTTTACCAGGCATTGGGATTTATGCGGTCCGCTTATTGGTTCGCGGCCAATGGTACTGGGGGATGGCGTCAATTGGCCGGAACGTAACGTTCCACGCCAATAATCCCGTGACAGTTGAGATTAACTTACTCGACTTTAGTGCGGACATTTATGGTGAACAAGTTAAAGTTGAGTGGTATCAGTATTTAAGAGGTGAAGTGAAGTTTGATTCGGCGGAAGCGTTGATTGACCAACTCCACCAAGATGAAGCTGATACCCGGACTTATTTTGAGAAATTAGAGGCCCAACATTAATGGCAGGAGCATATATTCATATTCCGTTTTGCGAACATATTTGTTATTACTGCGACTTCAACAAGGTCTTCATTGAAGGCCAACCGGTTGATGAGTATGTTGACATGTTAATTCGCGAGTTTCAATTAGTAATGGCGGAATACCCAGACGAGAAAATTGAAACGATTTATGTCGGTGGTGGGACACCAACGACACTCTCACCAGCCCAACTACAACGTTTGTTGGATGGCATTCATCAGTACTTACCTTATGAGGGTGGCGAGTTTACGTTTGAAGCCAACCCCAATGATTTACAAGATACCGCTAAATTACAGGTACTAAAGGATAACGGCGTCAATCGCTTGAGTATTGGTGTGCAGTCTTTTAATGATGACATTCTGAAGAAGATTGGCCGGATTCATCGTAGTGCTGACGTTTATCGGGCCATTGCTAATGCGCGTCAAGTGGGTTTTGAAAATATCAGTATTGATTTGATTTTCCGACTACCGCAACAAAGTGAAGCAGATTTTATGGATAGTTTGAAACAGGCAATCGATCTTGACTTGCCGCATTATTCAACTTATTCATTAATTTTAGAGAAGAAGACTATTTTCTATAATTTGATGCGTCAGGGTAAGTTACGCTTACCATCGCAAGATGTTGAAGCACACATGTACCAAAATGCGATTGATAGTTTCCAACAAGCTGGTTTAGAACAATACGAAATTAGTAATTTTGCCAAACCAGGCTACCAGTCTGCACATAACTTAACCTATTGGCGGAATGAAAAGTATTTCGGCTTTGGGGCCGGTGCTTATGGCTATTTAGGCAAGGACCGCTACCACAATTTTGGGCCAATCCAACAATATTTAGAACCACTACAAGCGCATAAAGTGCCAGTGATTGAACGCCACGTGCTTCCCTTGACCGAACAAATGGAAGAAGAACTCTTCTTAGGGCTTCGGACAATGCAAGGTGTCTCAATCAAGCACTTTGAAGAAAAATTCAGATACCCACTACAGAATATCTACGGCGAAACAGTCGCCAATCAGATTGAAAAAGGGTACCTAAAACAAGAAGGCGACTGGCTAAGACTAACTGAATCAGGAAAGTTCCTAGGCAACGAAGTCTTCCAGGAATTCTTGTTAGACAGCTACTAAGTGCGTTCAAACCGGTTATATTCCGAGCACTAGCATAACAAGGCGAATGATTGCTGGAAGTAATTGTTTGACTTGTGACGCTAGGCACAGGAATATGGTTTGAAAAGTACGTTAAAGAAAAGAAATGCGTCATCAACGGGTTACTTCTGAGCATTTACATAACTTGGCGAATTGACGATGTAATCGTCAGTTTGACAAGTGTTGTAAAGCGCAGAAAGTTGTTGATGAAAGCACGTTAAAGAAAGAAGTGCGTTCAAGCTTGGTCAACTTTTGAGCATTAGCACAGTGGGGCGAATAAACGACGCAGTCGATTATTTGACGCACGAAGCTAAGCGCAGAAAGTTAGCTTGAAAAGCACGTTAAAGAAAGAAGTGCGTCATCAACGGGTTACTTCTGAGCATTTACATAACTTGGCGAATTGACGATGTAATCGTCAGTTTGACAAGTGTTGTAAAGCGCAGAAAGTTGTTGATGAAAGCACGTTAAAAAGAAGTGCGTTCAAACCGGTTATATTTCGAGCAAATAGGATGGTGATCATTTTTGGTTAGACACCTTTTACAATTACGGGCCGTTTCACAAGCAGTCGCTTCTAAGTTAAGCAGATAACAAAAACTTAGAAGCGAGGTTTTATGAAATGGACAAGAATACTTATCAACATTGGTCAGAAACAAAATATTTAAAGGATTTGGTGACAAACCCATTAATTGAAGTCGGCGATTATTCTTACTTTTCGGGGTATTATGATCACCAGAATTTTGAGGACGGCTGTGTGCGATATCATTGGGGCGATGATGCCTCACGCGCCTTATTTAATCCACAGACTGAATTTGGTTGGCAATTGGACCGCCTAATTATTGGCCGTTACGTTTGCATTGCCAGTGGCGTTGTTATTTTGATGGGCGGTAATCATAATCATCATAGTGATTGGATTAGTGCCTATCCGTTCCCAGAACAAATTGCGGCCTCTTATGAGCCTAAGGGCGATACAATCATTGAAGACGGTGCGTGGCTTGGGATGCGTGCGTTAATTATGCCTGGCGTTCATATTGGGCAGGGTGCGATTATCGCTGCCGGTGCGGTGGTGGTTAAGGATGTGCCAGCGTACGCTGTCGTCGGTGGTAATCCAGCACGGGTTTTAAAGTCACGGTTTACACCAGCTGACATTGAAACCCTGCAAGCAATTGATTGGTACCACTGGCCAATTGAAAAAGTCCAAGCAGCCCAATCAATATTAGCGAGTCATTCAGTCGCTGATTTACAACAATTTCACGAGAATTATTGATAGCAATCTTTGAAAAGGTCACACTCATCATTTGGGTGTGGCCTTTTATCAGTCTTTGGTCCCATTTTCATTAAATCCGTGAAAATTACAGTTCAATTCTTGACTTTATTTGACGTTCTTGCTATATTAATACTTGTAATTAGCACTCGTAATAATCAAGTGCTAAAAAGAGGTGATAACATGCTGACCGAAAGACAATTAATGATTTTGAAAGAAATTATTCGTCTTTTTACCGAGAGTGGTCAGCCGGTGGGTTCTAAGAAGCTAATGTCTGAATTACCAATGCACGTTAGTTCCGCGACAATCCGAAATGATATGGCTGATCTTGAGAATGTCGGTTTAATAGAGAAGACGCATTCGTCTTCTGGACGGGTTCCTTCTATGAAGGGCTATCGTTACTATTTAGATCATCTCATTCAGCCCGCTGTCTTAAATCCAATGGATGTTGCGACTGTGCAACAATCATTTGGACGCCATTATCATAAGATTGACGAGATTGTTTCACAATCTGCCAATATTCTTTCAAACCTAACGAGCTATACAGCGATTACGTTAGGACCGGAGATGGCAGAGATTCGGTTGACAGGTTTCCGACTTGTGCCACTTGGTAATCACCAGGTAATGGCGATTATCGTGACAAGTGCCGGAACGGTTGATAATCAGGTTTTCACAATTCCAAATGCGATTTCAGGTGATGAACTTGAAAAAGCGATTCGAGTCGTGAATGATCATCTAATCGGATTACCGTTGACCGTTGTCAGTCAGAAGTTGAAAACAGAAGTGCCTGCGTTATTAATGCAATACATGGGCTCACCGGGCGGCTTTTTAAACATCTTCGATGATGTCTTAAAACAAGCCTCACAGGAACGTTTATATGTGGGGGGCCAATCGAACTTGTTAAACTTCTCAGAATTGACGGATGTGTCACAGTTGAAGTCAATCTACAACATCATTAATCAATCGGACGATCTAGCCAAGTTGCTAGAGTTATCACCGGGTGAGGCCAATAGCCAAGTTCAGGTTCGTTTGGGCGATGAAATGACCAATGATTTATTGAAGAATTACAGTTTAATGACTGTTAATTATGATGTTGGTGAACACGGCCAAGGATTGATTGCTTTATTAGGTCCCACTAGCATGCCATATTCGCGCATGATCGGATTACTCGATTTATTCCGCGAAGAACTAGCGAAGAAACTAATTGATTATTATGCAGATTTTGATGATAATCAATCTTAAAAGGAGCGTGTTTGTTTGACAAAGCAAGAAAAGGCTGAAAAACAAGAAAAGCCAACTGAAGAAACTGTAGAAGAAACGCCTAAAAAAGAAACACCATTTGAACCAGTTATGGAAGCTGATGAAGTTGAAGAAACAACTGAAGCACAAGCACCTGTTGAAGAAGCAGATGATAAATTAGCTGAACTTCAAAAGAAATATGACGCTATGGAAGATAGTTTCTTACGGTCACAAGCTGAAATTAAGAACATCCAAATGCGCAATCAAAAAGAACAAGCTAACTTGTTAAAATATGATGGCCAATCATTAGCTAAGGATGTCTTACCCGTTTTAGATAATCTAGAACGCGCATTGGCAGCTGAAGCAACTGATGAAAGTCTTAAAAAGGGTGTTCAAATGACATATGATCATATGAAACATGCTTTAGAAGACCATGGTGTTAAAGAAATTGAGGCGCAAGGTCAAGCCTTTGATCCGACCATTCACCAAGCCGTTCAAACGGTTGCGGTTGATGGTGATCAAAAAGCTGACACCGTGGTTCAAGTCTTCCAAAAAGGCTATTATTTGAAGGACCGCGTTTTACGACCAGCAATGGTTGTAGTTGCACAATAATAAAATTTAAAAAATTAAAAAAAGAGGGTATTTTCAATGAGTAAAGTAATCGGTATTGATTTAGGAACAACAAACTCAGCTGTTGCCGTATTAGAAGGCGGACAACCCAAAATTATTACAAATCCAGAAGGCGCTCGTACAACACCATCTGTTGTATCATTCAAAAATGGTGAAATCCAAGTTGGTGAAGTTGCTAAACGTCAAGCAATCACTAACCCAGATACAATCGCATCAATCAAACGTCACATTGGCGAAGCAGGTTACAAAGTAACTGTTGGCGACAAATCATACACACCACAAGAAGTTTCAGCAATGATTTTACAATACATCAAGAAATTCGCTGAAGATTATCTTGGTGAAGAAGTCACAGAAGCTGTTATCACAGTACCTGCTTACTTCAACGATTCACAACGTCAAGCTACTAAAGATGCTGGTAAGATTGCCGGTTTAGATGTTAAACGGATTATCAACGAACCAACAGCTTCAGCTTTAGCTTACGGTTTGGACAAGACAGAAACAGACGAAAAAGTCTTAGTTTATGACCTTGGTGGTGGTACTTTTGACGTTTCTGTTCTTGAATTAGGCGATGGTGTCTTCCAAGTATTATCAACAAATGGTGATACACGTTTAGGTGGGGACGATTTTGATGAAGCTATCATGAACTGGTTAGTTGAAAACTTCAAATCAGACAATGGTATCGACTTATCAAAAGACAAGATGGCTATGCAACGTCTAAAGGATGCTGCTGAAAAAGCTAAGAAAGATTTATCAGGTGTATCAAGCACACAAATCAGCTTGCCATTTATCTCAGCTGGCGAAAATGGTCCTTTACATTTAGAAATGACATTATCACGGACTGAATTCGATCGTTTAACATCAGACTTAGTTGATCGTACAAAAGCACCAGTTATGAATGCTTTGAAAGATGCTGGCTTAGATGCAAACGAAATCGACAAAGTCATCTTAAACGGTGGTTCAACACGGATTCCTGCTGTTCAAGAAGCTGTTAAGAACTGGACAGGCAAAGAACCTGATCACTCAATTAACCCTGACGAAGCTGTTGCACTTGGTGCTGCTGTTCAAGGTGGCGTTATCTCAGGTGACGTTAAAGACGTTGTTTTACTTGATGTTACACCATTATCATTAGGGATTGAAACAATGGGCGGTGTCTTCACGAAGTTAATCGACCGGAATACAACCATTCCTACAAGCAAGGCCCAAACATTCTCAACTGCTGCTGACAACCAACCTGTCGTAGACATCCATGTCTTACAAGGTGAACGTCCAATGGCTGCTGACAACAAGACTTTAGGTCGTTTCCAATTAACAGATATTCCTGCTGCACCTCGTGGTGTGCCACAAATCGAAGTTAAATTTGATATTGATAAGAACGGTATTGTTAACGTTTCTGCTAAGGATCTTGGCACAAACAAAGAACAAAAAATCACTATCAAGAGTAACTCTGGTTTATCAGACGAAGAAATCGATCGTATGATGAAAGAAGCACAAGAAAACGAAGAAGCAGATACAAAACGTAAAGAAGAAGTTGATTTGAAGAACGATGTTGATCAATTAATCTTCCAAACAGATAAGACTTTGAAAGAACTTGAAGGTAAAGTTTCTGACGAAGAATTACAAAAAGCAAAAGATGCTAAAGAAGAATTAGTTAAAGCACAACAAGAAAACAACCTTGAAGACATGAAGACAAAACGCGATGCGTTAAGTGAAATTGTTCAAGAATTGACAGTTAAGTTATATCAACAAGCCCAAGAAGCACAACAAGCTGCTGGTGGTGCTGAAGGTAACGCAACTGATGCTAAGACTGATGACGGTACTGTTGACGGCGACTTCGAAGAAGTTAAAGACGACAAAGAATAAGAACGTTAAAAAAAGCCAAACCTAGTATGGTCTAGGGCTTTGGCTTTTTTAATCAATCAGTTATGCTATTCTTGTTAGGGTAGATTTAACCCGTAAGTAAATGAATGGAGGCCCACAATGGCTGAAAAAAGAGATTATTACGACGTCTTAGGTGTCGGACGCGACGCTTCTGACGATGAGATTAAAAAAGCCTATCGTAAACTTTCTAAAAAATATCATCCAGATATCAATAAAGCACCTGATGCAGAAGCAAAATTTAAAGAAGTAACTGAAGCATACGAAGCATTAAGCGATCCTCAAAAGCGAGCAGCCTATGATCAATATGGTCATGCGGGCATGAATGGCGGTTTTGGTGGCGGCGCTGGTGCTGGTCAAGGCTTTGGTGGCTTTGGCGGTGGTGCAGAAGGTTTCGGCGGATTTGACGATATCTTCAGTTCATTCTTCGGTGGCGGGGCTCGTCAACAACCTAATGGCCCACGTCAAGGTTCTGATTTACAATATCGAATGGACTTGAAGTTTGAAGAAGCTGTCTTTGGTAAGGAAACGAAGATTTCTTACAGCCGTGAAGCCGAATGTCATACTTGTCACGGCTCAGGTGCTAAGCCTGGCACAAGTGCTGAAACGTGTCATAAATGTCACGGTGCTGGTCAAATCCAAGTGGAACGTCAAACACCACTTGGCCGTATGATGTCACGCGAAACATGTGATGTCTGTGGTGGGACTGGTAAGGAAATTAAGTCAAAATGTGATACTTGTCATGGGACAGGTCGCGAAGAAGAACGTCATACCGTTAAGGTGAAAGTCCCTGCCGGTGTTGAAGATGGCCAACAAATGCGTCTTCAAGGTCAAGGTGAAGCCGGTTCAAATGGTGGCCCTTATGGGGACCTATTTATCGTCTTCCGCGTTGCACCTAGTGATGAGTTCGAACGTGATGGTGCTCAGATTTTTGTTGAAGTACCAATTTCATTCGTCCAAGCCGCTTTAGGGGACGAAATCGAAGTTAACACGGTCCATGGTCCAGTTAAGTTGAAGATTCCTGCTGGTACACAAACGAACACTGTTTTCCGTCTACGTGGTAAGGGTGCGCCTAAACTTCACGGAACAGGCAATGGTGATCAAAAAGTGACAGTCAACGTGGTAACACCAAAGTCCTTAAACAGCAAACAACGTGATGCCTTAAAAGCATTTGCGGTGGCTAGTGGTGACTCAGTTAACCCACAAGACAACAACTTGTTCGACAAGATTTTGAATAAAAAACATAAAAAATAAAAGTACATTAAAAAAGCCGTCTACTAATTAGTTTCTTAGTAGACGGCTTTTTTTAATACCTTACATTCTTTGTTGACTATGGTGATAGCTATAACTAAAGTAAATCACCAATCCGATAACGAGCCAAATGACAAAGACAATCCAAGTTGTCATTTGCAGTTGCGTCATTAAGAGGACGCAGAGGATGCATGAGAGGATTGGCACGATAGGATAGAGCGGTACTTTGAAGCCTTGAGGCAACTCATTGTAGTTTGGAATTCTTCTTAAGAAAATCACACCTAATGAGACAGTTGCAAAGGCAAAGAGGGTGCCGATGTTAACCAATTCGGCAATTTTATCAAGCGGTACGAGGGCAGCCACGATACTGGTAACGACTGCAAAAATCCAAGTATTGGCAACTGGCACGTGTGTCTTAGGGTTAATCTTGGCAAAGACGGCCGGTAATAAACCATCACGACTCATTGCGAAGATTAAACGCGTTCCACCGTAAGTCATCACGAGTAAAACGGTTGTCATCCCCGCGACGGCACCTAATGAGATAATACCGGCCACCCAGTTTTGGTGCATCAATTGTAATGCGAAAGCCACAGGATCACCAACGTTTAATTTTGTATAGTGAACAACCCCTACTAATACTGTTGCGACAGCGGCATATAGTAATGAAGCAATTAACAATGAGGCGATAATCCCGATTGGCATATCACGTTGGGGGTTAATAACTTCTTCAGAGGCCGTTGAAACAGCGTCAAACCCAATATAAGCGTAAAAGGCTAGGGCAGCACCAGATAAGACACCTGAGGCACCATAAGGGAGGAATGGTTGGAAGTTTGCTGGTTTAACGTAGAAAATGGCAACGCCAAGGAAAATGACGATGACGGCAATTTTAACGCCGACCATAATGGTATTAATCCGGGTGGATTCGCGCATACCATTTGAGAGTAAGAAACCGACAATTAAAACAACAATTCCGGCAATTAAATTAACACCGGCTGGCTTACCAGGTTCCCACGCTGCTGAAAGAGCAGTTGGTAAATGAAGCCCAAAGCCGGCCATTAAATTTTGAAAATAAGCTGACCAACTAACCGCAACTGAAGCAACCGCAAATAGATATTCTGAAACCAGTGCCCAGCCTAAAATCCAAGCGACTAATTCGCCAAAGACGGTGTAGACGTAAGTATAGGCACTACCAGCTAGTGGAATGGTAGAAGCAAATTCAGAATAACAAAGGGCTGCTAGCGCACAAACAACGGCCGCTAATAAGTAAGATAACATTGCCCCTGGACCGGCATATTTAGCCGCAATAATTCCGGGTGTGATGAAAATACCGGCCCCCACAACGGCGCCAACCCCCATAGCGGTTAAGCCGACCGCTGTTAAGTTTCGTTCAAGTAAGCCATTTTTAAATTGACTTGCATCGATTTTCTTTTTAGCAAATAAAGAATGTTTGGACATAATAGGACTCCTTTGATTAATCATTTAGTAGTAAATAGTTATTATTATAAGCTGTGAAGGAGCAAACAGTCAATAGGGATAAGCAATAAAAAAACACCATGCCGTGCGAGCGGAATGGTGTTTAAATAGCACTAGCTTAGATTAATTTCCAGTGTCTTAAGCCTTCAATAATGCCACCTTCTACGTTGGCTGATGTGATGTATTTAGCTTGGGCCTTAGCTTCTGGAATGCCGTTGCCCATGGCTGTTGGATAATCGACGTAACTAAGCATCGGGATATCGTTGCGACCATCACCAAAAGCATAAGTTGGCATGTCTTCTAATCCTTGAGAAGCAAGTAGTCGCTTAATACCAGTTTGTTTAGAACCGTTCTTTTCAACAGTATCGATTGAATAAGGTGTGTTCCGGTAGAATGTTAAATCGTCTGTTGCATAAGCCGCATCATTGTCGTTCGTCAAAATTAACAGCATATAAATTGGATGGTTTAAGTAATATTCTGGATCAACACTTGGTACTGGTGCGTTGACTTCAGCATAAGCATCTTTAGCTGCTTGTGTAACACTGGTAATCCGAATGGCTTGATCATCATAAAAGGCAACTGCTTCGCCAGCTTCTTGAGCAATTGTAACCACTTGTTCAATCGTCTTAGTTGGAATAGTGCCTTGGTAAACCGGTTGGCCTTCAAATTGAATGTAACTACCGTTTAATGCGATGAATGAGTCAATTCCGGTAATTGCTAATGCCTCTTGAATTTCAAGTGGTGAACGGCCGGTAGAAATGATTGGGAGGTAATGGTTGGCGCGTAGTTGTTTAACAGCGATGGCGACTGCTGGGTCCACGCGAGAGTGTTCGTTGTAAAGTGTCCCGTCAAGATCAAAAAATACAAGTCCTTTATAGGTCAAAATAAGTGCCTCCTAATATCATAATAAACTCCATGCTAGCATGGTTTCAGCATGCATGCAAATAAACGTCCTTCCGGTTTACAAGATGGCTAAATTGTTCATGTGTTTGATTAATACTCCCCCGAGTAAAACTGCTATAACTGATAGTGATTGATGATTGTTTGGGCAATTTCACCCAATGAATGATCGCTTTTTAAAGCCTGATATTCCGCTGCGAGGTCAATCTGTTGTTGATTAACTTCGAGATAGAGAATACCAAAGCAATGAAAATCGATTGCAGGTGACGTTCGTTCATAGATCATGAACTTCAAATCTTGAAGAATCTTCAGGTTTTTGAAAAAAAGTGCTTCGTGTTCGATCAAGTTGACCACCTCCTCTAATCCGATTGGCCATAAAAAAAGGGCCTAACCAATTGGTTAAGCCCTAGCTTACAGGAGATTTAATTTTATAAAAGACTAGTTGAGCGTTAGAAATTAATTTTTGACTTGCGTATAAATCACTTAAATTATAAATTAATTTTAACAAGCGTGTCAAGATTCGTCAATTCAACGTGGTAAATTTCATAGCTTCTTCATATTTAATTCATCCGCCATTGGTTAAGATACTGTATAATAAGAATATAATCACACAAAAGAGAAGGAATTCTAATGAAAATATTAATGGTTGAAGATAATAAGTCTGTCTCTGAAATGATGGGTATGTTCTTTCAAAAAGAAGCGTGGGATGCCCACTTTGCGTATGATGGTAATGAAGCGGTGGAACAATTTAGTGTTGATCCTGATAGTTGGGATATTATTACGTTAGATTTGAATTTACCAGGAATGGATGGGATGCAGGTCGCCCAAAAAATTCGGGAGCAATCTAAAGTGGTGCCGATTATTATGTTAACGGCTCGCGATTCAGAGAGTGATCAAGTCTTGGGGCTCGAATTGGGTGCGGATGATTATGTGACGAAACCTTTTAGCCCAATTACATTGATTGCCCGGATTAAGGCGCTTCATCGCCGTGCTGAGTTAGTTGATGAACAAGTTGGCGCGGAAGACGCACAAGTTGAAGAAGTAGATAACTCCGATTACGATGTACAAACAGATCACTTCAAGATGAGCTCTAAGACACGCGAGGCCTATTTAATGGACGAACCGATTTTAGATCTTACGCCCAAAGAATTTGATTTATTGAAGACTTTAGCGAAGAATCCACGCCAAGTTTTCTCACGTGAACAGTTATTAGAACTTGTTTGGGATTACCAATATTTTGGTGATGAACGAACAGTCGATGCCCATATTAAAAAACTCCGTCAAAAGATCGAAAAGGTTGGTCCCCAAGTGATCCAGACGGTCTGGGGTGTCGGCTACAAATTTGATGATTCAGCGGTCAATAAACACTAATGAAACTGATCTATCAGTGGATGCTAGCCTTTTTTGGGGTTATTATGACGACCATCGTGATCGTTGGAATTGCGTTTACGCAGTATTCAACGAAGACGGCTTATAATAATACGTGGGATCAGTTGGAAGGTTACGCATCAGTTATTGAACGTGAAGCATTCAAACAGGGCTCACAGGCAACACTATCCAAGCAGTTTATTGATGATAGCCAAGCCATCCTGTCGCAACAACGGGTTAGTTTTAATTTCTTTAATGCGCAAAATGAAATGGTTTACCCAGCGCCTAATTCGAACGTTTCTGTTAAGAAAAAGTATTGGAAATACCTGAAGAAGGGGCAGGTCCAACGACTCAGTATGAGCAAGGACTCCCGGCAATTTAATAATGATCAAGATCAACTGGTTGTTTTTAAACCGGTTTTCTATAATGATAAGCTGATTTATGTTATTGGGGTTGGTTCCTCCATTAAAAACGTTAAGTCGGGCTTAGTGACGATGCGCAAGAATTTATTGATTGCCTTCTTACTTTCGACGATTGGTGGCATTTTACTCAGTTACGTCCTAGCGCGCTACCAGATTTATCGGATTAGCCGTTTACGAAATGCAACGCATCTGGTTGCCGAAGGGGATTTTGATGTTCATATCGATAACCCTGGTAAGGATGAATTGGATGATTTGGCGACCGACTTTAACGAAATGGTCCACTCGCTTAATGAATCTGAGGCCGAAATTAAGCGGCAAGAAGATCGCCGTCGTCAATTTATGGCCGATGCTGCACACGAAATGCGAACGCCATTAACGACGGTGAAAGGGCTATTGGAAGGCTTAGCCTACGATGCCATCCCAGAAGAAATGCGAGAAAAGAGTATTTCATTAATGCAAAACGAAACGAATCGCTTAATTCGCTTGGTTAATGAGAACTTGGATTATGAAAAGATTCGAACAAACCAAATTAAATTGAATCAACAAACATTTAATGCGGTAGAAGCGTTGCAAAACATTCAAGAACAACTTCAGAAAAAAGCGGCGGATGCCGGTGACACCATTGTGCTTGAAGCACAAGAAGAAGTGGCTATCTATGCCGACTATGACCGCTTTGTTCAGGTCATGTTTAATATCATGCAAAATGCCATCCAATTTACCAATAACGGACAGATTATGGTTACTGCAGAAGCTGGGTTCCACGAAACCATTCTGACGGTTAGTGATACTGGGATTGGGATGACCCTTGAGCAAGTTAAGAATATTTGGGAACGATACTATAAGGCTGATCCTTCTCGGAAGAATACAAAATACGGGGAATCTGGCTTGGGCCTAGCAATTGTTCATCAATTGGTCCAATTACATCATGGGACTATCGAGGTTCAAAGTGAACCGGATCAAGGGACAACCTTTACATTAACTTTCCCAGACGAAACAGTTACAACTGATGCTAATTAATAAATACGCAAACAAAAAACGCAACCTATAAGGTTGCGTTTTTTTAGCTTTTAAATAAATAACTGAGTGGTAGCCGGTTGTGTTTCACTAATGATACGACCAGCGTGGATTGATAGCGTAACAGCGGCTCGTTGATTAAGTGCATTATAGAAATTATCACTAGCCATTAAGATTAAGTGGGCGGGTTTCCCAACTTCAAGGCCGTATTGGTCAGTCACGTGCATTGCCCGAGCGCCATTGTGGGTAATGAAGCGGTAAGCATTCATGATTTCTGTATAACCCATCATTTGAGTTGCGTGTAAACCAGCATGGAGGACGTCTAACATGTTACCATCGCCCATAGGGTACCAAGGGTCTTGAATGTCATCTTCACCAAACGCAACATTCAATCCGTTAGCTGTTAATTCCTTGACCCGGGTGAGACCGCGGCGTTTGGGATAGGTATCAAAACGCCCCCCCAAGAATAAGTTGACCAAGGGGTTAGCGATAAAATTAAGATCGGCCATTTTTAATAAGCGCATTAGCTTATACATGTAAGCATCATTGTAACAGCCCATTGCTGTTGTATGCGAGGCTGTTACCTTATCTTTCATGCCAGTTTCTAAGGCGAGTGTAGCGATTGTTTCGAGGCTCCGTGAATTAGGATCATCGATTTCATCAGTATGGGCATCGAATAGTAGATCATATTCTTGGGCTAGTTCAAAGGCAAATTTCAAGGATTCAACAGCATATTCTCGATTGAATTCGAAATGGGGAATTGCACCAATGGCGTCCACCCCTAGTTGAGCGGCCTTAGTCATTAGCGCCTTACCATTTGGAAAGGAGAGAATCCCTTCTTGTGGGAAGGCAACAAGTTGCAATGTCATCCAGTCTTTCACTTCTTCGCGGACCTCAATCAGTGCTTTAAGGGCGACTAGTTCAGGATCAGTGACGTCAACGTGTGAGCGAACAAACTGGACCCCATGACTAGCCTGCATTTTAAGGGCTTTGAGGGCTCGGTCTTTAACATCTTGGTGTGTCAGTGTTTTCTTACGCTCGGACCAGATTCGAATACCATCAAAAAGTGTGCCAGATTCATTCCATTCTGGTTGTCCGGCAGTTAGTGTTGAATCGAGATGAACGTGGGGGTCAACAAACGGTGGGAGCGCTAATTGTTGTTGGCCGTCAATTATTTTTTCGTTTTGTTGGGGCTCAAGATGTGATTCAATTGCTGTTATAAGACCATTTTCAATTCTAATTGATTTTAAAGCTGTCTGGTTCTCGATATGAACGTTTTGAATAAGCATCTGAATCCATCCTCGCTATTTTTTAATAGTGAGTATAACAATACTGGGTTGACTTTGGCAAGTAGGTTTAATACAATGCTTATAAATATAATTCCTTTTAAGTGCAGTCCAGAGAGGCTGACAAAGGAGCGACTATCGGGATTTAATGGCCTCGCTCTGTTTTGGAGTGGGCCTTTTTTGTTTGTGATGGTCGAAGTTGGAGGAGAGAAAATGGCAAAACAACATACGATTCACTCAGTCGCTAAGTCTGAAAGAACGATGGGTGATTGGGATTTATTTGCGACCTGGATAGGTGCCAACGCTAATAATGGGACGTGGTACATCGGCGGTATTATTGCCGCAACTGGTCTTATTCAAGGCTCTACACTGTTGATTGCCATCGGCTGTTTATCCTATGTCTTATTAGCACTTGCTTCTTATATGGGCTATCAAACTGGTGTGGGTGCAATGGGTTTAACGCGTGCTTCGTTTGGCGTTAAAGGTTCAGTCTTACCATCACTCATTAACGTCGTGCAATTCATCGGTTGGGCAGCTGTTAATACCTATATTGCGGCGACTTCTGTGAGCTTTATTTTGAAAGAAATTATGGGTTGGTCGGGCAATGATGCCGCTACGAATCGCTTGAGCTTGGTTGTTGGGATCATCATCATGTCTATCTTGCATCTTATCAGTATTTCGTTAGGTGAAAAATCAGTTCGTTGGATCGAACGGATTGGGATTGTACTCGTGATTATCTTAGTGACATGGGAATCAATCATTGTTTTCAAAATGGTACCGTTCAAGGATCTGGTGGCTTGGCGTCCAGCTGCCAAGTTTCGTCTTGAAGCCGGTCGAGCAATCGATATTTTAGCCGCCTTTAATTTAGCGTGGGTCACAGCAGCTGCTGACTTTAGTCGTTTTGCCAAGCGTAAGAAGGCCGCAACTGTTTATTCATTCCTAGGGGCTAATATCGGCTTATTCTGGTTTGCCTTCATCGGTTTGACGGCGACAATTGCGACCGCGATTACGTTGAATCATTTTGATCCTAATAACGCTGATCCAAGTACGATTGCCGCTAAATTAGGACTCGGCGTTTTAGCCTTGTTGGTGATTGTAATTACCAGTACAACCGCGAATGCTGTTAATTTAATGGCTGCTGGTTCAGCGCTCACTAATATTTTTCCAAAGCTTAAGTTAACGCCAGCACTCTGGTGTGTTACCTTGTTGGCAACGGTCGTCACCTTTATTCCAGTTTATGTCGCGTCATTTTTGACCACCTTTGAAACCTTCTTAGACAGTATTGGAATGTTCTTAGGACCAGAGATTGCCATTTTCCTAGTGGATTACTTCTGGATTAGACGCCGACACTATCAAGTAGACGCGCTTAATACGATTGCTGGGCCATACTGGTATACGAAGGGCTATCATCTAACGGCATTATTCAGTTGGGTGATTGGCGTTATCAGTTATTTAATCTTAAATCAATTCGCAATTGTGCACGCCTATACAGGGGCAACCTTTATCGCCATGTTGATCACAGCGCTTTTTTATAGGGTAGCTGTTCAACTACAAACTAAAAAAGTGATTTAAATCGTTATGAAAGTCAGTATAAAATTATTTTATGCTGGCTTTTTTATTTTTTACCAGATAGTTCATATATTTTTCACACTTTAGCTTTACACTGTTTCTATAAGGGGGTGAGTTAATGTTTTTCTTAAAATCGATTCCGGCCAATATTCATTATTATTGGCGGCAGTCGCTAGCGATTTATTTATTGGACTGTTTATTTTTAGGCCTGGCGACAATTATTTTGGGCTTGATTCGGTTAGAACGACATAACTTAACCCAACTCAAGAGTCAGTTAGCTAATTTTACAGCTGAAGAAAAGTTTGCAGCGGATCATCCGTTAAAGACGTTGCTCCATTCTAACCAGACAGTCTTAGAGCGGTATCAAACTGCGTATCTATTACTAATGATTGTCGGGATCATCGCCACAGTAATCATTAGTTGGTTGGCGTTTAAAATTTTGGCGCGTGATATCGAAACCTTTTTTAGTGCCAATTGGACACGAACGAAAGTGACGTTGTATTACGGCTTAACGGCGCTTTGCTTACTATTTTTTGCTGTCGTAACGATCAGCCTTTTGTTGTTAGTTGCTAATCAGCCGTTCTGGCGAGGATTAGAAGCGATCAACCATTATTGGCATCGACCACTGCAAGCAATGCAAAAAGCACCTAAAACGCTCAACCCACTCTTTAAAAATCATTTGACAGATTTTAGTAGTCATTCTCTTTTGAATCCGACACTGCACAATAGTGTCAAACAAACATTAACCAATCAAATTTTGGGGCAATTATGGCAAGCAATCATTAGCTTAGCCGCACCGATTTTAATGATTGGTGGGTTACAAGTCAGTCGTTTTAAGAAAAAATATTTAAGAGGTGAGTCGGTATGTTGAACAAACAACCATTAGAAGTCGGGCAGATTTATTTCAGTCAACCAGAGTTGTTGAAGACAGCATTACAACTCCCTAATCAGCCCTTTACGATTGATTATGCGCAACCAAAGATCCTACCGTTCTTATCGGGGTGGGATAATCTATTGTTACCTAAGGATGCTGATCAGTCAGTCATTAGCATCTTGACTGATCAATATGTCAAAAAAGTGCGGACGACACAAGGAAGTGCGTTGAAACCAATCGATCAGTTTTGGATTCAATTTATTCGTGGTTTAGCAAATCGGCAACAGGTCTTCGTCTTAGCGCGTTATTTAGATCAACTAGCCCCTCGAGATGCGCGTCAGTTATTAAACGACGTCCGCAAGATTGCGGCCGATAACGAACTAATTATCATCTTTACAACGGTACAAGAATCTGTTTTTGAGAGCTTTAAGAAACAAGTATTAACGCGTTAAATACAAAAAAGTGTCATTCCAAATTCGGAATGGCACTTTTTATTTGGGACTATTCTGATGTTGATTGACCGGATTCCGAGCTACTACTTGACGAGGTAGCTGCACTATCTTTTAGTGCTTTGCTTTTAGGGACTTCAGTTAAACTAGATTGATCATCTGCTAACTCGGGGGCATCTGTTTTAAATAATGGGACTGTTGATTTGCCTTTGTTTTGGGAAAGGACACTTGTTGATTTAGTGCCTAGTTTATTTTCAATATCAACGAGTTGTTGATAGCCGGTTTGATAATTATAATCGGCAGGATCAACCGGTTTGAAACCAGTTGGTGTGTAAAAGCGTAAGAGGTTTTTCTCGTTAACTGAGTCAGAAAGGCTAAGTTCATGATTGACCTGCTTTTGCCATTTTGCGACTTGCTTTTGCAATTTAGCTGTTGGTTGGGTGACTTCCGTACCATCTTGATTTTGATAGATGGTACCATCGAGGACGGTATATTCTGGCGTCACGAAGTTATGATTTCGGAAGGCGACAACTTGATCGTGTTGCTTGGAAAGTAAGTCTGTCCCAAATTGAACGTAATTTTGGCTATTGATCCCTAATAGATGCAACATGGTTGGTAAGGCATCAATTTCGCCACCATATTGGGTTTGAATACCACCTTTTAAACCAGGCATGTGAATCATGTAAGGAACCCGTTGTAATTGGGCGTTATCGTTATCGGTCCAAGTGTCATAATCACGGCCTAAAACGCCAGATAAAGCTTTATTATCGGAATTTGAGAGGCCGTAATGATCCCCATATAGCACAATCATCGATTTATCATAGAGACCAGAACTCTTCAAATAATTGAAAAATTCAGCGAGTGACTGATCGAGATAATGAGCGGTTGCGAAGTAGTTATTAACAGCGGAATTTTCGGTTGTTGCCCGTGGGAAATCACCATCTGTCTTAGGAAGTGGGAATGGGAAATGGTTAGTAACGGTAATAAATTTGGAATAGAACGGTTGTTGTAGTTGTTCTAAATATTTAATCGATTGGCCAAAGAGGAGTTTATCTTTGAGACCGTATTGTAAGACGTTATCAGGACTTGTATTAAAATAGCTAGAATCAAAGAAATAGTTGTAACCAAAGTTTTTATAAACGTTATTCCGGTTCCAGAACGTCCCAACATTCCCGTGGAAAACAGCGCTGGTATAATCGCCATTTTGTTTAAGAATTGAAGGGGCTGCTTGGAAGGTGTTGTCGGAACCAAGTGTTGTAAAGACGGAACCCTGTGGTAAGCCATACACGCCAGTTTCAAGCATGTTTTCTGCATCACTGGTTTTACCTTGGCCAACTTGATTAAAGAAGTTGGAAAAGGCTAGCGTATTTTGGTTGTGATAGAGACTGTTTAAAAATGGTGTGACTTCTTGACCTTCAAACTTGAAATCGATTAAGAATTGTTGGAAACTCTCAAGATGAATGACGATCACGTTTTTACCTTTAGCAGCGCCGAAATAATCGGCATTGGGTGCGGCGTAGTGTTGTTTAGTGAAGTCTAAGACAGGATCTAAGTCGTAACTTTCGGCTTGGGCCCGGACTTGATTATTCTGGGTGGTTTTAACGGCATCGTAGACGGTAAAAGTATCAATACCGAGGTATTTAACAATATAGTTTCGATCGAAAGTCCGTGAGAGAATTTGTGGCCGGCTGATTTCACTCAGACCAAGATTAACACCGAATAATAAAACGGCTAGGGATGTAATACTAAATGCCCACCTTTTAGGGAATTGGCGGTGATCAATTTTAATGACCTTTAATAGGATTAAAACGGCCAAGATGATAATGTCTAGCCAGTAGAGTGCATCGTGCCAGTTCATTAGGGCTAGCGAACTTTTACTGAGGCCCGCGGAAACTTTTGAATAACCGAGGATCGTGTTAATTGTCATGTAATCGGTGAATTGCCGGTAATAGATGACATTAAAGTACAAAAGGGCCGTGTTGGCCGTGTAAATCACCAGCCCGGTCCAATAACTGATAATCGGTTGCTTAATGTACAATAAAATCCCCAAGACAAGCAAGGTAGTTGCGAGCGGATTGAAGATTAAAATGGCCATTTGGAGCGAATCGCTAGCTGCGAGGTTGAAATCGGTGAAATAACCAAAAAGGGTTTTAACCCAAAATAAAAAGACTAATAGGCTTAAAAAGCCAAGCTTAGAGGCCATAAATTGTTTTATTTTTGTGAGTTTCAAGAAATATGACATCCTTTCAAAATCAATCTAAAGCGCGTCATTGACTCATTTTACCGCCCAAATGAAGACAGCGCAAAGTGCATGACATGATTTAAACGGAAACTTAAAGTTTTAAAGTGTGCTGCATGATTTGCGTGTAGGTTGGATTTGATTCATCAGGGGTTAAGACATGTTGGTAGACGGCCGCTAATTCGTGGCCAATTGCGGTAATCTGTTTCGATTCAGCAGTTTGATAACCCGCTTCAGTTAAGTCGGGGACGCGTTGTTCGACGATGTCTTGAATCAATCGCTTAAATTGCGTATTATCGGTACCCATGTAGCAATTTTGTTGATCTTTGAGCCAGCCGTGGTAGACTGGAATATCGCGCACCAAGACTTTTTGATGACTGGCAAGGGCTTCTAGCACAACGATCCCTTCTGTTTCTTCATAAGAAGGGAAAAAGAATAAATCAGCGTTAGCATAAGCGCCTTCGATAATGTCACCTTTGATATAACCGGGGAAGCGCACATTTGCAGGATGGTCCTTTTTAACAATCAGGCGAATGTTGCGTGGAATACTGTACATCGGCACATCACCAAACCAAATGAAGGTATATTCGGGTAATTGCTTAGCAATTTCAACAAAATCTAGCAAGCCTTTACGTTGGAAGAATAAACCGACACAAATAATTACCTTTTGATCGGGCTTCAAGTTGAAATAAGCTCTAAAGGCTTGTTCTTTATCTGGTGTTGCTTGATACTTAGCAAGATCGATCCCGTTTGAAATCGGTGCAATCGGTACTTGAATGCCATACCCTTGTAAAAGCGCCTTTGAATAGAGGGTAGGTGTGATGAGATGGTCAGCCTTTGAATAGAGACTAACCAAGCGATGTTTAACAAAAGGGGCAAGTTGATTGGAACCGACAAAGGAATTACGGAAATCCTCTTCGGTTGAGTGTGCGTGGTAAATCACCTTTTTACCAGCCTTGCGCGCCTTTTTAATCATCTGCCGGCTATTTAAACCGTATGTGTTAATATGTAAGATATCATAATCAGTATCGTTAGGATCGAGTGTGTAGTCGATGCCCATGGCAGTTAGCGCACGCTTTTGATGATCTAGTGCGCGGCCGATTCCTGATTTAGCGAGTAGTTTTTGACTTTCAAAATACAATAAAACTTTCATTAAATGGCTCCTTATGACACGTTGTATTGGTAACTAATCACACCATTATAGCATAGCTCGTTAAATCTCTCCTCCAACACTAGATGTATCTTGATTAGAAGTTTAAGATTCACTTTAGTTAGGAGGGTGGCATATGTCATTTAGTCGTCAAAGTGTATATAATAGACGTATGACGTAATAGCTTAAATCAATCAGATAAGTGGGGTTATCATTTGTTATTTCTAGGTGGTCTTTATAACAACATCATCCTTCCTTGGGGGACAAAATATAATCATCTGCCCTTGATTAAATTAACGGTAGAGAGTTTGGATAAGACAATTTTGTATTGTTTTATTTTTATCGGACTGCGTTTATTGTATTTAGGCCTTAAAAAACGTCGGATTCAATTTAAGTATGAATTGAAACTTTTTATATTTGTCTTCTATTTATGTCTACTATTATCGTTAACGGTTTTACGCCATATTTATTATCCTTGGCAGATGCACCTATATGTCAACCGCTCTCTAACCCAAATTAACTTAACGCCGTTTGTCGAGACGTTTAAGTTACGGAATGCGCCGGCACAATTAGATTACTGGTATAACTTCTATGGTAATATTCTGTGGTTCGTGCCGTTTGGGTGGTTGCGTGGTTCATTAACAGATCGAAAAGGGACCTGGCTATTAACGATTATTGAAGGCGCACTATTTTCATTTGGGATTGAAACCGCCCAGTTTATTTTAGGAACAGGAATGGCCGATATTGATGATTTAATCTTCAATACACTTGGCGCGATTATCGGGGTGACTTTGTACAAGGGCTACCGAATTTTAAAACATTAAATTGTGGGTGTCAAAGACGAATGATTGGTCTTTGATACCTTTTTAATTACGTCAAAACAATAGGTTAATGGGTTTACTAAAAAAGATTAGCGGGTTTACTAAAAAAAGTAAAAAAATTCAACCTATACGCAAAAAAACGGTAACCGTTAACATGATTGGTGCAATCGTTTTTTCATAAACAGACCATTTTGGAAGGCGCTTAATGGTGCCGTTTTCCCTCTAGAAATCGATTGCGTTTGTCTGTATAATGGATTCTTGTACTTTAGAGAAGAAGAGGAATTTAAAAATGGCTATTTTAATTGCATTAATCCCAGCACTTGCCTGGGGTAGTATCGGATTGGTAAGTGGTAAATTAGGTGGTAACGCTTATCAACAAACTTTTGGGATGACGATTGGTGCGTTGGTTTTTGGAATCGGTACCTTTTTGGTTATTCAACCTAAAATCGATTTATTCATCATGGTAATCGGTGTCATTTCCGGATTATTCTGGAGCATTGGTCAAGGGCAACAATTCCAATCAATGCAAGCAATGGGTGTTTCAAAAACCGTCCCATTATCAACAGGGATGCAATTGATTGTAAACACTTTAGCGGGCGCTTTGTTATTCCACGAATGGAAAACAACCCATGATTATATCTTCGGGATTACAGCATTAGTGATCTTAATCGCTGGTGCAACGTTAACATCAATGAAAGATCCTAAGAGTAGCTTAGCTGCTAAAGAAGATACACAATTTGCACGTGGCTTCCGGGCTTTGATTCTTTCAACAATCGGTTATGGTGGTTACACAATCATTGTTAACTGGTCAGGAATTAGTGCAACAACAATCGTCTTACCACAAGCGATTGGGATGTTTATCGGCGCTGCTATCTTTGCTGGCGTTGGTATTGGTAAAGCAGTCTTTGATAAGAAAACAGGTTTGAACATTGTAACAGGTCTATTATGGGGCTTAGGAAACTTGTTCATGTTGATTTCAATGTCAGATATCGGTCTTGCCATCAGTTATTCACTTTCACAATGTGGGATTATCATTTCAACAATTGGTAGTATCTACCTCTTGGGTGAACGTAAAACGAAAAAAGAAATGGTGTATGTCA
This sequence comes from Latilactobacillus sakei subsp. sakei DSM 20017 = JCM 1157, assembly GCF_002370355.1. Taxonomy (NCBI): domain Bacteria; kingdom Bacillati; phylum Bacillota; class Bacilli; order Lactobacillales; family Lactobacillaceae; genus Latilactobacillus; species Latilactobacillus sakei. Next base: position 1,237,100 of record NZ_AP017929.1, read on the forward strand.
CACTTGGCTGTTTACTAGTCATTGTCGGTGGCGTGACACTTGGAATGATGAAATAATCTTAATATTAATCAAAAAGCAGACTGATACCTTAATGACAGGTAGTAGTCTGTTTTTTTGTTTAATAACTGTGCTATCAAAGTGAGCGTAGTTGTTTGGTGGTGTTTTAGCTCAGCAGCATGCTATGCTTAGTTTGTGCTTCAAACAAGAGAGGGTTGAATTTTGATGCAAACAAAACATAAACAGGCGATCAGTTATTACGGACTCAGTTTCGGATTGCCGTTAGTATTGGTCTTGATCGGCTTTGCCATCATGGGGCTAGTGCCTTTTGGTAATCACAATTTATTGTTTAGTGATTTAGGGACACAGTACATGCCATTTTTGGCTGAATTCAAGCGGCAAGTCGCTCATCTTAACTTCAGTGCCTACTCGTTTTCATTATCGCTAGGTGGCAATTTAGTGCCACTAGCGGCCTATTACCTGATTAGCCCGTTTAATCTATTGTTACTTTTAGGATCGAATAGTCAGTTACCAGTTATGGTGAGTTACGTGATTGCGCTTAAAATTTGTACGATGGGCGTGACAATGAGTTATTTTCTGAGAACGCGGACAACGACTTATCATTATGCCGCATTGATTTTTTCAACGGCTTATAGTTTATGTGGCTTTGTAGCCATGAATTTTTATAATTTGATGTGGTTAGATGCATTAATCTTAGTGCCACTGATTGTCATCGGCCTTGAACGCTTATTTTCAGTTAAGAAGCCGACATTTTACATTGTGACGTTGACGATTTCGATTCTAACCAATTATTATTTGGGTTACATGACATGCTTATTTGCCGTCTTATATATGATTAGCCTTGTAATTAAGCAACGGCAACCACAGCAAAAGTGGGGGCATTTATTACAGCAACAAGCACGAGTTATCTGGCAGTTTATTTGGTCATCACTGATTGTTGGTGGCTTAAGCGCCATTATCCTCCTCCCAGCGTTGTTAGGCATGTTAAAGACTGGAAAAAAGACAATTGCCATGACCAGTTTTTACCCGACACCACAATTTGGCTGGGAAGTGTTTACGCAATTTCAGGTCGGTGGTAGTCGCTATACACAACGATTAACGCACGAACCAACACTTTTTGTGGGCACATTGGCATTATTGTTTGCGGTTTTATATTTTATGTTGCCACAAATTCGAAAACAGGCGAAGTACGCTAATGGCTTTTTAGTGATTAGTTTAACCCTTAGTTTTTGGGTAACAACGTTTAATACTATTTGGCATATGTTTCAACAGCCAGAAGGGTTTCCCTACCGGAATGCTTACTTATTCTCGTTTGTCTTAATTAAAATTGCATACGAAGCAAGTCTAGTACAAGGGCAAAATAAAAAGGCTAAAGGGTGGGCCATTGCCTTAGTGAGTGGTTTATTGGTGATTGGTCAATTGAGATTACACGGTAATCAGAGTTATCCGCAAGTTACAGCACAATCATGGATATTATTAAGTGGCTATACAATATTTCTCGGGTTATTATTTTATTATTGGGGTCAAACAAACCGTCACTATCAAAAAATACTGATAACAGGCGTTGTTTTGGTATCATTTGGCGAGTTAGTCACTAATTTTCAATTAATGACGCATAAAATACCATTGGGTTATCAAAAACAATATGCGCAACAATATCAACGCCAAGCTGCACTGTATGAACAACTCAGTGAAAAAGATAATGATTTTTATCGGGTCAATAACCAGTCGATCTTATTAAAATCGGCGTATCGCGAACCTTATTATGGCTACAACGATGCCTTGTTATTTGGCCAATATACGTTAAATAATTACTCATCAACTTTGGACGAACAAATGCGCAGTATGCTGGTGGACCTTGGTTTTTACAGTAAGAACGTCCGGCGAATTAATGGGGTCGGACATACAGCGATTACGGATCTGTTATTTGCCAATCGCTATGATTTACAACCAAAAAATCAGCAGACGGTTATTCAACGACATCAAACGCTTGGATTGGGTTTTGCGGTTAATCGGCAATTAGCGCATGTTACTTTGAAAAAGCATCGGCCATTCGACAACCAGGATCGGTTGTTACAAGCAATGGTAAATACTGACCAAGCATTTTATACAAATCATCGGGTTAATATGGTCCATGAAGAAATTAAGGCCCATAGCTACCGGTATACGCTAGAAATTCCAAGAGATACGCAAGGTCCTACGTATTTATATTTACCACATCAAAATTTAGCGCGAATTAAATTATTTGTTAACGGTCGTAAGAAGAAAACGCCGATTAGAGTGACGAGTGCTGCAATTATCCCGCTTGAGGACTCGCATAAAGGGCAACCGCTACGATTAACTGTGATTAGCCCTAAACGGCAGAATATTAATCATTTCCAAGTTGCGACACTCAATCAAGAACGGTTTAATCAAGCTGTCAAACAACTTGATCAGCAAAAATTAACGACGACTGCTTTATGGCAAGATAACGGACATGTCACTGGCGATATTAAAACAATGGCATCTAATCAACTACTGTATCTCAGCATTCCGTATGATGCTGGTTGGCAAGCTAAGGTTAACGGGCAAATGATTAAACCTAAAAAGGTAATGGCCAACATGCTAGCAGTGCCATTAAAACTTGGCACCAATCAGGTACAGTTACGGTATCGGGCACCGGGGTTGCTGCTTGGACAACTGATTAGTTTGGGCACACTTTTGATCTGGTTAATAATACTGATCGGGTCACGATGGCGAAAGCGGGTTTAATTGAATAAATGTGAACAAATGCACTATCTTTGACAAGGTGCCTCCTTGTGGTATACGATTATGATAACAATAAGTTTTAAAGTATAGTCAAGGAGGCGATTAGAATGTTACAACCAACAATTCAGCTATCGGCACAAGCTTATGTGATCCAATGGAATCGGTTTTTAGAACGGTTTATTGTCTTCGAAACGGTTTTTAGTGAATATGCGCAAACTAGTAAAAATATTATGCGGGGTAAAGGATTGGTAGATGAAAATTTACAATTACTTAATCACTATTCCAGACAGAATTTAACGGTCCTCGATCAATTTGTTGATCAAATTGCGCGTATTCAACCGCCAACGGAATTTGTCGCATTACATGAGCAATTACAGATGGTTATTAAGCATTATGTGACTGCTGCAAAGGATTTTGTTAATGCGATGCGATTGACTGAAGAGTCGGAAGTGGAACAACAATTAAATCAATGTCGAACGATTCAAAAACAGCAACGACTAAAATTAAATCAACTCTTAAATAGCATTGGTGCACTAAACAGTTAGTGCATTATCAAAAGGGAGGGACCGATGATAAAATCGGTCCCTCCTTTTATATTATGATTGTTTTAAATTGATTGGCGGCGCGCATGTTCAATAAACTTAAATTTATCAGCCCGGTGAATGGATTCGGTAAATTGAATTAAGGTATTATCCTGAAGATGAGTGATACCTTTAACACTAACGACCGCACTATTAGGGGCGAGTTTTAAGATGGCACACTGTTCTTCGGTTGCAGGGATAACAGTGAATTCTTTATTCCCATAACCAATAGTTAGACCCAATTCTTGTTCAAAGTAGTGATAAAGTGAATCCTGAGCGACTACCCGTGAGATTTCTGGGACAACACTGGTTAGAACGTAGTCGTTATCGATAACAATTGGTTCACCATCAACGGTCCGTAACCGTTGAATATAGGTCGCGGGCAGAATCTCTGTGGGATCTAAATGAAAAGGCGCTTGTGGGACTGTTGCTTTTTGGAGTTGTAGGACTGTTGTTTGCGTGTGCATTTCAAAGAGACTATCCAATTCGCGGTAACTGGTCAAGCCGGAAATGGGAAAGGCGTATTTATCAAAATCAAGGACTAAAGAGCCTTTGCCTTTGATCTTATGAATGAAGCCATTTTCTAAAAGGCTAGCGAGTGCTTTACGGACTGTTTCGCGTGAGGTACCATACGCTGTTGCGAGTTCGTTTTCGCTGGGTAAGAATGAGTTGGCTGGATAAACATGGTTCGTAATTTTATGGACGAGTTCGCGGTAGATTATTTCATATTTTTTCGACATAGACTAAACCTCAATTGTTTGATTAATTCCATCATATAAATTAAATGGCGAAGTTGCAAGTGCAATTTGAAAACGGTTTAAGAAGTTCGTTGACAACTTGTCTATACATGTTGCATGATGAGTCCATAAACAGAAAGCGCTTTTATAAAAAGAAATCAAGGGAGGATTTAATATGGCACAAAAAGATTATTCACAACTCGCAAAAGCAATTGTTGCCGGTGTCGGGGGCAAAGAAAATATCGATAGTTTAATTCACTGTATTACACGACTTCGGTTTTATTTAAAAGATGAATCAAAGGCACAAACAGAAACGATCAAAGCTTTGGATGGCGTTATTAATGTTCAAAAAGCATCTGGTCAATATCAAGTTGTGATTGGGAATCAGGTCACGGCCGTTTATGACGCTGTGATTGCTGAAATTGGCGCAGACTTTGCCGATGAAGATGAAACAGCCCAAGTGGTCGCAACAACTAAAAGAAAACAGAACCTAACACCATGGGGGCACGTGAAAGACGCTTTTAGTCAATTAATTGGTGTCATCACTGGTGCAATGAGTCCCATCGTCGGAATCTTGGCTGCCGGCGGGATTTTAAAAGGTGTTTTAGCAATGTTAACGATGCCGCAATTAGGCGCGTTAGTGAGTCAAAAGAGTGAATTCTACATTATTTTAAGTGCGATGGGCGATTCCGTCTTTTACTTCTTACCAATGCTAGTTGGATTTACAGCTGCTAAGAAATTAAAAGGCGATCCGGTCTTAACAGCGGTTATCGGGGGCGTTTTAGTCCACCCATCATTAGTCGCTTTAAACGGTAAATCACTCCTTGAGATTGGTTCGTTAAACTTCCCAATGGTGAACTACACGTATTCAATCTTCCCAATGATTTTAGCAGCTTGGTTGGTTGCTAGATTAACAAAATGGGTTAAGAATTGGTTACCAGGCTACTTACAAATTATCTTTACACCACTAATTGTAATCGCCGTTGTTGCAGCCATTACACTTTATATTATAGGTCCAGCTATTATTTGGTTATCAAACGGCTTAGCATTTGGTATTCAATTCTTACTCTTGAAGAGTGGTTGGTTATCCGGTCTATTAATCGGCGGCTTCTATCAAGTGCTCGTTATCTTCGGGCTTCACTGGGGAATTTTACCAATTATTGCTAACGACGTGGCCACTTCCGGACACAGTTATTTAAACGCTATTTTAAGTACGACAATGGTTGCACAAGGGGCTGCGGTATTAGCAGTTGCGATTAAAACTCGGAAAACAGCTTTAAAAGAATTATCATTTGCTGGTGCAATTTCAGCTTTCTGTGGGGTAACAGAACCCGCTATTTATGGGATTAACTTGAAATACAAACGGGTTTTCATCTCTGGCTTAATCGGTTCAGCAGCGGGTGGCTTTGTCAGCGGCTTATTACATGGCAATATGTTTGGTTTTGCCGGTTCATGGATTGGATTTGCATCATTCTTAGATCCAAAACACCCAGCAGATTTATCAAATCTCTGGATCTTCATTGCCGCTTCAGCGGTTGCGACAATTGTGCCATTCATCGTCACTTACGTTTGGGGTTATAACGACCAAATGCAAGAAGGGCAAGGAATGGCTAAACCACAAAAACCAGGTACGACTAAAAAAGTAACGGCATAGGAGAGATCGTCATATGAAATGGTGGCAAAAAGCAACAGTTTATCAAATTTATCCGCGGAGTTTTCAAGATTCAAACGGTGATGGTATCGGTGATATCAACGGGATTATCCAACGTTTAGATTATTTACAAGATTTGGGGATTGAATTAATCTGGTTAACACCGATGTATGTCTCACCAGGTCGGGATAATGGGTATGATATTGCGGATTATTATCAAATCGATCCAATTTTTGGTGACTTAGCTGATTTTGAACGGCTTTTGAAAGAGGCTCATCAACGGGGGATTAAAATTATGATGGATATGGTGGTCAACCATACTTCAGATCAACACCGTTGGTTCCAAGAAAGTTTGAAGGGCAAGGACAATCCTTATCACGATTATTATTTATGGCGTGATCCAGTTGATGGTCATGAACCGAATAACTGGTTATCTAAGTTTAGTGGTAGTGCTTGGGAGTATGTCCCCGCGCTAAATCAGTATTACTTACATTTATACGAGAAGCGGATGCCTGATTTAAACTGGCGAAATCCACAATTGCGTGAAGAAATCTATCAAATGATGCAGTTTTGGGCTGATTTAGGGATTGATGGTTTACGGTTAGATGTGATCAATAACATCTCGAAGGATAAAGATTTTCCAAATGATACTTTCGAGACACCGAGTGACGATGGCCGTAACTTTTATACCAACGGTCCGCACGTTCACGAATATATTCATGAAATGTATGAACGCGTCTTTGGCCCTAACAACTTTGTGACGGTTGGTGAATTATCATCAACGCCGGTTTCAGAAGCAATTCGTTATACGAACCCAGAACGTGAAGAACTCTCGATGGCATTTACCTTCCACCACGTTAAAGTCGATTATACGGGTGGTAAAAAGTGGACGCTAGGGCAATACCGTCTGTCTGATTTGAAGCGGATTTTAAGTCAATGGCAAACTGAAATGGCAGCAGGTGGTGGCTGGAATGCATTATTCTGGTCAAACCACGATCAACCACGGGCGATTTCACGGTTCTTAGACGATGGTCAGTATCGTGATCAATCCGCTAAGTTATTGGCATTAGTTGAATTTGGGTTACAAGGCACACCGTATATTTATCAAGGGGAAGAAATTGCGATGAAGAATGCTAATTTCACTTCGATTGATCAATATCAAGATGCTGAATCGATTAATGCATATCACCAAATGTTAGCTGATGGGATTAGTGAAGATTTAGCGCTTCAAATCCTGCAACAAAAATCGCGTGAAAATTGTCGGATTCCAATGCAATGGGATATGACTACCAATCACGGCTTTACAACTGGTACGCCTTGGTTGCAACCAGTTGTTGCGGATGATTATTCGGTGGCAACTAAAGCACAAGCACCAGATAGTGTCTTTGCCTTTTACCAACATTTAGTAGCGCTACGTAAGACTGAACCTGTCCTTATTGAAGGTCAATATCAATTATTGGCACCAGAAGATGAAGCGGTTTATACTTATCAACGACAGTTAGGTGATAAAAAAGTCCGTGTGATCGCAAACTTTACAGATCAAACGCAACAACGCGCTAACGCGGCCGTAAAAGCGGTGATGATGAGTAATTATCCAGACCAACAATTAACGACCGACCAAATTACATTACGACCATATGAAGCCGTTATGCTAGAAATTGAATAAAGAGAGGATAAGAATGATGTTTAAATTTATGAAAAAAGCACCTGCGGGCCAACTAACAGCGCCCGTTACAGGTCACTATTTACCAATCGAACAAGTGACAGACGAAGTATTTGCTAGTAAGGCAGTTGGTGATGGTTTTGCCATCGTGCCGGACGAAATGACGAATACGATTAATGCGCCAGTTGATGGTGTGGTTAGTTCAATTTTTCCAACAAAACATGCTATCTTGATTAAAACGAAACAAGGTGTTGAAGTCTTGATTCATATGGGGATTGATACAGTTGAATTACAAGGTGCACCTTTTGAAATGCAAGTGGAAGCTGATTTTAAAGTAAAAGCTGGCGAACCACTTGTGACAATCGACTGGGCACAATTAAAAGCAGCTGATAAAGCTAATACAATCATGGTCGTCAGCAGCAATGCGACGTTTACACCAGCCGAACCACTACCAGCAGCAGTGACGACGGACAGTGTCATTGGACAGTTCGATTTGAGCGCAGAATAAGGTGCCATATGCAATCAATTATTGTTGAATCTGATGATTTTGGGATGACCATCCCAATTTCACGGGCGATTATATTAGGGTTAAAGCGGGGACTGCTCTCGGCAACCAATGCACAAGTGACGTCACCAGATTTTGCGGCGAGTGCGGTCTTGGCTCAGCAAATGGGGATTCAGGGAATGGGGCTCCATCTTGTACTTGATAAGGATGTACCCATCTGTGACCCGCAAAACATCCCAAGTTTGGTGACAACAGCTGGCCGATTGATGTGCTATGCGAACTTACAAGCACGTGAACAAGAACTTGATATCAATGAGGTCAGACGTGAGTTTCAGGCCCAGATTGATTGCTTTTTAGCGAGCGGTTTAAAACTGACCCATCTGACCTCACATCATTTTGTCGCCACTTTAACGCCTGCCATTTATGCGGTAGTGCTCGAGTTGGCCCAGACCTACCAGGTGCCACTGCGTCATGAAGTGACTAAGTTACCCCTTAAACAGCAAGCAGCTTATCAAGATTTGTGGCAAAAGAGCACGGTTAAAACGACTGGTGCATTAATCACGGCGCAACAAGGGCCATACTTAACACCCGCTGATATTCAACAACAATTACTGTTAGTTGATCAAACGGTGCCACCGGTCATTCTATGTCATGTCGGGTATTTATCTAGTGCTTTGAGGCAAAAAAGTAGTCTAACGACTAACCGCTTGGTTGAGCTTGAGACGCTAAAAACGTTACAAGCGATGGCTTATTGGCAAAGAAATAACTGGCAATTGATAGATTATTCGGTAATAGGAGTGAATGACAGGTGAGACATTATCAACATTTAACGGTTTTAGGAGATAGTATCACCGATCAACGAAACCACTATGCGCATCAATGGTATTACCAATGGTTGGTGGACTGGTTAGCGATTCCTAAGATCACCAATCTCGGTATTTCCGGCTCAACGATTGCCCAACCGTACGATCCAATGGTCAATCGCTGGCAACAGATACCAACTGAAACAGATTTATTATTAATCTATGCTGGTATCAATGATTTTGGTCGCGATGTCCCGTTAGGCCAATTTGGCGACCAAACGACCGTGACTTTTTACGGCGCGTTGCAGCAAATGCTTGGCCAGATTAGTAAACATTATCCGCAAGCAACGATTTATTTTATATCGCATGTCAAAATTGGAACGGATTTTTTCCCAGCCATCAATCAAAGTGGTTATCGACAAGCCGATTACGAAAAGGCAATTGTTCAAGTCACTGAATTGCTAGGAATTACGCATATCAGTCTCTTTAATCAAAAGGCATTATCTTTTGCCGATGCGCAACAAGCAGAAGCTCTTAGTCTCGATAGTTTGCATCCCAATGATGCCGGTCATGAAAAGATTGCCTGGTTTCTGATAAATAAAATTAATCATTAAAAAAAGCCTTGGCACAAAAATCACTTTTGTCCCGAGACTTTTTTAGTTATTTAAATTTAGAAAAGTTGGCCGATGCCGTAGTGAATAGCCATGGTGACTAGGCCGATTAGAATGTTCCGAATAATCGAAACTTTGACCTTACCGTCACCAAGTTTAGCACTGATATAAGCTGTAATGGAAACCGCCACAGTAACGGCAATGATGGTCCCCGTCATTTTGTAGGCTTCAGGGAGAATAATCATAGCAAATAATGGGAAAACACCACCGAAGGCTGCGGAGAAAAGAGAAGCAAAGGCTGCTGCCCAAGGATTCATATAATGGCCGAGTTCTAAATCGTATTTAACGTTGACGATGGTCGCTAAAGGTTTTTTCGACATGAGATCTTTGGCAATCGCTAGTGAGGTTTCTGGTGTAACGCCTTTTGATTCGTAGAAGGCTTGCACTTCTTTGATTTGGCCTTCCTTATCATGAATTAAGCGTTGTTGTTCAATGGCAACGGCGGCTTTTTCAGTGTCACTTTGAGAACTAACGGAGGCATATTCGCCAGCGGCCATTGAAAAGGCACAGGCTAGCAGGTCTGCTAAGCCAGCGATAAAAATCGTGAAATTATTAGTTGTGGCGGCGGCAACACTAAAAAGTACGCCAACGACGGTTAAAATCCCGTCATTGGAACCTAAAACACCAGCCCGTAAGGTATTCATCTTTTCTTCCATTGTTTGGTGGGGCTTTTCAATTGAAGGGGTAGTTGTTTTTGAAATCGACATAGAAAAGGATCCTTTCGAGAAAAAATAATTGTGCGTTTTAAAAATCAGTTAGGTAAGCGTTTATTGTTTGAACAATGTCCCGATTGCGTAAGTGACAATCATGGTTAATAAACCGGAGACGACGTTTCGAATAATGGCTTTGGAACGATTAGCTTTGCCAAGGGCAGCGGCGCTATAACCAGTAATAGCTAGGGCAATCATCACCGCGATGATAGTTGCGATAACGCTAATGCGATTAGGAAATAGGGTAATTGCTGCTAGTGGCAAAATAGAACCAATAGGAAATGAAATAAATGAAGCAATCGCAGCTGCATAAGGATTTGTGAAGGCGTTAGGTAAAAAGCCGTATTTTTCCCGGATAACAGTTGTTAGTGGGTCAGCCGTCATCATTTCTTGGGTGGCTTTAGTCGCTAATTCCGGAGCGATACCCGTTTTAATGTATTTTTGACGGACAAAGGCGCTTTGAGATTCATAATTACTTTTGAGATTGAGTTGTGTGTTGAAAATGGCCATTTCTTGAGCATCTTTTTGTGTGCTGACAGAGACGTATTCGCCCATCGCCATCGAGATGGTGCCGGCTAACATGCCGGCAATCCCTGAGATAAAGATGGCGAAGTGATCGCTAGTGGCACCGGCAACCCCAATAACAATACCAGCAACGGAAAGAATGCCGTCGTTGGCGCCCATCACACTGGCTCGCATGACGTTAATTTTTTGAGCAAGAGATAATTTTTTAGTCACAGTAAAGCCTCCAATAACCTTTATTACTTTATAATCATTATAAACTACGATTTGTAATACTTCAACCGATTACTTTTAAATTGCGCAAAATTGAAATATTTTTTAAATTAAAGCTTGCCTTATAGTCCACTAGAAGGTGTATTCTACAGTTACTGAAGTGAAGGAGTGACGATCATGAGCAAAATATTAGTATTGGGTGCGGCAGGCCAAGTCGCACAGCTCGTTATTCAAGATTTATTAGCAGCTAAGCAACACGAGTTAGTTTTATATCTGCGGAATGCTGAACGATTGGCAGCTTTAAAAACAAATCCGCATGTGACGATTATCGAAGGCGATGTTTTGGATCAAGCGCGATTAACGACAGCTTTGAAGGGGATCGATATCGTCTATGCTAATTTAGGTGGCGAATTTGAACCTTTAATGAAGACTGCCGTCAAAGCAATGACAGCGACCGGTGTTAAACGGTTGATTTATATCAGTGGGCTAGGTCTTTATCATGAAGTGCCGGGAGAATTTGGTGCGTGGAATGAACGTGCTGTGGGTCACGATGTCATGGAAGATACACGTAGAGCGGCAGCAATCGTTGAACAATCGCCATTAGACTACACGATTTTACGGTGTGCTTATATGACCGATGAACCGATTGTTGATTATGAATTAACGGAAAAAGGGACACCATTTAAAGGGACGATCATTTCACGACAGAGTATCGCCAAGGTGGTGGTAGACCTAATTGATCAACCAACCCTTGGTATTCGCGCAAGTTGGGGGATTAATCAGCCTAATACGGACGGTGATCGACCGGTTTATTAAAAGGAGGCGTCTATTTTGGCAGAAAAACATTATAAGATTGGTGAATTTGCAGCGCTAGTAGGATTATCAACGTATACGTTGCGCTATTACGAGGAACAAGGTTTAATCAAACCACAACGGGACGCAGCCGGTTTACGCTATTACACGTTAGAGGATGTTAAATGGGTCGGTTTTGTCCTCCATCTAAAAGGGACGGGGATGCGGATTACCGAATTACAGAACTATGTTGAACTACGGGCACAAGGAGATTCTACAATTGAGGCGCGCAAGGCGCTATTGCAGCAGGTTAAAGCACGCGCTGAAGCCGAAGTCGCTGAGCTACAAGCGAACTTGGTGATAATGGGCCGTAAAATAGACTGGTATGATGGCAAATTAGACCAGTCGATAGATCAATTAGAAAGCTTTGAAACCTATTTACAGAGATTCGAATCATAATAAAGTGAGGTTATTGAAATGGTTAAAAATGAACGATTAAAAACAGAACAATTATTTACAGTAGGGGAACCGAATGTGGCTTACCAAGATTTTTTTGTTGGGCAAAGCTATTTATCAATGTTGGTTAACGAACCAGATGTGAATGCTAATGTTGGCAATGTCACGTTTGAACCAGGTTGTCGCAATAACTGGCACATTCATCATGATGGTTATCAAATTTTGTTAGTCACTGGTGGTGAAGGCTGGTACCAAGAAGCCGGGAAAGCAGCACAACATTTGGTGCCGGGTGATGTGATTGTCACTAAAGACGGGATTAAACATTGGCATGGTGCCACTAAGGACAGTTGGTTTAGCCACATCGCAATCACAGCTGGAACACCTGAATGGCTAGAGGCTGTTTCTGATGCTGATTATGACGTATTAACAAATTAAAAGGAGGTTTTAAAATGGCAAAAAAACAAACGGCAGGTCGCGATTTATTAGGTGATTTTGCACCTAAGTTCGCTGAATTAAATGATGATGTTTTATTTGGACAAGTCTGGTCACGAGAAGCAGAACTACCAGCGCATCAACGGAGTTTAATTACAATTAGTGCATTAATTTCTGGTGGTAATTTCGAACAGTTACCAGCACATCTAAAAATTGGCAAGGAAAACGGCATTACCGAGGCAGAAATTGTCGAAGTTATCACGCATCTGGCCTTTTATGTGGGTTGGCCAAAAGCTTGGTCGGCAATGAACGCCGCTAAAACAATTTACCGGGCTTAAAAAGTATTTAAAAAGTGTCGTTCAAATTAAATTGAGCGACACTTTTTTTGAGCGAATTGATAAGGTGGACAACTATCTTTTTTTAATTGGACTAGTTCAGCGCTTGCATTGGCGTACTACCAAGCATTCTAAAAATTACGATTTGAGAGCTACCATATTTTGAATTAAATACAAGAGTTTAAATTTAAAAAGTCTGCGTGTACTATATATAGTGTTGTTAATTCTTCGAAGGCACCAAGATATAGAAAATGGTGTTGACGATCTGAATAAATAACTAATTTGATATAAAGAGGGTTTTTGATCAATGCAAGATAGTCGTGCAATCGCCAGTGTATTTAATCCAAAGTGGTATATCCAACAAATGAAGGGCTGGACAACAGCCAGTTATGGCTTATTAATGTTTGGTTTGGGTTTTATTTTAGCTGCCACAGTTTCAGGTGGACCAATTAACAGTGTTTCAATCTTAACGATGTTTGCGGGCATGTTAGGTTTTACATGTACGATTAGTATCACTAATACCAAACCCTTAAATGGTGTTTTTGGGATTATTTCTGCGTTAATCTACATTATTGTGGCTTACAACGCTAAAAACTATAATGATATGTTATTACAAACAGTCTACATTATTATGTTAGATATTCCGGTCTTATTGATGCCAGATTGGGCACAAAATGTCGATAAAAAAGTCCGTGGTCTTGCGAGTCGCGGTAAGGGTCTTCGTAACTGGGTACTGACGTTATTATTCTTCGCTGCTTCAGTAGGGTTGTTATATCTCTGGGAAAGTAATATGACAGATAGCCCACGGCCGTTGATTGATAGTGTTGCCGCTTCGGTTGGCTTTACTGGTGCGTTATTGACAACGTTACGTTTTAAAGAAAGTTACTACTTCTGGTTTATTCAAAGTATTGTTTCGATTACGTTATGGGGCATCACAGCGATGCAAGGCGGTTCTAACTGGGTACTCTTCTTCACCTACATCTTGTACTTATCAAACGATTTAGTATCATTCTTCGATAAGAATGTTGTTTGGTTCCATCCAAAAGAAACGATTGCTGAAAATTAAAGCATCAAAAAAGCATCCTAATATGTGTTAGGATGCTTTTTTATTTGAAAATATTAGAGTTCAACGCCATTTTCTGCGAATAATTCTGGCAACGTTTTAAGTGATTGGCCATCATATTCAGCGAAGAAATCAGTAACGCTGTATTCTTTGCCGGCAGGACGAGAAGCATCATAGCTTGCGCTAATTGATTCTGTAAGCTTGCCATCTTTGATGGTTAATTCTAATTCTTCAACAGGAATACTACGTTTGTCAGTAATCTTGGCATCGATTAAGAATGGGCGACCTGCTTTTGTGACTTCAAGAGCTTTGTCAAAAGCGGCAGGTAATTCTTTAGAAGAACGAACGGTGATTGATTCAACGCCCATTGCTTGGGCAATCATCGCGAAGTCTTGATCTTCGATAAAGATTCCTGAATAATCCATTGGTAAATCATCTTGTTCACTCTTAATGAAGTTTAATGAAGCATTAGAAGTGATGATATTGATGATTGGTAATCGGTATTTCTTTTCGGTGATTAAATCTTGCATCACCATTGAAAAGGCACCATCACCAGCAATATTGAAGACTTGACGATCTGGGTAGCTGAGTTGACCAGCTAAGGCACCAGGCACGCCTGACCCCATTGAAGCAAAGAGGGCTGAAATGACCCATTTATTCTTCGGTGTTAAGTGCAAGTGGCGGAAACTATTGATGATATTATCACCAACATCAATTGAAAAGACAGCATCTGGGTCAGCAATCCGATTGATTTCTTTATAGATTGGTTCAAATTCAAGTGGATCAGATGGCCGATTTGTTAAGGCATCAAGATAAGCTTGCCAGTTCTTCATATCAGCAACGGCAGCCTTGAAGAATGGACTTGGTGCAGCAGCTTGACTACGGGCAACCACTTTTTCAACAAAAGTAGTTGCATCTGACCAGATACCAAAATCTAAGAAATGGTGACGGCCAAATTGTGCTTCGTCATTATCGATTTGAACGAATTTAAAGTCGTGTGTCCGGTAAATTAAGTTAGCAAATGGGAAGTCGGCACCGATGGCAATCACAAGATCACTAACGGCCATGATTTCATCGGCAGCTTTTGAAGCAGCCCGGTTAGCCATGCCTAAGTTACCTTCATAACTATCAGGTACTAAGCCTTTTGCAAGACCAGTCATGACGATTGGAATTTGTAATTTCTTCGATAATTCAACGAGTTTGTCGCCGCCATCTTTAATCCCACGACCGACGTGGATCACAGGCCGTTTGGCATCTTTGACCATTGCTAAGAATTGGTCAACTTCTTCATCAGTAGCAACAGGACCGGCAACTTGTTTACGATCTGTTGGTGAGCTTGAGCTGTATGGTGTGTCTGGAATTTCAACGTAACCAAAGTTATTAGGAATAATAACAACTGCAACACCCTTGTGTTTGTATGCTTCACGAATAGCCTTATCAACAACATATGGTAGACTTTCTGGCGTCATAACGAGGCGGTTATAAACGGAAACGTCATCAAACATTGGATTTTCATTAAATTCTTGGAAGTAGTTGTAGTTCATATTTGTATTTGGAACTTGACCAACTAATGCTAAAACAGGGGCGTGATCTTCTTTAGCATCGTATAAGCCTGTCAAAAGATTTGTTGCACCAGGACCAGCAGAACCAAAAGCAACCCCAATTTTACCCGTTAATTTAGCATCAGCAGCGGCAGCAAGTGCACCAACTTGTTCATGACGTACTTGGATATATTTAAGTCGGTCTTGTTCAACCGTTAATGCACGCATTGTTGAATTAAATGAGCCACCAGGATAACCAAAAACATGGTCAACTCCCCAAGATTCAAGAACGCGAAGCATTGCAACGCTTGCTGGAATAGTTTTTTGCATTTCAGTATTTGTACCAGTCATAGTAAAAGAACTCCTTTAAGTGAATTAACGATTTAGGTTGCGCACAACCTTATGACATATAATTTAGCACACGTTGAAATCGATTACAAGCGTTTCGCTTCTTTTATCAACGGACTGAACTAATTACTGGTATTGTGACAAAATAAAATAACAAGTATCCCATATTCTGAACATGATTCAGAACTAGGAACGCTTGTTATTTTTTAGGCATTAAGATAATTAAGGAGTTTTTCAGTTGTTAGTTGTTGTTTTTCCACCGCATTAAAATCAGCAATTAATTGACCGGCTTTTAACACTAAAAGGCGGTTGCCATAACGCAAGGCATCTTCCAAATCATGAGTAATCATCAAACAGGTGAGTTGATTATCCTGAATGGTTTGATCTGTAAAAGCCATCAGTGCCTGGCTTGAAACGGCATCTAGGGCAGATGTATGTTCATCTAATAGTAGCAATTCAGGTTTTTGAATAGTTGCCATCAAGAAGTTAAGGGTTTGACGTTGTCCACCAGATAAGGCGCTGACCGGTCGGTTAAGCTGTTGCTCTAGATGATTGGGTAAGGTTTTGGCGAGAGCCTTAATTTGTGGTAATTGTTGTTTTAGACGACGGGGCAACAAACGACGCCGCTGACCACGCCGCATGGCTAATAGGATGTTTTCGGCGACGGTCATATCAGCGGCTGTCCCTAATTTAGGATCTTGATAAACACGACTAATTAAACGTGTCCGCTGTTGGGCAGATTGCTTGGTAATCTCTTGCCCATTAAAAATAATTTGGCCACTCGTCGGCGTTAAATCACCAGCAACAGTGTTGAAAAAAGTTGATTTACCAGCACCGTTGGCTCCTAGTAGCACAACGAATTCTCCGGGATTGATGTCAAGGCTTAACTGGTCGAGTAATTGTTTTTGGTCATTATCATCAGATATTTGATAACTTATTTGGTTTAAAGTCATACGAGGCGTCATTTTGTGGTCATTCCTTTCTTTTGTTGTGGTGCAATGATGAAGATGGCGAGGATAATTGCTGAGAACAGTTTGAAATCATTAGCATTAAAGCCAAGTTGGAGGACCAATAATAAGATTAAACGGTAGACGATACTCCCGAGGATGATGCTGATTAATTTAGAAATGAAGTGGTGACCGACTAATAGCCGCTCACCGATGATAATGGCGGATAGGCCAATGACCATTACGCCAATCCCCATATTGACGTCTGCAAAGCCGTTATATTGCGCAACCAAACCACCTGCTAAAGCGATGAGACCATTGGAAAGGACGATTCCGATTGTCTTAGTCCGTTTGACGGCGATACCTTGAGAAAGTGCCATTGTCGGATTATCACCAGCGGCAATGAGTGCTTGTCCAAATTCAGTGTAGAGTAATAAGGCAAGGGCCAACATCGCCACGACAATAATGATGAGGTTCAAAATTAGTAGCCGTTGATCGACAGTGAATTGTTGTAAAAAAGGCAATTGGTAGAGATTATGTTGATCACCGATTGCGAGGTTGGCTTGGCCTAAAATACGCAAGTTAACTGAATAAAGACCGGTTAGTGTCAAGATACCGGCTAAGAGGCTCTGAACGTGAAAATAATTGTATAAGATGGCAGTGACTAACCCGGCAAGACAACCGCCAACAAAGGCAACGAGTAGCGAAAGGGCGATATTGTGTTGTTGTAGCATGACGGCACTTAATGCCGCGCCTAGTGGGAAGCTACCTTCGACAGTCATATCAGGAAATTTTAAAATTCGGAAGGTAATGAAGACCCCTAAACTAAGTAAACTCCATAATAATCCTTGGTCGATGGTTGAAATAATGAGGCTCATTTGATAATCGCTCCTTTTTCTTTAGCGGTTTTGACAAGATTTTGAGGAATGGTGATGTGTAAGTCTTTGGCCTTTTTGAGATTTAAGACAAGGTGGCCTTTACGTAAATAGCGAATGGGTGTTGAAGCGGGTTTTGAACGACCGCTTAAAACGGCAGCGGCCATTTTGCCGGTTTCAACGCCCAAATCATATTGACTCAAGCCAACAGTGGCAAGCCCGCCGTCTTTAACCATCGTTTCAGCCGAAGGAAAGACCGGTGTTTTAGTTTTATCGGTGACGTGGACAAGTGTGCCCATCGCACTGGCAATTGTGTTATCGGTCGGTACGTAAATTGCGTCAACTTTAGGCGCTAGATTTTGGCTGACCTGTTCAAGATCGTTGACGGAACTAAGGCTGGCCTCAACGACTTGGAGACCTTTTTGTTCAGCGAGTTGTTTGAATAAATGCATTTGACTGGTTGCCGAATTATCACTGCTAGAATATAAGATCCCAACGGTTTTAAGCTGTGGCATGATGGCTTGCATTAAATCGAGTTGTTTTTGAATGGGCGCTTGGTCGGAAACGCCGGTGATATTGGCGCCGGGATGTTGGTTATTTTTAACGAGGTTTGCACTTGCCGGATCGGTGATGGCGCCTAGGATAATTGGCAGTTGTTTAGTGGCATTAGCAAGGCTTTGGGCGGCTGGTGTCGCAATGCCGATGGTGATCTTTGCCTTTTCGGTAACAAAACGGTTGCTCATTAGACGCAAGTTACTTTGATCGTTTTGTGCGTTTTGAAAATCAATTTTAATATTTTGATGATTATGATAGCCGGCACTCGCTAAACCTGCGACAATGCCGCGGTGGATTTCGTCAAGTGCGGGATGGGATAAGGGCTGTAAAATACCAACGGTTGGCAAATCAGGTTGGTGGGCTTCTTTAATTTTTTTGATACCTAGCAGTGTGAGTAAACTACCGAAAATTAAAATGAGTGGTAAAAAACGTTTTAGTTTAGACATTGACAAAAGCTCCTTTAACGTGCTTTTCAGCCCATACTTCTGCGGTTAGCTACGTCCCGCAAACGAACGATTACATCGTTCATTCACTGGACTAGGCTACTCCTCAAAGTATAACCAGGCTGAACGCACTTATTTCTCAAATAAAAAAAGTCCCCCACATAGTCATGTAGGGGACAGAAAAAGCCTACATGGATTTCCTCGAGTAAAATCCATGTAGGCTTAAAATTCAATCGATTACTGATGAATGGCCGCATGGATACAATCAAAAGACTGTATCCCACGACGGTATACAATCTCACTTAGCGGCTTTGCCAACGAATATTCAATTGTACTAAGTGAGTGTTTGTCATTTTCAGTAACCTCCGTTTTATTTGATGTTGAAAAGTATAGCGGCTTGCCAGAATGAAGTCAAGGCCTTTAAGAAAATAAATTCTGAAAAGAAACCGAAACTTGCGTGAAAAAGGGGGCAATCTGGCTTGCATTTTAGCCCTAAAAAAGCTAAAGTTATTAAGTATACTTGTGTTTTAAAAACAGGAGGAATAGACTACTATGGCACATATTTCATTTGATGCATCACGTTTGGACAAATTTGTTCAATCAAACGAACTTGCAGAAATGCAAGCAATGGTTAATGCTGCAGATTCACAATTACGTGAAGGAACTGGCGCAGGCAACGATTTTCGTGGCTTCTTAGATTTACCAGTTAATTACGACAAAGACGAATTTGCACGTATTAAAGAAGCTGCTGCTAAGATTAAGAGCGATTCAGAAATCTTCGTTGCAATTGGTATCGGTGGTTCATACCTCGGCGCTAAAGCTGCAATTGATTTCTTAAACAACACGTTCTACAACATGTTACCAGCAGAACAACGCGATTTCCCACAAGTTTTATTCGCTGGGAACTCAATTAGTTCAAGCTACTTATCAGACTTAGTTAACTTGATCGGTGACCGCGATTTCTCAATCAACGTTATCTCAAAATCAGGGACAACAACGGAACCTTCAATTGCTTTCCGTGTCTTAAAAGATAAGTTAATCAAGAAATATGGTAAAGAAGAAGCTAAAGGCCGGATCTACGCAACAACTGACCGCGCTAAAGGTGCTTTGAAGACTGAATCAGATGCAGAAGGCTATGCAGAATTTGTTGTGCCTGATGATATCGGTGGTCGTTTCTCAGTATTAACAGCTGTTGGTTTATTACCAATTGCCGTTGCTGGTGGCGATATTGATCAATTAATGAAGGGTGCCGCTGACGCACGCTTAGAATATACAGATACAGACGTTACTAAGAATGATGCATACAAATATGCTGCATTACGTAACATCTTATACCGTAAGGGTTACACAACTGAATTATTAGAAAATTACGAACCAACATTGCAATACTTCTCAGAATGGTGGAAGCAATTGATGGGCGAATCTGAAGGTAAAGACCAAAAAGGTATCTACCCTTCAAGCGCTAACTTCTCAACTGACTTACATTCATTAGGTCAATACATTCAAGAAGGTCGTCGTAACTTGATGGAAACTGTTGTTAACGTTGAAAAACCTAACAGCGACATTGACATCCCAGCCGACGAACAAAACTTAGATGGTTTAGGTTACTTAGAAGGCCACACAATGGACTTCGTTAACAAGAAAGCTTACCAAGGTGTTGTTTTAGCACATACTGATGGTGGCGTTCCTGTTATGACCGTTAATATTCCTGATCAAACAGCCTACACATTAGGTTACATGATCACATTCTTCGAATTAGCAGTTTCAATCTCAGGTTACTTAAATGGTATTAACCCATTCAACCAACCTGGTGTTGAAGCTTACAAGAAGAACATGTTTGCATTACTTGGCAAACCTGGCTTCGAAGAACTTGGCAAAGAATTAAATGAACGTCTATAATTTAAGACTGACATTTTAAAAAAGCGACTAAAATTTATTTTTAGTCGCTTTTTTGTTGCATAAAAAAAGCGTCAGGCCCAAATTAATTTTGACCCGCCGCTAGTTTACCTATATTATTCAAATGTCATTTCATTGACTGACTCTTCGAGGCCTTCTAAGACCTCATTTTGTTCGATGAAATCGACCCACGTTTGGTACTCATCGGCATGTTCACCCCGAATGTTAAAGGCCATCTTTTGTTGGATACTAGCAATAAATTCGGCAACCATCTTATCGACGGCGCGATCAATCTTAGCTTCATTCCAACGTTTAGCGGGTTGGCGTTTCATATTTTTTTCATTTTGATAATCGAGACTTTTATCGCGAAAGGTATCGAGGGCACGCGAGTTTGCTTCGAGATACTCTAATAAAGCTGCATTATTCATTGAATTCTCCTTGAAATGTATTTAATAGGCGGCTAACAACGATTTTAATTCCTGTTGTGCGGCCGTATCTTGTGAAACGGTAAATGGGGTGGGCGTGGTATTTCTACTACCGCTAAATGGTGCTAATGCAAAGCCATCTTCCGTGTTGGTAGTTTGACCGTTACCCGTTTTAAGTTCATAAACTACACCGTTATCGCCTAATAAATATTTACTAATTGGGCGGCTCATGTCCATATTGCTAGCATAGTTTCTGGCGTAGGAATCGTATAATTGTGAATCGATACCAGTTGTGCCATCTAACGCTGTATAAAAGATGCAACCACCAACTGCTTGAATGGGGTAGTGGCGACCATCACCTTCACCGTGTTGAACTAAAATTCGGCCATCCGGTGTTTCGGCGTACCAATCACCAGGATCGTCAGCACCATGGTCAAAGTACCAGTCACTAACAGCCATATTACCAACTTCAGCGCGTTGACCGGCCCAATTTAAGAAATCATGAGTAATCGCTGCTTTTTGACTATCGGTATAGGAATGGGTGGTTTCTTGAACCGCCTGACTAGTTGTTGATGAGGATGTTGTTGTTTTGGAGACTATTTTTGAGGAAGCCGTTTCGGATTGTGAAGCTGGTTGTTGAGATGAAGATGATGCTGAGTTAGTACTAGCTTGTTTTGCTTGGCAAGCTGTTAATAATAAGAGACTAGTGCCTAATAATAGTGTGAGTGTTTGGTGCTTAAACATGATAAATCCTCCCAATTAAACTTAATAGGTCATTGCTCGGTGCCCTTGATAACTCGCAATTTTCCAGAAAGTCTTAAACGTCATTGTTTTACGTTTACCCGTGTAAGGGTCGTTAAAAAAGAAATGATCTTGATCATAACCGATAATTAAAACTGAATGGGCAGGTTGGCCGTGGTAATTAATCCAAGCGACGATTGTTTTTTGTTGGTCAAGTGTCTTCTTCAGTGTTGAAACGGATGCGTCGGAAAGGTCGGTAAAACTACCTAGATATTGATCGAATAAATCGGCCCAAGCGGGTGGGTACATAGTGTAACCAGAATCATCAAATGGATTACCCCAAAAGCCGGATTCCATGTCGCCGGTGTCTGTGTAGGGAATCAATTCCGGGATAGCTGTTTTGGGTAAATCAACATCTTTGTATGACATCAGCATTGCGACGGCGGTAATTTCACAGCCGGTTGGTAATTCTGGAAACTGTGAAATTGGTTTGATATCTAATAGGACTTTTTTCGGTTTTTTAGTGATATCTTGTGCAGACTGGGCGTTTTGCGTTTTTAATAGTGGATTCCCTAATTGAGATTGGACAATGAACAAACCAATGCCGACGACCAATAGTAATCCTAGTAGTTTTAAGCGATGCTTTTTTTAAGTTTCAAAATAAGAGCTCCTTGCTATAGATGATAGTGGCTGGCGAGTAGTTCATAACCAGTTATCAGTAGACTAATGCAAATGATTTGCCACCACATTTGCGTAAAAAGTGCTAATAAGATGAGACCGCCGCCCATTAAAAGAACGGGTAAATCCCAAGTATGTTTGGTCCAGAGAATAAGGGCCGTACTAATAAGAATTTCCAAAATCACTAATAGAATTGCCAGCATAAAAAAGCCTCGCTTTCATTGTCGTAAAAGACTTCTTATATAGCAGTATACCATTTTGTGTGTAGGACAGCCATCAACGGACAAAAGTAAAGCGTCTAGTGTTAAACAAGATTCTGTTAAACACTAGACACTTATTATTTATTTAAAAAAGGCCATTAAAAGGCGGTTAATTTGATTAAACCAAGTTGTAGGATGGCTTAATGTTGTTAAGATTTGTTTTCGGTGTTTGTGCCATGCGGCCTTTAGATGCTGATCCGAAAGTTTAGTAATATCAAATGCCACGCATAACACTCCTTACTTGAAATATAGTTGTTAAGAGGGGATTTAGCCTTCATTATATAACAATTATTAACATTAGCAAGAGGGTGATAGGCAATCAATAACCAAAAAATGATTATTAATGATACGCAGAAGGCGAACGTCGTTAATAAAACCGTCTGATAATAATGCTTAGTGAATGCTAAATACGAATGAAATAGTATTTATAAAATACTTTAGCCATCAAAGCAATCTTTACCGAATTTTAAAGCCGCGTTCGCTTTTATTTAACTAATAAGACGTTAGTTGTGGAATGGATACTGATGAATTGCGCAACTGATCCAATGAGAAGGCGTTCAATAGCACCCTTACCACTAACACCCACAATGGTTAGATCGATATTAGCTTCTTGAGGAATCGTAACGGCTAATTCACGCCGTGGTGAGCCAACCTTGAAGATTGTTTGAACCTCTTCAACGCCTTGATCTTTGGCTTCTTGTGCTTTTTCTTCCAAATAGAGTTTCGTTGATTTGCGTTCAGCATCTAGAGAAGAAGCGGGGTATGTGATACTTGTGCTGACAGAGACTTCATCCGGAATAATCTGAGCAATAAAAAGTTTGGCATGATTACGTTTAGCCACTTCAATCGCCTGTTTAAGCGCCTTATCAGCTAATTCTGAACCGTCTAATCCAACTAAAATATTATGATATTCTAACATGATAAAAACCTCCTTTTCAATAACTTAAATATAACACAATAGATTAGCTTTTTCTGCTAATTTGATTTGGTGGTATTAAGTTGTGCTTGACCGATCGTTTACGTGATTATGGATATAAGGTATACTGAACTTGTGAATAATTTCTCCCGAAATTAAAAACTACTTATATAATTTAATTAAATAAAAAAGGCCTGAAGCTTGTCAACTTCAGGCCTTTTTTTGTGTTATTCAGCGTGCGTAATCGCAAGTTGCGTCATCTTATGTTTTTGATTGGTTGTTGTGATGATTGAGTAACGAATATTTTTAGTTGTTAGTTGTAATAGCTTGTTAGGTTGATTGAAAGACTGGTTGACTAGTTTTTTGATCTGTTCTTCCGGACTGCCGATACTTGTCGTAAAGGCAGTTAGGTAATTTTTAAACATTAGGTTATTCTTTGCATCTAGCGACTTAACAGAAATTCCTAAAATTTCACCGCTGCTAGCATTGATAGAAATGACGTTATGGTCATCAACTTGATCAGAGCGGATACCTTCAATTGATTTAGCATCGAAAACACCTAAATTCTTTTGATGAGCTAAAGGATTGTAACGTGCGATGAAAGTTGACCATTTTGTAATAGGTGTTGCAGCAGGACCTTGTAAGTATGTTGGATTATTAAGTTGTTCGTTATCAGCAAATGTGACGCGATATTCTTTAGCCTTGTAGGGAATATCAACTTCAAAAGTACCATCAGTTACTTTCACAGAATGAGTTTGATCACCAATTTGCCAGTAGACACGTTTTTTCTTAGTTTTCCCAGTGACGGTTGCATTGAACCCGCTCCCATTTTCGTGAAGCTTAACCGCTACGGGATTACCGCAGGCAGTTAGTAGTAAAAGAAGACTCATTAATAAACTCAGTAACTTTATTCGACGCATTTCTTCACCCTCCAAAATATAATGGGGTTAACCACAAATTCAAAAAATAAAATGCTCCCCAGCATTTTATTTTATCGGACAAAACTGTCGGTACTTAAATTTAAAAAATACTCAATTAAACGTATTAATCCTCAGTTGAACGAGCATTCTTTAGCTGATCGATCGCGCGGACGTGACGTTTATTGGTTTTGTAAATATCATCTGCATAATCTTGATACGTACTATTAGGACGAGTTGCTGCTAAGATAAAGGCATTTGTTTTATCTAAAACGTTCTTAGCATAGACCAGTTGTTCTTTATTATGACTCGTCTTGTAATCTTTCATGCTCTCATAATCGGTTTGCGCAATGGCGTAGTAATTATCAGCGTCATCAAGTTTACCTTTGGCAACTAGAAGCCGACCTTCACCAGCAATTGCACTTTCATTATCGGTATAAGTTGAATCACCGATTGTGACAGAACCATCCTTAATTAAGGTTTCCCAAGTGGCAGTGTATTTTTGAGCAACATATTCTGTTGAAGCAGTTGCTTGCTTGATGTGTTTTAAGAATTGACGTTCATGTTTATTGAAGTTTTTCTCGCGTTTTTCAAGTTTAACTTGTGCCTCATGAGCAGCCTTTTGTGTTAGATAGTATTGATAACCAACTGGTGCGGCTGCGACGAGCAAGCCAATTAATGCAATGATCAACGCGGCTTTAATGCTTTTTTTAAAGATAAGAAGGAACAAGAGTAGTAATAAGCCCAATCCGAAGATGGCTAAGCCGAAATAGAGAATAACGGCTAACATTAAGTTCATAAAGTGACCTCCAATTAGATAATCAGCGTTAACATGGTTAACCAATGAATATTATCCCATTTTACACAATTTAAGCAAGTTATTTTTAATAGAATTATGTGAAAAAGAGACGATTTTTTTCATAAAAGGGCTTTAATTATAAATCGTAATTGTTTTTCTGAAAATTATCACGTATCATGATATATATACTTATGTTAACATTAGGAGGAAATAGTAGTGGATGCTTCTTTGACAACCCGTTTGGCTGCCGAATTTATTGGAACTGCAATTATGATTATTTTTGGTAACGGGGCAGTAGCCAACGTTGAATTAAAAGGAACAAAAGGTTTTAGTAGTGATTGGTTTTTAATCGCTTTTGGATATGGTTGTGGGGTTATGATTCCCGCCGTTATGTTTGGTAGCATTTCTGGTAACCATCTTAATCCAGCTGTTACATTAAGTTTTGCAGTGATGGGCTTATTCCCATGGGAAAACGTATTACCATACATCATTGTTCAATTCTTAGGCGCAATGGTTGGCCAATTATTATTGGTTGCAGCTTACAAACCATATTACGATCGCACAACAAACCAAGAAGGTATCTTAGGATCATTCGTTACAATTGATGCTGCTCATAGCCGTATGAATGGTTTCGTAAACGAATTCCTTGGTACATTTATCTTAGTTTTCGGTGCTTTAGCAATCGGTGCTGGTAAGTTTGGCGCTGCCGGACATATCGTTGTTGGTTTATTGGTTATGACATTAGTGGCTTCATTAGGTGGCCCAACAGGTCCTGCCTTGAACCCAGCTCGTGATTTAGGCCCACGTTTGGTGCACATGTTGACACCACTTAAGAACAAAGGCGACTCACAATGGAGTTATGCTTGGGTACCAGTCGTTGCACCAATTATTGGCGCAATCTGTGGTGCAGGAATCTATCAAATTATTTTTGCATAATGATCAAAATAGTCCGCGAGGGCTATTTTTTTTGCACAAAAATACCCGGCTTAAACTCTAATTGGGGAAGAGAGTGAGCCGGGTATCTTATGAGTATCGAAATGATCTTACTTGGGGGAGTATTAATCATTCCTGCTAAAATATATCATAAATACCACTAAAATTAAAGTAAATTACGCATAAAACATAAAAAATGTATAAAAAATAATGATAAATGGTAAAATGAGTCAATGACAGCGATTGCAAACCCGCCTGATTAGCGATTAGTTATTTAGTGAAACTTAAAACAAGGCATGCTACAATAAAGTTATAACAAATGATGCCGATTACATTTTAAAGGAGAAGAGTCAATGATCAAATTTCCAGAATATTTTATGTGGGGCGCAGCCACGTCAGCACCCCAATCAGAAGGCTATGCGCTTAATTATGGTAAGTCGGCCTCAACATGGGACAAATGGTTTGAAATGCACCCTGAGAAGTTTAATGGCGACCAGGGCCCTGATTCAGCCAGTGACACTTACCGATTGTACAAGGAAGACGTTCAAAATATGCAAAAGATTGGTTTGAATTCATTCAGGACCTCAATTGCTTGGACCCGCCTAATGCCAGACGGGGAACATGTTAATCCGGAAGCGGTCGCGTTTTACCGAGATTATTTTAAACGTTTGAAGGCTGCTAATATTACACCAATCATCAATTTATTCCATTTTGACATGCCTTGGTGGTTAATGGAAAAGGGCGGATGGGAAAACCGAGAATCAGTAACGGCCTTTGCGCGATATGCCAAAACGGCATTTGAATTATTTGGTGATTTGGTGGACCGTTGGACGACTTTTAATGAACCAATCGTTCATATTGAATGTGGTTATTTAACGGGTTACCATTATCCAGACATCATTGATTTCAAGAAGGCAGTTCAAGTAGGCTACCATACTTTGTTGGCGCACGCTGCGGCGGTTGCTGAATTTAGAAAAGTAAAACCAGACGGTCAAATTGGAATTATTCTCAATATTACACCAGCTTATGCGAAGAGTGATGCGCCAGCAGACTTGGCAGCTAAAGAAAAAGCGGATTTACTTTTGGCTAAGAGTTTCTTAGAACCAACAGTTTTAGGCCAGGTGCCACCTGCTTTGATAACGTTGTTGGCGGAACACCAATTGACGCCTGTTACTGAAGTCGGTGACCGAGATTTATTAGCGGCTAACCGTGTTGATTTCATTGGTGTTAATTATTACCAACCATTGCGAGTACAGGCACCAACCAATCCACACTTCCCGGCGTTGACGACCGATGACCTCTATGAGAATTACGTCTGGCCAGAACGGCGAATTAATCCATATCGTGGCTGGGAAATCTATCCAGAAGCCTTGTATGATGTTGCGATGATGATGAAGAACGACTATCAGAATATTCCATGGTATGTTTCTGAAAACGGCATGGGTGTCGCAGATGAAGAACGGTTTATGGCTGCAGACGGTGAGATTCAAGATGACTATCGGATTGAATTTATGCAGGAACATTTACGCCAATTACACAAAGCGATTGCAGATGGTAGTAGTTGCTTTGGCTACCATACTTGGACGTTTAATGATTGTTGGTCTTGGTTAAACGGGTTTAGAAATCGCTATGGTTTCTTCCGGGTTGATCTGGAGCATAATGCACAACGGACTATGAAGAAAAGTGGTCATTGGTATCGTCAATTAACGGAAAATAATGGGTTCTAATTAAAAAAATGTCTCGCTAGACCAAGAATAGTTTAGCGAGACATTTTTTAATTAATAAATTTTAGTTGCAACGTATTTAGTTTGAAGCGCGTTAAAGTCGTAAGTTGCTAGATTAGTAAGATCTGCATCGCCGTTGAAGACAGCTGTCGCACTACCGGATAACATTAAGTTAATCGGTAAATCATCTTTATAACGTGCTAAAACAACGGGTTTGTTATGGGCAAAAGCATAACCGCATTCCCACATCGTTCCTGAGTCGGGTTCAAATTGACCTGATTCTGTTTGATAGTCTAATACTGCTACAACGAGATCAGCTTGATCAATTTGGCGAATATCAAATCCGAAAGTAGCGGTTTGCCATTCAAAACTACCAAATTCAGCTTCTGAATAGCTATGTTGATTGGGGCGGAAAATACTTTCGGTCTCAACTGTTGGATTTTGCGCTAGGAGGGCCGCAACCTTGTCGAGTCTTTCGATTTGTTCAGGACTAAAAAAAGGACCTGCGAGATAGATTTTTTTGTTGGTAGACATAAGAGCCGCCTTTCTGGATAATGTTCGTGTTTTAGATAAGCAGTTAAGCTTAAAAGAGTGAACTACTTCATTATAGACGGTAAATAAAAAACATTCAATCAAAAAAAGGTTGCTTCAGCAACCTTTTTTGATTTAACGCTGTTTAAGAAAAATGGCTAGCGCAATTAAAATTACCGCAACAACGACAAACAGATAAATAGAAGATGTCCCAACTGCTTTTTTACGTTCCTTAGCAAGGGGGCGATTAGCTAGCTTTTTATACTGTTTCTTAGCGATTTCGAGTTTCTTTTGATCTTTATCTTTCATATTAATGTACCTCTTTTATTTCAGTGTATCTATTATAGCATGAAACACCATCTTTAATAAAGTTGGAGACTAACAACTAGAAATTATAGATATAACTAGACATTCCGCCTAGAACAAGCTACGATAATGCTAATATCTAAGTAAAGGAAGTAAGAAGATGAAATTGGCAACAGAAAAGAAAACAACCCGGCAAAAATTGTCAATCGCTGGCATGTTAATTACGATGGGCGTTGTCTATGGCGATATTGGGACATCACCATTGTACGTGATGAAGTCCATTGTCGAGGGCAATGGCGGTATTCGTAATATTAGTCAGGATTTTGTGGTGGGGAGCATCTCACTTGTTTTCTGGACATTGATGTTAATGACAACGGTTAAATATGTATTAATCGCGCTGCGCGCCGATAACAACGGTGAAGGTGGTATTTTTGCATTGTATACGTTAATCCGTAAACAAGCTAAGTGGCTCGTGATACCAGCGATTATTGGCGGGGCGACGTTATTAGCTGACGGGATGTTGACGCCAGCTGTGACGGTCACAACTGCGATTGAAGGACTGAAGGGATTGCCGATTAATGGCAATGTTTTGGTTTCCAACCAACGTGAAGTGATTATTTTAACTGTCACAATTTTATCAGTACTCTTTTTTATTCAGAAGTTCGGAACCGATTTGATTGGTAAATCATTCGGGCCAATTATGTTGATTTGGTTTACATTTATTGGTGCGATTGGCGTTATGAATTTAATGGGGGATTTAACAATGCTTAAAGCATTGAATCCTTACTACGCAATTCATCTCCTATTTAGTCCTGAAAATAAGGTTGGGATTCTAATATTAGGTAGTGTCTTCTTGGCAACCACTGGTGCCGAAGCGCTCTATTCTGACATGGGTCACGTTGGCCGGCATAATATCTATGGTAGCTGGCCTTATATTGCCGCTTGTTTGGTCCTTAATTATTTTGGACAGGGTGTTTGGTTATTACAGCACAAAGAAGTTGCCGCTTATCAGAATATGACAGATTTCAACCCATTCTTTGAAGCGATGCCGGCACAATTGAAAATTCCAGCGATTCTTTTAGCGACAGTGGCCGCAATTATTGCGTCACAAGCTCTAATTTCAGGGTCATATACGTTAGTTTCTGAAGCGATTAAGTTACGGTTATTGCCACGGATTAAAGTTGATTATCCCGCTAAATTAAAAGGGCAACTCTATATTTCAATTGTGAACTGGATCTTATGGGCAGTTTGTTTAGCGGTTGTTTTCTATTTTAAGAACTCAGCTCATATGGAAGCAGCCTACGGTTTAGCAATTACGATTACAATGTTAATGACGACGATTCTCTTGTTCCATTATTTGGGACGGCGCGAGAAGCGGTGGCTCTTGGCTTATGTCGTATTACTATTCTTTGGCGCAATTGAAACGATCTTCTTTATCGCAAGTGCCGCTAAATTTATGCATGGTGGTTATGTGACAGTTTTAATCGCCTTTGTCATTTTATTCATCATGTTTGTTTGGTATCGAAGTAATTCGATTAAGGAAAGTAATACCTTTAAATCAAGTACAGTGTCACTATTAGCGTATAAACGCCAACTACATGACCTACGGAATGAAACGTCATTACCATTGTATACAACAAACTTAGTTTATCTTTCAAAACCTCAGGCAGAACCCCGGGGCAAGAATATGGTGAAAAAGAATATCCTCTATTCAATATTGGATAAACGGCCTAAGCGTGCTCAGGTTTATTGGTTTGTTGCTGTGAATGTGACGGATGAGCCTTACACTGCAGAGTACACGGTTGATACATTAGGTACGGATTACATTGTCAGTGTCCAATTGTATTTAGGCTTTAAGATGGAACAAAAAGTAAATATCTTTATTCGCCAAATCATCCATGAAATGATTCATAATGGTGAATTACCAGCACAACCACAACATTACACGACAATTCCTAATCGAGAAGTTGGTGACTTCTCGTTTGTGATCATTCAAGAGGACTTATCACCTGAAACACAAATTAGAGCAATGGACAAAGTCATTGTTCAAATTCGTTTATGGTTAGAGAAGTTTACAGATACACCAGCATCTTGGTTTGGATTAGAATATAGTGATGTCTTTGTCGAACGAATTCCGTTAGTTTTAGGACGCCAAAAAGCAATTAATAAGTACCATTTGAAGCGTCGACAAGAAGAATCTTAAAAAAACAAGCAAAAAAACGACTTTTTAAGTCGTTTTTTGTTGGATAAGAATCCTATATTACCAGTCATCGTAAGGGGCAATATTACAGATTAGGTCGTTAATCGGTTGTTTTGTTACAAGATTGTCATCAATTGTTACTTGTTTGATACTTACAAATGATTTTTAGATGGTATATTAATGTCACGTTATTAATACGACATTAAATAAACTTTTGAAACAACAAGGAGATAAACACACAATATGAAATCACTTAAAACACTTTTATTCAGCGCTACATTATCAACTGCCGCAACTGCAGGTCTTTTATTCGCAAGTAACGGCCATGCCGATGCAGCTACGAACTACACGGTTGTCAGCGGTGATACATTATCATCAATCTCACAAAAATTTGCTGGTAACGGCAGCTTGATCGAAAAAATCGCTAACGCTAATAAAATTGCTAACAAGAACTTAATCTATGTTGGCGAAACATTAACAATCGACGAAGAAACACAAACTGTTACGGTAGCACCTGCTACAACACAAGCAGCTACAACAACACCAGTGGCAACGCAACAAACAACACAAGCGACAACAACACCTGTTGCTACACAACAACCTGTTCAAAAAGCAGCAACACAAACACAACCCGTTCAACAACAAACAACAACAACGCCAGTTGTTAAACAACAACAAACAACAACTACTACGACAACTACAAACACAACAACTAACTCAGCTAAAGAATGGATTGCCAACAAAGAATCAGGTGGTTCATACTCAGCAAGTAACGGTCAATTCGTTGGTCGTTACCAATTATCAAGCTCATACTTAAATGGTGACTACTCAGCAAGTAACCAAGAACGTGTTGCAGACCAATATGTAACAAGCCGTTATGGTTCATGGGAAGGCGCAAAGAGCTTCTGGTTAGCAAACGGTTGGTATTAAGATAAAATAGTTTAAACTAAAAAGCAGTGGCTAATGCCACTGCTTTTTTTATGGTTAAAATTAAATTAAACTTGACTAATACGAATGTACGTTCGTATAATGTAACGAGAGAACAGATGATTGAGGTGATCTTGATGCAAACAAGTCGAGTCATAATTGATTTGCAACAACAGAATTTAAGTTTATATTTAAATGGTTTTGGCGTCTTAGAGTTGCGACAACAAGCAGGCCAATCAAGCGATTTACGAGATGCCATGAACTATTACTACAATCGTAGTAAATTTCCGCAATTTATTGGACAACATTTACCACAAGTCACTTTAATTGAAATAAATCGCTGGCAAAGTCAATTAGACCAGCAAGTGCAACAGATCCAAACTTTAACCAAGGGCATTGTATAAGTGAGAAGGTGGGATAATTATGCAGTACGTTAGTCTTCAAGGAACGATTGGCAGTACAATAAAAGTTATTTCGTTTGATCCGTACTTAGTTCAGTTTCCATTACAAACAACCACTCAAAATTATAATTGCTTGGTCGCCAAGGATACTTTTAATTTAATGTATGTCGCGGAGCAGAATGCGCACATTGCCGTTTTTGGACACTATAATCGTAGAAGCCAACTCGTGATTGATAAGTACTACGTTAGAAATGCGGTGAGTGAGTAATGTATGATTATACTGATGAACCGCGACGAATTATATTGATGATTGATTCCAAATCATTTTACGCTTCTGTAGAATCAGTTAAGAGAGGGCTAAATCCGTTAAAATCGATTTTGGTGGTGATGTCAACTGCCAAAAACGCTGGCAGTGGCTTAGTGCTGGCAGCTAGTCCACGAGCTAAACAACTTTTTGGTATCAGTAATGTGACCCGAGCGACTCAAGTACCGGTCCATGATAAACGGCTGATTGTTGCGGAACCACGGATGAACCTTTATATAGAAGAAAATTTAAAAATTAATCGTATTTTTCAAAGATTCACGGCAGAAGAAGACATCCAACCGTATTCGATTGATGAATCATTGTTAGATATAACGACGAGTTGGCATCTTTTTGGTCAAACGCCTTATGAAGTAGCACGCCAGATTCAACTGACGGTGAAAAAAGAAACGGGGATTTATTTGACAGTCGGCATAGGCGATAATCCGCTACTTGCCAAACTCGCTTTGGACTTGGAAGCTAAACATAATCACAGTTTAATTGCGGAGTGGCACTATGAAGATGTGCCTGATAAGCTGTGGCCCGTAACGGATTTAGCGCGTGTCTGGTCAATAGGTCAGCGGACGGCGACGAAGTTAAATCAATTACAGATTCATTCGATGGGGGACTTAGCGCATACTAATCCATATGATTTAAAACAAAAGATGGGGATTATTGGCAGCCAATTATTTGCGTTTAGCTGGGGGATTGATCGCGCAATTGTCCATCAAAAACACACGCCCAAAGAGCGCTCCTATGGGAATAGTCAGGTACTACCACGTGATTATTTTTTACAAACGGAAATTGAAGTGGTTATCAGAGAAATCGCTGAACAGGTTGCTGCGCGGTTACGTGCGCATCGTAAACAGGCGTGTATGATTAGTTTGGGGATTGGCTTTTCTTTTTCTGAAAATGAAAGTGGTGTCCATTCAGGATTTGGACGATCATTGAAAATTGAACCGACTAATGGTAATCATGAAATTACCACAACAGCGATTCAATTATTTCGAGAGCAGTGGCAACATCAGACCATTCGCCATATTAGTCTGACTTGTGGCCAATTGATTGACGATGATGTACAACAGTTGGATTTATTCGATCCGCAATTGCGTCATTTAAAGCAACATCAATTAGATCAAACAGTTGACGAAATTCGACAGAAGTTTGGTTTTTCGTCTTTGGTTAAATTATCAAGTAAGGATAAGGGTGCAACCGCGATTGAACGGGCCGGACTTGTTGGTGGTCATGCGGGCGGCAATGCTTATGACTAAACGTTTTGATAACAAACTAGTGACGCAATTTCTGAAGCATGATTATCATGATCGGGGCATGATGAAGTGGCAGGGGTTTTATCTAAGTGATCATACATCGGTACGTGCCAAGGAAGCGAGCATCGCTGACGTGCAGTTGCACCGAACACATCTTGCTAAGATGTCTGCTAAACAGACTAGTGAGGTAATCAACGAGGCGATTATTAAAAAGACGATGGTCACGGTGGACCTAGCACAGCGCAACCGGGACGGTCAGATTTTGGCACCGATAACGGGTCGAATTACTGGTTGGGTGGCCAATCAGATAGTGGTTAACAAAAAAGCTATTTATATAGAAGAAATTTACGCAATTAAGAGAATAAAATGATTTAAACGCACAAAAAAAGCCTGATTTCTCAGACTTAGCGAAAATACAATTGGGTATATAGGGCTCGAACCTATAAATTCCGGATTCAGAGTCCGGTGCCTTACCAATTTGGCGAATACCCAATGTTATCAACGAATACTATGATACTGCATGCCCTAACGCTTGTCAATTCTGATTTTTAACAAAACCAGTAAAAAGGACTATACTGATATGGGAGGCTATCGATATGAATAAAGTAGATGTTGAAAAGTTGTTTCAGGGAAAGGTGATTTCCCAAGATCAGAACCAAGTTCATATTCAATTACAAGATTCACGTAAACTATTGGAGTTATCGATTGAAAATGATGTGTTGGCCTTAATTGAACAGCATCGTGACTATGCATTGAATATTCTGCAGAATCTCAAGCGTAAAACTAATCGTAAAGTCACAAAGGAATCGATTACTATTAACCACCGGAACTATAAGATTTTTGTCTAGTTTAATTAATAATTGACATTACGGGTGTTATTCGCTAATATATTAGGTGTTCCAATTATTGCCCGTTGGTCAAATTGGTTAAGACGTCGCCCTCTCAAGGCGGAGTTACGGGTTCGATCCCCGTACGGGTGATATTGATAACATCCTAGAATGGAAAGAGCTATTAAACCTTAGTTTAATAGCTCTTTTTTTGTAGGCTTTACTTTTTTAGTAACAGAAACTGGACCTATTCTTGTTAACCATCAAGGGTTACGCGGTCGTTAGTATTAACGTTCTGATTTGTGTAACCTATGATAATCACTTAAGTATTCAGTTTTTAGGGGCATTGTTTTTTTGGAAAAATAAGTAGCTTTTAATCAATGTGATTGGTTAATTTAGTGTTTAATATCGGTAAATAATATTTAAAAGTATCAGTAAATGATGTCAGATTAACAATTTTTTTTGATTTAAAATGAAAAATAAAGATATTTTCGGTAATTTATAGATAAAACAGCCTTTTTTTTGCGTCATTTTCAATGGATTGTAAATCCTATATTACCAGTCATCGCAAGGGACAATATTACAGATTAGGTCGTTAATCGGTTGTTTTGTTACAAGATTGTCATCAATTGTTACTTGTTTGATACTTACAAATGATTTTTAGATGGTATATTAATGTCACGTTATTAATACGACATTAAATAAACTTTTGAAACAACAAGGAGATAAACACACAATATGAAATCACTTAAAACACTTTTATTCAGCGCTACATTATCAACTGCCGCAACTGCAGGTCTTTTATTCGCAAGTAACGGCCATGCCGATGCAGCTACGAACTACACGGTTGTCAGCGGTGATACATTATCATCAATCTCACAAAAATTTGCTGGTAACGGCAGCTTGATCGAAAAAATCGCTAACGCTAATAAAATTGCTAACAAGAACTTAATCTATGTTGGCGAAACATTAACAATCGACGAAGAAACACAAACTGTTACGGTAGCACCTGCTACAACACAAGCAGCTACAACAACACCAGTGGCAACACAACAAACAACTCAAGCGACAACAACACCTGTTGCTACACAACAACCTGTTCAAAAAGCAGCAACACAAACACAACCCGTTCAACAACAAGCAACAACAACGCCAGTTGTTAAACAACAACAAACAACAACTACTACGACAACTACAAACACAACAACATCAACAACTAACTCAGCTAAAGAATGGATTGCCAACAAAGAATCAGGTGGTTCATACTCAGCAAGTAACGGTCAATTCGTTGGTCGTTACCAATTATCAAGCTCATACTTAAATGGTGACTACTCAGCAAGTAACCAAGAACGTGTTGCAGATCAATATGTAACAAGCCGTTATGGTTCATGGGAAGGCGCAAAGAGCTTCTGGTTAGCAAACGGTTGGTATTAAGATAAAATAGTTTAAACTAAAAAGCAGTGGCTGACGCCGTTGCTTTTTTTTACACTATTAATAAAGCGCTTTATTTATGTTGGCAACCCCTGCTTAAAAAGTGTACACTAGAATTAATTTAAAAGTTTGGAGTTTTGGGCATGAAAGTATTAGGTATATTAGGTAGTCACCAACGCGATGGCGTTAATGGCCAGCTATTACAAGCCGTTTTAGCAGGTGTGGGTCCCGAAGATGATGTCTCAACTATTTTTCTAAACGATTTCCAAATTTTACCGGACACGGGGCAACCAAATCCGGTGTTAGATCAACTTGAACAACAATCGTTAGCAGCTGATGTGTGGGTATTAGTTGCGCCTACTTATTGGGGCGCGATGTCTGGTGTCATGAAAAACTTCTTAGATTGTATGCGAGGCCGCCTAGTACGCTTTAATCACGTAGGAGACGCTTTGCCAGATCGTTTTAAAGGAAAAAGTTACGTGACTATCAGTAGTTGCTATGCAAGCGGGCTAGAAGAGTTTGTGACCGGTATGACTGATGGGACTTTTAGAACTTTTGATAAGGTGCTTAGTGCAGCCGGACTGCTGAAGATTCGAGAAGTTGTTCAAACTAGCTCATTTGGATTAAAGACATTATCTATGAAAAAACGCACTGAGTGTCAGCGAATCGGCGCTGGCCTTCATCATAAAGCAAAAAGGACGGATGATACCGTGAAACGTTATGGACAGTTATTTGGCATGGTTGCCTGTGCCACGTTGATTACTATGTTATTACAACAGCTCGTTAATATTGTGTTACCAGTAACCCAGTTTTGGGCGAATTACGTCTCGTTTGTATTGATTTTCTTTATCTTACTGGCAAGCGTACTCCGCTTTTTCACAGTGGTTAAACATAGAAGACATTAGGAGGCTTTCTTATGAAAATTGCATTAATTGCACACGATCGTCAAAAACCATTAATCGTCAAATTAGCAACAGCTTACCAGCCTATTTTGGCCCAACATGAACTTTTTGCGACGGGGACAACCGGCCAGAAAATTATTGATGCAACGGGTTTATCCGTTAAACGCTTCAAGTCTGGCCCATTGGGTGGCGATCAACAAATCGGCGCTTTAATTTCTGAAAATAAAATGGACCTCGTTATTTTCTTACGAGATCCATTGACGGCCCAACCACACGAACCGGATGTTAATGCGCTCATTCGGTTGTCTGACGTTTACGAAGTGCCACTTGCTACTAATATTGGGACTGCGGAAGTGCTATTACGGGGCCTTGATCAAGGTCTGATGGCTTTCCGAGAAGTTGTTCATGATCAAGATTCTAATCCAATCAATCTATAAACTAGAAAAGAACTGGGACTAAATTTATTTTGTCACGGTTCTTTTTTTGCGTATAATAGAAGTATTGAGTTGGAGGGTTTGTCTTGCAAAAGAAAATTAATTTTCATGACCGGTTAGGAACAGCCATGTTTTTAACCTTTATTGGTGGTTTTTTAGATGCTTACTGTGTGATTCTACGAGGTGGTGTGTTTGCTAGTGCGCAAACGGGTAATATTGTGTTTATCGGTGTTGATATCGCCACTAATCAGTGGTCGCAATTACCTGAAAAGATTATGCCAATCATCGCTTTTGGAATTGGCGTGATTATTGTGCAATTGGCTCGGCGCCACTTTAACACGGCACGCTTGAATATTTGGCGTTTATGGTTACTTGCATTGCAAATCATCGTTTTAATTATTGTTGGGTTTTTAAGTACCGCTGTCCCTAATATGATTGTTACGACGATGTTATCGATGTCGATGGCAACCCAACTAGCCAGTTATTCAACGGTTAATGGTTATCCATATGCCAATACTTTTACGACCGGAAATTACCGGAAGTTGGTTGAAAATTGTTATTTATTTATTGCGACGAAGGAAAAAAAATACCAACAAAAAGCCAAGTATTTCGGGCTAATTGTTGGTAGCTTCTTTATCGGGACAATTGGTTCAGGTTTCTTAGTCAAAGTGATTAACGT
This sequence comes from Latilactobacillus sakei subsp. sakei DSM 20017 = JCM 1157, assembly GCF_002370355.1. NCBI lineage: Bacteria > Bacillati > Bacillota > Bacilli > Lactobacillales > Lactobacillaceae > Latilactobacillus > Latilactobacillus sakei. The sequence goes on from NZ_AP017929.1 coordinate 1,275,205, forward strand.
CCGCGCAGCTTGGTTAGCCGCAGCACTGCTGGCAATCTTCTTCGCGTTACAGTTATACTTCACAGAAGAAGTGATTGCTGAAACGAAGAAAATGAGCCGTTAACGGTAGTGATAAGTCATCACTAGTGCGATGAAATAACCCGCACAGACCAGCGTGCTGAGCCAACTGGCGATAATGACAATCGGATGTGCAATAAAGGCGCGCATGACGAATAAGAAGAGGGTTAAAATCGCGTATTTAACGAATTCAACCTTTAAGGCTTGAAATTGTGGGTTATTCAAAAGAAAGATCCACTAGGAAAATATGACGGTCGGAAAGATGGGTGGTTGTAATCCAGACATCTTGAAAGCCGTCTTTTTGTTTCTCTATGGTTTGTTGATAAAAGGCTTCTAATAAGTCACGATGAGCATTAACGTAGTCTGAATCGATGCGGTTAACGTGGAGCCGCATATCTGGGAATAGTTTTTCGATTTCTGGTAGTTGCACCTGGTCATCGATGCCAAAACGGATAACGTTAGCATATTGGAATGGTTCTAAAGTCACTGTTTCAGGATTTTCTTGGATATAGGTTAAAATAGTCGTTAAAGTAGACATAGGCGAATTCCTTTCAATGATTAAAAAATAGTTAGCCCTGCTGAGAGATTGTTTAAGACATGTAATATGATACTACTCTTAATGGTTTTTGTACGATAATAAACGATTGCTAGGACTAATCCGAGTAGTGCTTTGGAAATGAAATAGATCGGATCAGTTGAAACGTGTACGAGGCCGAATAATAGGGCGCTCGTCATAATGTTTAGAATGGGTGATTTAACGAAGAACCAATTCATTAAGAAACCACGGAAAAGTAATTCTTCCATCATTGGTCCTAAAATTAAAGTATAGGGCAACATGAAAATGCCAAGGACGGCAAAAATTTGAACGAGGCCATCGACATTGGCGTTCCCTGTTTTCTGCATAAAGGGCACCGTCAAATTATTAATCACTAGCATGGCGACAAATCCAATTAAAATTGGGCGCCAGTGGGCTTTTGAAAAATGGTTATGATATTGCGGCCCTTTTACTTTTTGGTAAAGATACCACATTAAAATGGTGATCCCAATAGTTAGAATTAAAAAGAGCCACCCAACGGTTAAAATTAAATGCGCTGTCCGCTGTGCCTTTGGTAGGGCAGCTAGGCTACCTACTAATAAAAGGGGGATTTGTTGCATGATTAAAAGCAAGATAAAACAGATAATGTGTTTGAAATGTTTAATACGCGCCACCTCCATGTGGCTATCATAGCATATTAGCAAGATTATCAATAAAAAAAAATTCTTTTTTTGCTATTTAATAATTTATATGGTATTATAAACAAGTAATCAATATTGAAGCGTAATTTAAGTTTTGAATTTCATAACTCTAATCAGCGTTTATTTATCATTATTTATTGCAACAAAACGTACATGTATATGTATTAGGAGGAAATTATTATGAACAACGGTACAGTAAAATGGTTTAACGCAGACAAGGGTTTTGGTTTTATTACTGGTGAAGATGGCAAAGACGTATTTGCTCATTTCTCAGCTATCCAAGGTGACGGTTACAAGTCATTAGACGAAGGCCAAGCAGTATCATTTGATGTTGAAGACAGCGACCGCGGTCCTCAAGCAACAAACATCGTTAAACTTTAATAATGTTTTAAACCTCGCTTATGTGAGGTTTTTTTATGCTCAAAATTAAAAAGGTTGGTTAAACAATTATTTCTTGTTTAGCCAACCTTTTTTAGTTGTTTACAATTTATTGTAATTACCAGTGCTATAAATAACTAATTAAAAGGCTTAAAGCCGCTATCTGGTGATTATTATCGTATTTTTTTAATTTATATTAATTATTTTGATTCAGATTCATTGTCGTGATAAAGTGCCTTGAGCGTTTTGTTTTCTTGTTCGAGATGATCGAGCTTCTTAAGGATTTCGTCTAGTTTATCGTCGGTATCTTGAGTGAAGTAACTGGTAATCGAACTGGTGAGTGTGCCGATAAAGCCAATGCCAACTGACATCAGCATAATTGCTGCGATACGACCGATTAGCGTGTGCGGTGAGATATCACCGTAGCCAACCGTTGTGGCGGTCGCAATCGCCCACCAGAATGAATCAGCAAGGGTTGCCTTTTCGGCGAGTGCGTATAAAACGGAAGCGATGATTAATACGGCGGCACTGACATAAGTCAGATAGAGCAGACCATTTTGCTTAAGAAATTTCTTGGAATGGCGTTGTAATTTCCCCGTTAAGCCCACCAAGCGCGTAAAACGGAAAACTTTCATTAACCCAGCAATGCGAAATAGGCGCCCGAGTCGAAAAAATGAAAAAAGAGTGCTTAGTGGGATGATTGCAAGCAGATCAAAGATATTTGTCTTAAAAAAGCGGCGTTTATCAGTAGCAAACCAAAGACGCACGAAATAATCGACCGTAAAAATAATTAAAATCGTGTTATCGATGGTTAGGTAGGGTGCAGTCGTTAGATCGATGACACTGCTGTAGTCTAATAGGACGAAGATAATTGAGATGATGGCGAGTACGGCGATGGTAACGGTGTAAAAACGTTTGAGTAACTTCATATATATGCCCCACAAAATTAGTTTTTAACAATAGTATTTCTATTATAGGATTAATTGTGACGTTAGACAATAACGGCTAGCGAGTGATATTGCATCAATTATGACGATAACTTAGTATTGCATCCAATTAAAATCAGTGCTAAAATGACAGAACGTCATATTTTACGACGGTATGTCATTTTTAGTTGGAAGGAGTCTTAACGCATGCCTAAAAAAACTTTTTTTCGGTTGCCGGCAGAAAAACAGCAACGGTTATTAAAGGCCGCCCATGCCGAATTTTCACGGGTTCCTTTTAATGAAGCATCAGTTAGCAACATTATTAAAGCTGCTGAAATTCCACGGGGTAGTTTCTATCAGTACTTTGAAGATAAGGCTGATATTTTCTTTTACGACCTCAGTTTGCTGCGTGATAGTTCTAAACAGGATTTAGAACAGCTCTTATTAGATACCAAGGGTGATCTTTTCAAGACGATTCGCATTTTCTTCAAGGCAATGGCGAATGAAGCCATTAATGGTGAGAATGCACAGTTCTATCGGCACTTATTTTTACACATGGATTTCAAAAATCGGCGCAAGATGTCGCCCGAATTGATGCATGCACATCAAACGGAGGGCTTTCAGTTTTTAATGGATCATGTTGATTTTAGTTTGTTGAAAATTGATAAAACGCAGCCGAATGCTGTTAGATTGCTCCTCCATCAATTAATGAATAACGTTTTTCAAAGTATTGCTTCCTATTATTTAAATCGTGATACTGAGCAAGCCTTAACAATAGAACAAATCTACGAACACTTCGAATTAGTCACTGGTTGGTTAGAAACCGGCGCGAGCGTTCAAGATAAGTAGAATAGAAAGAAGGAACAAAACGCATGATTAAACTTGCAAAAAAGAGAATGTCGGGCTTAGCCGTTTTCGGTGCTGTCTTATTCATGGTGATTCAAGTTGTCAGTAACTTGTATCTCCCTAATTTGACGTCTGATATTGTCAATAACGGGATTGCCAAAGGAGATATTGATTATATCTGGCAAGCCGGCTTTAAAATGCTCGGTTTTTCATTGATCAGTATCCTAGCCGCAATCTGTAACGTTTATTTAGCTGCTAAGACATCACAAGGTCTGGGGCAAAAATTACGATCAGATATTTATCGAAAGGTCATCAATTTCTCACACGATGAAATGGACCAAGTGGGGACCTCTTCACTGATTACACGGACGACCAATGATGTTGTTCAAATTCAAAATGTGGCAATGATGTTCTTACGAATGATGATCATGGCCCCTATTATGTTGATTGGTGCCAGCTTCTTGGCTTACCAAAAGAACGCGCAATTAACATCAATCTTCGTCGTTGTCTTACCATTGATGGCAATCTTTATCGGTGTCGTGATGTACTTTGCCGTGCCACTTTTCAAAGCGATGCAAAAGAAGACTGACCGGATTAACTTAGTTTTCCGTGAAGGCTTAACAGGGGTGCGGGTAATCCGTGCATTCCGTCGCGATAAGTTCGAACAGGAACGTTTTGACGATGCGAACTTAGATTACACACAAAATGCTAAAAAGGTCTACAGTATCATGTCTGTCATGTTACCTGTGATGACATTGATTATGAGTGGGACAAACATTGCAATCACTTGGATGGGTGGTCACTTAATTGCTGATCAAGCCATGCAAGTGGGGAACTTATTAGCCTTCATGACTTATGCGATGCAAATCTTAATGAGTTTCATGATGCTTTCAATGGTTTTCGTCTTCATTCCACGGGCACAAGCATCAGCCGTTCGGATTAATGAAGTCTTGGATTTACAAACACCAATTGAAAATCCAGAAAATCCCAAGAGTTTTACAGATCAAACTGTCAGCTTGGCCTTCGATAATGTTAACTTCCGCTACCAAAATGCAGAAAAATTAGCCTTAGAGAAGATTGATTTCCAAGCATCTGCTGGTCAAACCGTTGCGATTATCGGGGGGACTGGTTCAGGTAAATCAACCTTGGTTAACTTGATTCCGCGTTTTTACGACGTTGAAGCCGGCCAAGTCCAAGTTGATGGGTTAAATGTCAAAGATGTGACATTGCATGATATTCATGAACAAGTCGCATTTGTACCGCAAAAAGCCAATCTCTTTACAGGGACGATTCGCGAAAATATGCAATATGGGAATCCGGATGCAACTGATGATCAGATTTGGCATGCACTTGAAATTGCCCAATCGAAGGATTTCGTTAGCGAACTTGATGGTGGCTTAGACAGTCACGTTGAACAAGGTGGCGGTAACTTCTCAGGTGGTCAACGTCAACGATTAGCGATTGCCCGGGCATTAGTTAAACGCGCATCAGTTTATGTTTTTGATGATTCATTTTCAGCTTTAGATTTCAAGACGGATGCCCTTTTACGCAAAGCCTTGAAGGAAGATACTGAAATTCAAAAGAGTGTCGTCGTCATTGTTGGACAACGGGTCTCAACTGTGGCTGATGCCGATACAATCTTGGTCTTAGATGAAGGCCAAATGGTTGGTAAAGGCACGCATGCCCAATTAAAGGCAACAAATGCAACTTACCAAGAAATTATCAATTCACAAATCAGAGAGGGGGATGAAGCCTAATGGCAGAAAAAGCAGCAACAAACCGGCCACAAGGTGGTCACGGTCCAGGTCGCGGCATGGGTGGCGTCGTTGAAAAGCCTAAGAATTTCTGGGGCACAACTAATCGTTTATTGAAATACATGTCGAGCCGTTTAATTGCCTTAGTATTTGTCATTGTTTTGGCGATTGTCTCCGTTATTTTCCAGATTAGAACGCCCAAAGTTTTAGGGGAAGCAACAACTGAAATCTTTAAAGGGGTGATGAAAGGCAATGCCATGCAAAAAGCTGGGATTGCAATGGATCGCTTACCAATTGATTTCGATAAGATTCAACACATTATCATGACGGTGATCTTGATGTATCTTGCTTCAGCCGTCTTCAGTTTCTTACAACAATTTATTATGACGCGGATTTCACAACAAACCGTCTATGAATTGCGTAAGGAATTGAAAGATAAGATGCAACGAGTGCCAATCAATTATTACGATACCCATTCAAACGGGGATATCATGAGTCGTGCGATTAATGATATGGATAATATTGCCAGCACGCTACAACAAAGTTTAACGCAAATGGTGACCAGCACGGTAACGTTTATCGGTGTTTTATGGATGATGCTGACGATCAGTTGGCAATTAACGCTGATTGCTTTGGTCACAATTCCGTTGAGTTTAATTGTCGTTGGGATTGTCGCACCTAAGTCGCAAAAATTCTTTGCTGCACAACAAAAGAGTTTAGGCTTATTAAATAATCAAATCGAAGAAAACTTTTCCGGTCAAGTGGTCTTGAAGACCTTTAACCGGGAACAAGTGACGATTGATACGTTTGAAGAACAAAATGAAAAGTTGTATAAAGCTGCTTGGAAAGCCCAATTTATCTCTGGGGTGATCATGCCATTGATGACTTTCGTCAATAACTTAGGGTACGTCTTCGTTGCGATTATCGGTGGGATTCGCGTCTCACACGGTCAAGTCACATTAGGGGACATGCAGGCTTTCATGCAATATACACAACAATTCTCACAACCAATCTCACAATTGGCTAACTTGGCAAACACAATTCAATCAACGATTGCTTCAGCTGAACGGGTTTTTGCTGTTTTAGATGAAGAAGATATGTCTGAAGAACCTTCAACTGTCCCAGTTGTGCAAGATGATGCCAACCAATTAGAAATGGAACATGTTGAATTTGGTTACCAAGGCAAGGATCTCTTGTTGACGGACTATAATTTACAAGTTAAACCGGGCCAAATGATCGCGATTGTTGGTCCTACCGGGGCTGGTAAGACAACTATTATTAATTTACTTGAACGTTTCTACGATGTTAGTGGCGGTTCGATTAAATTAAAAGGTGTCGATACACGTGATATGAGTCGGGAAGAATTGCGGAGTCATTTTGCGATGGTTCTTCAAGATACTTGGCTATTCACCGGGACGATTTGGGATAACTTGAAGTACGGTAATGAATCAGCTTCAGACGAAGCGATTTTGGCAGCTGCTAAAGCAGCCCATGTTGATGGCTTTGTTCGTCAATTACCTGAAGGTTATAACACAGTCTTGAATGAAGAAGCTTCAAATATTTCACAAGGTCAACGGCAATTATTGACGATTGCCCGGGCCTTTGTGGCCGATCCAGATATCTTAATCTTGGATGAAGCAACCAGTTCTGTTGATACGCGGACTGAAATTCATATCCAACACGCAATGGAACGTCTATTGCAAAATCGAACGAGTTTCGTTGTTGCCCATCGTTTATCAACGATTCGGGATGCGGATAATATCATTGTGATGAATCACGGTTCAATTATGGAAACCGGCACACATGATGAATCGATGGTTCAAGACGGCTTTTACGCTGATCTATATAACAGCCAATTCTCAGGGAACGTCGAGATTTAAATCGCTATTAAATAAGAGACACCATCAGGTTAAACTGGTGGTGTCTTTTTTTAGATGGCGTATACTAATAGTATTGATTCAAATAGGAGGTTTTGAGATGCGATTTGAACAAACGATTCACCAAATTGAGGCGTTAGTGGCTGATGAGGTTGTACCAGGTGTTTCATATGCCGTGATTGAAGGCCAGCAAGTGACGACGAAGGTCCTTGGTTATTCAGAACTGACGCCTAAACTAATCCCGTTAGAACCAGGACAATTATACGATTTAGCGTCTTTGACGAAGGTGATTGGGACGACGACGTTGATTCTCCGTTTGTTAGAGCGAGGACGCTTGTCACTTACGACCAAGGTTCATAGTATTTTACCAGCGTTTAAAGATCGACGGGTGACGGTTTTGCACCTCTTGACTCACACATCGGGCTTAGAGGGCTATATTCCTAATCGTAATCAGTTAGCTGCGCCAGCATTAAAAGAAGCGCTGTTGACGCAATTGACGGTTGGGCCTAATTTTGGGAAAAAGGTCGTCTACACGGATATCGGCATGTTGTATTTGGGCTGGATGCTAGAAGTGATTTATGGCAAACCAATTCAAGACTTAATTCAAAGTCTGGTTTTAACCCCCTTAGGGATGACCGAGAGTACGTTTGCCCCAGAAGCAAGCCGAGCAGTACCCACCGAACTAACAACGACTAGAGGCCTTATTCAAGGTGTTGTGCATGACCCGAAGAGTTATGTTTTGCAAAATCATAGTGGTGCAGCAGGATTATTTGCACCCCTAGACGATGTTGTGCGGTTTGCGCAGTTCCAACTAGGGCAATTAAAGGTTGCTGAGGCACCTGTTAGTCAAGCAAGTGTTAAGGGCTTATACCGCGACTGGACACCAGCCCATCTAGGCCGGTCATTGGGTTGGGATTTACGTTTTACGGCAGATCAGACACCATTGATTTATCATACCGGTTTTACAGGGACATTTATGTTACTCGATCGAAAACGCCAGACAGGCTTGGTAGTGTTGAGCAATCGGATTCACCCGACAGCAGATAATCAAACTTTTCTTGATCGTCGGACAATGATTGTGGATCAATTCTTGGCTGAAGATAAGGGCTAATCACGAAATCGCTTTAAAAACAGTTACTACCATGTCTTATCCGCTTTCATTTATGGTAGAATAGAAACATTGATAAATAAAGTGCATTAGGAGTGATTGAATTGACAGAACCATTATTTCTAAAACCAGTTTTCCAAGAAAAAATTTGGGGTGGCCGCAAATTAGCAGAAGCCTTCGACTATGATTTACCAGATGGTGACATTGGTGAATGCTGGGCGATTTCAGCACATCCACATGGTCCCAGCACAATCGAAAATGGTCCCTTAAAAGGCCTCACATTAGATCAAGCTTGGACTCAACACCGCGATTACTTTGGCGATGCCAAAGGGGAAGTTTTCCCATTATTAACGAAGATTTTGGATGCCGAAGCAAGCTTATCAGTTCAAGTCCATCCAGATGATGCCTATGCAGCTGCTCATGAAGGTCCTACAGAATTAGGTAAGACTGAATGTTGGTATATTTTAGATGCCGAACCAGGTGCTTACTTAATCTATGGTCATCATGCTAAAAACAAAGCAGAACTAACGGAAATGATTGAAGCGGGTAAGTGGGATGACTTATTGCGCAAAGTACCTGTTAAAACAGGCGACTTTTTCTACGTCCCAAGTGGCACAATTCATGCCTTGAATAAGGGGATTATGGCCCTTGAAACGCAACAAAGTAGTGATACGACTTATCGGTTATACGATTATGATCGAGTAGATGCGAAGACGGGTGAAAAACGTGAATTGCATCTAAAACAATCAATTGATACCACGATTGTTCCCCATCAAGATCCTGTTTTGAATATTCAAACAGAACACGTTGGGGATTCAACCATCACAACTTATGTGCAACCCCCAATGTCACCATTTTTCAGTGTTTACCAATGGTTGGTCAAGGGTGATTTACACTTTGATCGGACAACAGCCCCTTATACTTTATTATCAGTGGTTGACGGTGAAGGTGAACTGGTTGCGGATGGTCAAACCTACCCAATTCATAAGAATATGCACTTTGTCTTACCATTTGGCATTAAGTCATGGGACTTAAAAGGTAACATGCAAATTATTGCTTCAGAACCGGGTAACAAGTAAAATAAACATAACGAATTGCAACCGCAGCCGTGGTTGCAATTTTTTTAATGATTAAAAGAGTAGGGTGGCAGTTATGCAAAAACAAATTGAAGCAATTGAACAATTCGTACGAACAGCGTTAGCTCAGGAGCATAGTGGCCATGGTTTTGATCACATTCAACGGGTTGTCAATAATGCCCGCTTAATTCAACGCCAAGTTGGTGATGGCGACTTAACAACGATTACATTAGCCGCACTATTGCACGACGTGATTGATGAAAAAATTGTTAGCGATGTGGCACAAGCCCGCCAAAGCGTAGCGGCTGTTTTAACCCAAAATGGCATTGATAAGATGCAATCAACCACGATTTTTGACATCATCGATCATATGTCATTTTCTAAAAATATTAATCAGCACCAGACATTAAGTTTAGAAGGGCAAATCGTTCAAGATGCGGATCGGTTGGATGCGATTGGCGCGATTGGTATTGGCCGGACCTTTATGTATGGCGGCGCTCACGATGGGGTGGCTTATGATCCTGAAATTCAACCACGGGCCGAGTTAACCAAGGCTAATTATCGGGAACCTTCAACGGTGATTAATCATTTTTATGAAAAGCTCTTCAAACTCGCGGCGACGATGAATACGCAAGTGGCGCGAGAAATCGCAACCGCTAGAACACAAGTCATGCAAGATTTTGTGGCCGAGTACATTGCGGAATGGCAAGGTGCAAAATAACTAAAAAAGAACGTTGGCTAGAATTACTTCTGGTCAACGTTCTTTTTAGTTAATTTAATTCTGGTTCTGCTAACCAGTCGTTTTGTAAGAGTTCATGGGTTTTCTTTTTGAGGGGGAGCCAGAGTTCAGCGCGTAAAACGTTCACCAATGATTCCCAGAAAAGCCGATCCTTCTTTTGTTGATCGGTGATATGTAGTTCGATAATTTCGCCGGACTCGGTTGTCGCGAGGACCTTATCTTGACTATCAATACTTTTAATTTTAACGGATTCAATGTTTTGGCTTTTTATTAGCATATCGATCGCTCCTTTTAATCTATAACAACAGTATAGCCGGGGAATGTTATCAAACAATTGATATTTTATGAATAAAAATCGGCTTTTTTCTTTAAAAAAGGTTAAGTCGTTTCCTTAATCTTTAGATTAAGGTTTGGATTAAACTAGCCGTTTCCTCAATCGAGCGACCAGCAACGTTAATCGTCGTGGCGTTTAATTGTTCAAAAATCTGGTTGGCATAGGCAAGCTCGTCACCGACGGTTGTCATATTGGAATAGTTCGTTGTTTGCGGTAATCCCAAGGTGGCCAAACGTTCTTGGCGGATTTTTAGCAGTGTTGAAAGTGGCATGGTTAGACCGATAATCTTATGGGCGGGCACTTTGAATAATTCTTTTGGTAATGGCACGTTGGGAATGAGTGGTAAGTTGGCCACGCGATAGTTTTGGTTGGCCAAATACATACTGAGTGGCGTTTTTGAGGTCCGCGAAACACCTAATAGAACGATGTCGGCTTCTAATAAACCACGTGGATCTTGACCGTCATCGTAACGAACGGCAAATTCCATGGCGCTAATGCGATGGAAATAGTGTTCATCAAGTTTCCGTAATGAGCCTGGGGTTTCCAGCGATGCGGTTTGACTGCGTTCGCTAATGGCGGTGGTCAGCGAAGACAGAAGGTCGATTAAGGTTAAATGCTTGGCTTGGCAAAATTGCGTCACCGTTTCTTGAAGCGTGTGGTTAACAAGTGTTGTGACAATAATTGCCTGTTCTTGATGGGCATCTTGCAAAATGGGGGTTAATGTTTTTTGATCGGTAATAAACGGAAAGCGTTGAATTTTAAGGGTGACTGAAGCGGGGAATTGCGCGTTAACCGCTGCGATAACTGTTCGAGCAGTTTCGCCAATTGAATCTGAGATGATAAAAATTGGAATCGCTGACATTTTATAATCCTCCAAAAAATTATGATTGATTGTGTAGTCCGGCTTCGATGAAATAGCGCATAATAATTGATTTGGTGATTTTGCCAATGACGGTGATACCGTCGATTGCAACCACTGGCAATGAATCAACCTGATGGGCGATTAACCGTTGACCGGCGTGTAAGACAGATGTTTCCTCGGTGGTCGTTGTAATGTTTGGCATTCGCGTCATAATCATGGCAACAGGCGTAGTTTGTGTATTAGTTGTATTAATGGTTGCCCGCAGTAAGTCTTTTCGTGATAAAACACCTAGCAAACCTGACTGCTCATCCGTTACATAAAGCGACCCAACATCGTGCATGAATAGTTGCGTGACCGCTTCATCAATCGTTGTCGTTTGAGGGATTAAAAGAGGTGGGACCATCAGTTGACCGACTGTTTCTTGGTAGAGTTCATCGGTTAAGAGCGGCATCACTTCTTGGCCAACGTAAAAGTAGCCAACTTTAGGGCGGGCGTCCAAAATGCCGGTCATCGTTAAAATTGCGAAATCATTGCGCAGTGTTGCCCGAGAAAGGTGTAATTGATCAGCAATTTTAGTGCCGCTAATGGGTTGATTCGCTTTGACGATTTTGATAATTTCCTGTTGACGGTTAGATAATTCCATAAGCGCTCCTTTGAATAAATCGGGTTCAATAAATTCATTATAGGATAGCGTTACGCTAATTGCAATATATTCACATAATAGCGTGACCTATTAAAATTTATAAGATACACTATTGACTTGTAATGTGACACACTATATAATGCGGTTATCGATAAAATTTGGAGGCGCTATCATGAACTGTATTTATGCTTTTGCTGAAGATCAAACGTTAACCAATCAAGAATTAGGTGGTAAGGGAGCCAACTTAGCGGAAATGACGCGATTAGGATTACCCGTGCCAGCCGGTTTTACAATTACAACGGCTGCTTGTCGACAATACTTAGCAAGTGCTAAACAAGAGGCGGGCTTTTTAGAAGACGAATTAATGAAAGCGATTCATATTCTTGAAGAAAAGACGCAGCGGCAATTAGGGAATGCTGAGCAGCCGTTATTGGTGTCCGTCCGCAGTGGTGCACCAATCTCAATGCCGGGGATGATGGATACTATCTTGAATTTAGGGTTAAACGATCAAACGGTAATCGGCTTAGCTGAAATGACCAATGATCCATGGTTTGCTTACGATTGTTATCGTCGGTTGATTCAAATGTTTGGGGATGTGGTTTACGGTATTGATAAGCCAATTTTTGAAGCGGCATTAACGGCGCTTAAAAATAAACGGCAAGTTCAAAAGGATACAGACTTAACGTTAGTTGATTTAAAACAATTGATTGAAACCTATAAAGGCTTGTACGTAGCGGCCGGACAATATCAATTTCCACAGTCGGTTGATCAACAACTGCGACTGGCCATTGAAGCTGTCTTTAAATCATGGCAGAATCCACGTGCGCAGACTTATCGACGTTTAAATCAAATCGACGGTGCCATGGGAACCGCAGTCAACGTGCAACAAACGGTCTTTGGTAATTATCAGGGGCAAAGTGGAACCGGCGTTGCGTTCACTCGGAACCCAGCAACTGGTGAACCTGGTTTGTTTGGCGAATATTTATTGAATGCACAAGGTGAAGATGTGGTGGCGGGGATTCGAACCCCCGAACCAATTGCGACGTTAAAGGCGCAATTGCCAGTAATTTATGAACAATTCAAAATGATTGCCAATCAATTAGAAGCCCACTATCGGGATATGCAAGATATGGAATTTACGATTGAAGCTGGGCAGTTATATGTCTTACAAACACGGGTTGGCAAACGCACCGCACCGGCTGCTTTTAGAATTGCTGTGGATTTAGTTGATGAAGGGGTGATTGATCGGCCAACCGCGATTAGTCGCTTGAAGCCGACGATGATTGATGGGTTGTTACACCCACTTTTTGAAACTAGTGCGGTGCAACAGGCAACACAGTTATTGACTGGGTTACCAGCGAGTCCAGGGGCTGCTACTGGTGCGATCTATTTCGACGCCCAAAAAGCACAACAGGCACACGAAGCTGGTGAAAAAGTCATTTTAGTTCGCCAAGAAACGTCACCAGAAGATATTGATGGGATGGTAATCAGTGAAGCAATTGTTACTAGTCGTGGTGGGATGACATCGCATGCGGCAGTTGTTGCCCGAGGAATGGGCTGTTGTTGTGTCGTTGGTTGTCAGCAGCTTCAAGTGGATTATGAACAACGTGAGGCGCATTTTGCCGGCCGAGTTTTAAAAGAAGGGGCGATTATTTCGGTGGATGGTCATACCGGTCACCTTTATTTAGGGGCGTTGCCCCAACAAACCGGTGTTCATGAAACAACGCTTACAACGGTGCTCAGTTGGTGTGATGAGATTGCACCCTTTGCGGTTTGGGCCAATGCTGAGACACCTCAAGAAGTGGCGGCTGCTTTTGAATTTGGCGCACAGGGGTTAGGACTTGTACGGACGGAGCACATGTTCTTTGGCCCAGAACGAATTTTTAAAATGCGCCAAATGATTTTAGCAACTGAATTAGCGGATCGCCAAGTGGCGTTGGCGGCACTAAAAAGCCTCCAAATAACTGACTTTAAGCAAATCTTTTCATTAGCTGAAGAGCGACCATGTACAATTCGCTTGTTAGACCCACCATTGCATGAATTCTTACCGCAAAATGAAGCGGAACAGGCTGAATTAGCAACCGCGCTAGGCATTAGTCTGGCTGAAATTAAGCGACGGATTGCTGACAAAGCGGAAATTAATCCTATGTTAGGCCATCGTGGCAGTCGTTTGGCGGTGACCTATCCTGAAATTTACCAAATGCAAGTCTTAGCGATTGCTGAGAGTACCTTGGCGGTTCAAACAACGCACCACCATGCTGTAGCTCCTAAAATAATGTTGCCTCTAATTGGCACAGCGACTGAAATGGCATATCTAAAGCAACTATTACAGCAAACCATCAACGACTATTTGGTAGAAAATCAGCAACAACTAACTTATCAAATTGGCACAATGATTGAGATTCCGCGGGCGTGTTTAGTTGCGGATCAAATCGCAGCGACCGCAGATTTCTTCAGTTTTGGCACCAATGATTTAACGCAAATGACGTATGGTTTTTCCCGCGATGATATTGGCCATTTTATGCCGGATTATCAGCAACAAGGCTTGATGCCGGCTGAACCCTTTCAAACGCTTGACCAAGATGGTGTCGGTGCTTTGATGCAATTGGCGGTTCAAAAAGGCCGTCAAACCAAACCTGATTTATCGATTGGCGTTTGCGGCGAGGTCGGTGGTGATCCAGCAGCGATGCCGTTTTATCGTGATTTGGGCATTGATTATGTCTCGTGTTCACCATACCGTGTGCCAAGTGCGCGTTTGGCAGCAGCTCAAAGTCAATTAACATTGGTAGATTAAAATGCAAAAAAAGAACCCCTGCAATATCGAAAAAGATATTGTCGGGGTTCTTTTGGGAGTACTTAATTTTTAATTTTGCACCTTTTTGACACCAGCTGCGTCGACTTGGTAGCGGGATTCTTCGATTGGAAGGTCCGCTAGTGGTTGAAGATCAAACTCTGGGAAACGGCGGCTAATCGCTGTTGTTAAGAGGCGTTTAGCTAAGACACCGTTATGGGTTAAGATTGGGCCGTGGAAGTAAGAACCAAAGGTGTTTTTATAAACACAACCTTCAGTACCATCTTCGCCATTGTTACCATGACCACGGTTAACATAACCAAGTGGTTTTTCATCTTTTCCTAAGAAAGTCCGACCGTTATGATTTTCAAAGCCGAGGTAAGTTTCGTTAAATTCACGATTTTCAATCACGATATCGCCAATAAAACGGCTGTTATCTTGGCTGAGTGTATAGTGATCAAGGGCACCAATCCCAGGAATTTTATCACCGTTCGCACCGATGTAGTAGTGGCCCAATAATTGGTAACCACCACAAATGGCAAGCATTACGCCGCCATTTTCGATGTATGCTGTGAGTGCAGCTTTTTTACTGTTAAGATCTTCTGAAATGATTTTTTGTTCGAAATCTTGGCCACCACCGAAGAGGACGATGTCATAGCGGCTAGCATCGAAATCTTGGCCGATACTAATGACTTCTGTTTCAGTTTTTAAACCAATCTTTTTAGCGTAATAATCGAGGACTAAAATATTGCCGAGATCCCCATAAGTATTCATTAAGTTGCCATAAAGATGACAAATTTTTAAAGTTTGGGTCATACTGATAGTCCTTTCTTAATGTAGTTGGCCTCTGCCATTTTTTTACGTAATTGTAAGACTGCCGTGTAGGTAGCAAGTACGTAAACATGTTTCGTAGGGGCTGCTTCAATCGCTGCTAATGTCGCATCTAAGTCGGCTGTTTCGTGTAGTTGTTCGTCAGTAACGCCAGCTACTTTCAAGCGGAAAGTGATATCATCGCGACGTTCGCCACCAGTGATAACCGTTGGAATGTGGTGTTTCAAGAGGTCTTCGAATTCACCGTCCCAAATCCAACTTGTATCAATACCATCAGCGTAGTTAGCGTTCAGTAACATTGCCAATGAGAAATCTTCTGGATCAGAGCTAATCATTTGGAGGACTTGGTTTAAGCCAACTGGGTTTTTAACAAGCACCAATGTGACCGCCTTGTCCTTCAATTGAATCACTTCTTGGCGACCGAAAACTTTTTTATTTTGCGTGAAGGCTTTTTGAATATCCGAAACAGGGACATCCAAGAAGCGGCCAACGCTGTAAGCTGCGAGAGCATTATAGATGTTGTACATACCACCGATTGAGATTTCAAAAGGTGCTTGGTTAATTTCAAATTGAGAACTTGTTGGGCGCATTTCGTTGATGGCCGTCACTTGATCCGTTAGTTCAGGGCGTTTGAAGCCGCAATTTGGGCAGTAGAATTTGCCTTGGCTACTATAACTGATGAACTTGTAGTGAATGATATGTTGGCAAACAGGACACAAAACGCCGTCTGTATTGCTTGGTGCGAGCATTTCGCCATCTGGTTGATGATTAAAACCGTAGTAAATTTTAGGATTAGGTAATTCAACCGATGAGAAAAGTGGCACATCACCATTCATAATTAAGGTTGTATTAGGCACGAGCTTAACGCCAGCCAAAATCTTATTATAAGTGGTATAAATTTCACCAAAACGATCCATTTGATCTCTAAAGATGTTAGTCATCACAATTGCCTTAGGTTCAACGTAGCGGCAAAGTGGTTCGACGTTGGCTTCGTCAACTTCAAGAATTGCAAGTTGTTTTTGACCTTTTTTAGGATGATGGGCCAAAAAGGCCGTCGTAATTCCTTGCATCATGTTTGATCCTGTTGAATTGGTCATGATGTTGTCGTATTTTTGCTTGAGCGTTTGAACCGTCAAAGCCGTCGTCAACGTTTTACCATTAGTCCCAGTGATGATAATCACGTCGTAGTTTTTAGTTAAGTTTTTCAAAACAGCGGGGTCTAGATTTGTTGCAATCTGACCAGGTAAAGAGCTGCCGCCTTTCATAAAGGTATGTAAGAACCAGTATGAAAAACGTCCCGTTGTTGTTGCAAATGAACTTTTAATTGTCATGCAAGCCACCCTTTCAATGTTCATAATAATAGCATATTTTCTGGAAAACGACGATAGGGAAGTCATGAAGGGGCAAAATTTATAGAAACTTTAGTTTTTATCGGGGCCGATATTGTTGCGATTCCTATTTTCAGGTATACTAGATTAAAATGTGCTTTGATATAGGGGTGTTTGGAAATGGCGCAATTATTTTTTCGATATGGTGCAATGAACAGTGGTAAATCAATTGAAATTCTAAAAGTTGCTCATAATTATGAAGAACAGAATAAATCAGTGATTATCTTAACCAGTGGGATTGATAATCGTGACGGCGTGGGAATCGTTTCAAGTCGAATTGGTTTGAAACGCGAAGCAACACCAATTTTTTCGGACACGAATATTTACGAATTGGTTGAAGCAACTAATCCAGATGCCGCTTGTGTTTTAATTGATGAATCACAATTTTTAGAACGGCACCATGTTATCGAAGCTGCCAAAGTCGTTGATGATTTGAATATCCCGGTGATGGCGTTTGGTCTTAAAAATGATTTTAAGAATGAATTATTTGAAGGCTCGAAATACCTCTTATTGTTTGCCAATAAGATAGAAGAAATGAAGACCATTTGTTGGTTCTGCCGCAAAAAGGCGATTATGAACTTGCGAATGAATAACGGCTTGCCTGTTTATACAGGTGAACAGATTCAAATCGGTGGCAATGAAGCTTACTATCCAGTATGCCGGAAGCACTATTTTAACCCACCAATACAAGAAGAGATTGAAAAGGAAGGCTAATCATTCATGGATAAAATGTTTGAACAACTCGATGGTTTATTAGACCGCTATGCAGAATTACAGGAATTAATGTCTGATCCAGAAGTGATTAATGAAACCAGTCGCTACATGGAACTTTCTAAGGAAGAAGCGGGCTTGCGCGAAATTGTGGGCAAGTATACGCGTTTGAAGGAAGTTTTAAGCGAAGTGACTGAAAATGAAGAACTTTTGCGAGAAACAACCGATTCTGAAATGACAGAATTAGTTAAGGCTGATTTAGAAGAACTCCAAACTGAAAAAGCCCAATTAGAACAAGAAATTAAGATTTTAATGTTACCAACTGACCCTAACGATGAAAAAAATATCATCATGGAAATTCGGGGCGCTGCTGGTGGGGACGAAGCAAGTCTCTTTGCGGGTGACCTCCTCAACATGTACCAACGTTACGCTGAATCACAAAACTGGCAAACAGAAATCATCGATGAAACGGCTACTGAAGTCGGCGGCTTCAAAGAAGTTGCGATGATGATTACCGGTAAGAATGTTTATTCTAAACTAAAATATGAAAATGGTGCACACCGTGTTCAACGGATCCCAAAGACGGAATCACAAGGCCGTGTTCATACGTCAACAGCAACCGTTGCTGTTATGCCTGAATACGATGGTGTTGATGTCGAATTAGAAGCAAAAGATATTCGGGTTGATGTTTACCGTGCTTCTGGTGCTGGTGGTCAACATATTAATAAGACCTCTTCAGCTGTTCGGATGACCCATATTCCAACTGGGATTGTCGTTGCAATGCAAGATCAACGTTCACAACAACAAAACCGTGTTAAAGCAATGAAGATTTTACAAGCACGTGTTTATGATTATTATGAATCACAAAACCAGAGTGAATATGACTCAAGTCGTAAATCAGCCGTTGGTTCTGGGGACCGTTCAGAACGAATCAGAACGTATAATTATCCACAAAACCGTGTGACTGATCATCGAATTGGTTTGACGCTCAATAAGTTAGATCGCATTATGAATGGTGAATTAGGCGACGTAATCGATGCCTTAATCCTCTTCGATCAAACAGAGAAATTGGAGCAATTACAAGATGGCACAGCTCACTTATCTTAAAGCCCTGAATTGGGCTTTTTTATTTTTAGAAGAACGCAATAAGGAACGTGAAGCAGCGCGTTTCCTATTATTAGGACGTCATCATTGGACGACCACTCAATTAGTATTGCATTACAGAGATGAAATGCCCGCAAACGAGTATGAACAATATCAAGCCGATTTGGCGGCATTTGCGGAGGACCAACCGGCACAATATATTTTAGGTTATGCCAATTTTTACGGACGTGATTTTAAGGTGACGCCCGCAACGCTTATTCCGCGACTTGAGACCGAGGAATTGGTAGAATGGGTATTGTCAGTAGCCCCTGTTAAGGATAGACCACTAAAAGTGCTAGATGTCGGGACCGGTTCTGGTGCCATTGCGATTACCTTGGCCTGTGAACGCCCTGATTGGCAAGTGGCTGCGGTTGATATTTCACCGGCAGCAATTGCCGTGGCTCAACAAAATGCCCAAACATTAGGTGCAAAGGTTGACTTCATCGAAGGTGATTTCTTGACGCCTGTTATGGGGCAACAATTTGACGTGATTGTTTCGAACCCGCCATATATTGCAGAAGACGAACGCTCTGTCATGGATGCTTCGGTACTTAAGCACGAACCGGATTTAGCGTTATTCGCGCCTAATAATGGGTTAGCCTTTTATGAACGCTTTGCGCAGGAAGTCCCCGCATTTTTAGAACCAGATGGCGCACTCTTTTTAGAGTTCGGTTATCAACAAAAAGAAGCGATTGTTCGGATTTTTGAACAAAAAGATCCTCTGTTTAGCTTAGAAGTACAAAAGGATATGGCAAATTGGTCTAGAATGATGCGTGTGAGTTACGATTTTAATCGGAATTTGTTATTATAGAATAAGATGTTGATTAAGGAAGGCATACAATGGAAACAAAACGATACACAGTCAACCAAATTGAACAAGCAGCCGCTGCTTTAAATGCGGGCGAATTAGTTTCTTTTCCAACCGAAACGGTTTATGGCTTAGGGGCAGATGCGACTAATCCAGCAGCCGTTAAGAAGGTCTACGCTGCCAAAGGACGTCCTAGCGATAATCCATTGATTGTCCATGTTGCTTCGGTTGAAACGGTTGAACATTACGCAGTGACGTCAAACCCGGCTTTTGGGCAATTAGTCAAAGCTTTTTGGCCTGGTTCATTAACGATTATCTTGCCCTTGAAGCATGGGGCATTTGATGCCGTTGTGACGGGTGGTTTGAAAACCGCTGCTTTTAGAATGCCAGACAATCAAGTGACATTGTCATTGATTAAAGCCGCTGGGGTACCAATCGTTGGTCCATCAGCTAATACTTCTGGGAAACCAAGTCCAACGCTTGCTGATCATGTATTACATGATTTGACAGGGAAGATTGCCGGCGTCATTGATGACGGGCCTACCGGTGTTGGCTTGGAATCAACGGTTATTGACTTAAGTGTCGCAACCCCAGTTATTTTACGACCAGGCGTGGTAACACAAGAAGCTATTGAACGCGTCATTGGTCCAATTATGACCAATAAGCACAAAGTCGGAGCAGCAGAAACACCGAAAGCACCCGGGATGAAGTATAAGCATTATGCGCCTAACGCACAGGTTTATATTGTCGCTAATCCGGATGACTTTGATGCTGCGATTGACTGGGCTAGCCAACAAGCTGTCCCATTTGGTGTGATGGCCGTCGATACGATTTTGGAAAAGCAAGCAAAAGTCCGCTTCAAGGACCAATTCTCATTAGGTGAATCGGTTGTCACAGCGAGCCAGCATTTATTTGAAGGACTACGGTATTTTGATTTGAATCCGGAAGTTAAACTAATCCTTGTCCAAGGCTTTGCCAAGGAAGGTGTTGGTTTAGCGTATATGAACCGTCTCGAAAAATCAGCAGGGCAAAAGTATTTTAGCAAGCAACAAGCCGATTAATGGTTAAGTAATTGCCTAATGACCAGTGATCGTGAATTGCAAGTGAGCACTTTTGACCCAATAATCCCCCTAAGGAGTGTTGTGCATGTTAGCTAAGACAGATCCAGTGATTAATGATTTAATTAAGCAAGAAGAAAATCGGCAACGTCATAATATTGAATTAATTGCGTCTGAAAATATTGTTTCGGGTGCTGTTCAAGAGGCACAGGGCAGTGTGCTAACGAATAAATATGCGGAAGGTTATCCCAACAAGCGGTTTTACGGTGGTTGCGAGTATATCGATCAAATCGAAACACTTGCAATTGAACGGGCTAAAGAATTATTTGGTGCCGATCACGTCAACGTCCAACCTCACTCTGGTTCACAAGCTAACATGGCGGTTTATCAAGCGCTATTAGAATCTGGCGATAAGATTCTAGGGATGAATCTAACTGATGGCGGCCATTTAACGCATGGGTCACCGTTCAACTTTAGTGGCCAACTCTATGACTTTTATAGCTATGGCGTTGCTGATACCAACGAACAATTGGATTATGCTAGCTTAGCTGCTAAGGCGCAAGAAGTGCATCCTAAGATGATTGTTGCTGGTGCTTCAGCTTATAGTCGCACAATTGATTTTCCGCGGTTACGTGAAATTGCCGATCAGGTTGGTGCCTATTTGATGATTGACATGGCCCATATTGCCGGTTTAGTCGCAACGGGTGTTCATCCGAGTCCAGTGCCATATGCCGATGTTGTCACAACGACCACTCATAAGACATTGCGGGGCCCGCGTGGTGGGATGATTCTTTGCAAAGCAGAATATGCTAAGGCAATTGACTCTGCCATTTTCCCAGGGATTCAAGGTGGACCACTAGAACACGTGATTGCTGCTAAAGCAGTTGCATTTGGTGAAGCGCTCCAACCAGAATTTACAGCTTATACAAAACAAATTGTTGCAAATGCGCAAGCAATGGCAGCTGTCTTTGACCAATCAGATTTAGTCCGGGTCGTTTCGGGGGGGACGGACAACCATTTGATGCTATTGGACTTGACCAATAGTGGCCTAAATGGAAAAGAACTGCAAAATCTATTGGATAGCGTGCATATTACGGTTAATAAAAATACAATTCCGTTTGAAAAATTAAGTCCGTTTAAGACAAGCGGGATTCGAATTGGCACACCGGCCATTACATCGCGTGGCTTTAAAGAAACGGATTGTGAACAAATTGCCAATTTAATTCTAGAAGTGATCGAAAAACATGATCAACTAGAAGCGATGACAGCAATTAGTGAAGCGGTCTTGAAATTAACCGACCAATTCCCAATCACACAAGCAAAGTTTTTAGATTAATTTAGGAATACCGCTAGTTTTTTACTGTGATATACGCTACAATAGTAAACAGAATTTTAAGCGGAAAGGAGAGTGGCTCAGAGGATGTTTTCTTTGGAGTCACTCTTTTTTGTTGAAATTCTTTCCATCAAATTGAATAGAATAGGGGCAAAAGGTAATGGCAAAGTTCACAGTTTTAAATCATCCGTTAATTCAACACAAATTAACAATTATTCGTAACAAGAATACGGGGACTAAAGTGTTCCGTGAAGTGGCGAATGAAATTGCCGAATTAATGGTTTACGAAATTACGCGCGATCTAGCAATGGAAGACGTTGAAGTTGAAACACCAATGGGCCCAGCTATTGAAAAGCAACTGAGCGGTAAAAAATTAGCAGTTGTCCCAATTTTACGTGCCGGTTTAGGCATGGTCGACGGCGTTTTAGAATTGATTCCAGCTGCTAAGGTCGGTCATATCGGAATGTATCGTGATGAAAAGACGCTTCAACCACACGAATATTTCGTTAAATTACCAACAGATATTGACCAACGTCAATTATTCATCGTTGATCCAATGTTGGCAACTGGTGGTTCTGCTATTATGGCAATTGATGCCCTTAAAAAACGTGGCGCAACATCAATGCGTTTAGTTGTTTTAGTAGCAGCACCTGAAGGCGTTAAAGCTGTGCAAGAAGCACATCCAGATGTTGATATTTATGCAGCTGGTTTAGATGATGGATTGAATGAAGAAGGCTACATTTATCCTGGTTTGGGCGATGCCGGTGATCGCTTATTCGGGACTAAATAATTAATGCACATATAATAGGAGGCGTTCGGCGATTTGGCGGACGCTTTTTTGATACCCAACGTTACATTTTGAACATGCTAACGCTTTATTTAACGCTTAACCGACTCAACAAAAAATAATTACAAATTAATCACTAATTACTTTGTACTTTCAAATTAATGGTGGTATTATCTTAATTGTGTTGCGGTAATAATTTATGCGTCTCTTTACATAAATGTTACTGTTTTTTAGGTTAATTGGTTGTACGTAGTTGTTAATCGGAAAACTCGCGTTAACTATTAAATAAGCCTAGGGAAGGAGGGAATCTTGTGGGTGATAAATATCCCATTATTAGCATTTTGGGAATTCGTTTTAATTTAGCGAACTGCCTTTCGGTATTATTAAGTGCAGCAATTGTTTTCGCGCTCGTCTTCTTCTTATCAAGAAAGATTGCGTTGAAACCAACCAAGCGGCAGAACGTCCTGGAATGGATGATCGATTTTACTAATGGTATCGTTAAGAGTGCTATGCCGGGCGAAGAAGGGAAGCAATTCTACCTATTTGCCTTTGTTATGTTTCTTTTCGTATTCATTAGTAATCAGTTCGGTTTGATTTTCCAGATGAAGGTGGACGAAGTGGTTTGGCTGAAGAGTCCAACTGCGGATCCGATTATTACAATGTCCTTAGCGATGATTGTATTAGTCCTTTCGCATTATTTCAGTATTGAACGACTAGGATTTGGTAATTATTTGAAGAGTTATATTAAACCAGTAGGATTTTTCTTACCGATTAATATCATCGAACAATTTACCAATTTCTTGACGCTGTCATTGCGTTTGTATGGGAACATTTTTGCCGGGGAAGTTTTATTGAATCTTTTAGTTAAGATGGCTTTCTCGCATGGCCCAGCCACAATGCTTGTCACAGCACCAATTCAAATGGTATGGCAAGGCTTCTCCGTCTTTATCGGATCAATTCAAGCCTTTGTATTTGTAACATTATCAATGGTCTACATTTCAGAGAAAGTCGAAATGGAAGACTAAAATCAGGAGGAAAAAAATATGAACTTTTTAGCAGCAGCTATCGCAGCAGGACTTGCAGCATTCGCAGCATCATACGGTAATGGTAAGGTAATTTCTAAGACAATCGAAAGTATGGCACGCCAACCAGAATTGTCAGCACAATTAAGATCAACAATGTTTATCGGTGTTGGTTTAATTGAAGCTGTTCCAATTTTATCAATCGTCGTTTCTTTCTTGATCTTATTTAGTTAATCCGAGTGAACAACGTTTCACTTTAAAAATTAGACAGTAAGTCAAGGAAGGAGTGTCAATAGATGTTTAGTAATTTAATCGTTGGTGCTTCTGCATCTTACCTTGGAGATTCACTATTTGTACTTGTTGTCTTCATCATCTTAGTCGCTTTAGTGGGTAAATTTGCTTTCGGACCTGTTTCAAAAATGATGCAGGAACGTTCAAATAAAATCACAAATGATTTAGATAGCGCCGCTCAATCACGCGAAGATGCTGCCAAATTGGCCGCACAACGTGCAACAGAGTTGAAGAGCTCTAAATCAGAAGCCGTTGAGATTGTTAACACAGCTAAACAAAACGGTGAAAAACAACGCGAAGGTATGGTTACCCTCGC
Source organism: Latilactobacillus sakei subsp. sakei DSM 20017 = JCM 1157 (assembly GCF_002370355.1). NCBI lineage: Bacteria > Bacillati > Bacillota > Bacilli > Lactobacillales > Lactobacillaceae > Latilactobacillus > Latilactobacillus sakei. The sequence goes on from NZ_AP017929.1 coordinate 1,299,520, forward strand.
TCAAGAAGAAGTCCAAACTTTAAAACAAAATGCTAAAAAAGACATCGAACAATCTCGTTTAGATGCGTTAAACAGTGCGAGAGATGATGTTGCTCAATTATCTATTGAAATTGCTTCTAAACTCATTAAGAAAGAATTGTCAGTCACTGATCAAAAGTCATTGATCAATTCCTATATTGAAGGGTTGGACAAGCAAAATGAAACTAGATAAGTATGCAGTCGGACAACGCTATGCAAAGGCCTTATTTTCCCTTGCAGAACAAGAGCAACAATTTGAAAGTATCCATGATGAGATACAAGCACTCGAGACCATTTTCAATGACAATCCAAAATTAGGCACAGTTTTAACAGATACAACCTTATCTGGGTTGAAACAGCGTAACTTATTAGAATCGTTGAGTAATGATTTTAGTACTTTAATGCAACACTTTTTGAGCTTAGTTTTTGACTATCAAAGAATGGCTGAAATGCCTTATATTATCGCAGCTTATGAAGATCTTTACGATCAACATAAGGGGATTGCACACGCTAAGGTGACTTCAGCAGTTGCTTTAGACGATGATCAATTAGCTAAGATCAGTCAATCTTTCGCTAAACGCGAAGGTTTAAACGAAGTGTTAATCGAAAGTGTCGTTGATCCAGATATTATTGGTGGTATCGTGCTTGAATCGAACCATAAGGTAATCGATGGAAGTGTCAAACACGGCTTAGACCAAATTAAGTCGTTATTATTGAAATAGTCAATCGTTGATAAAGAGGTGAACCTGATGAGCATTAAAACTGAGGAAATCAGTGCATTAATTAAACAACAACTAGCAAATTATAATGAAGAATTAGCCGTTGAAGAAGTCGGTACTGTCACTTATGTTGGTGATGGGATCGCACGTGCTCACGGTTTAGAAAATGCCCTCTCAAGTGAATTGTTAGAATTCTCTAACGGTTCATACGGTGTGGCACAAAACTTGGAAACAAATGATGTTGGTATCATCATCCTCGGCGAATACGAAAATATTCGTGAAGGGGACCAAGTTAAACGGACAGGTCGGATCATGGAAGTACCTGTTGGCGATGCTTTAATCGGTCGTGTTGTTAATCCTTTGGGTCAACCAGTGGATGGACGCGGCGAAATTAAAACAGACAAAACACGTCCTATCGAAAAGAAAGCACCTGGCGTTATGGCTCGTCAATCTGTTTCAGAACCTTTACAAACAGGTTTAAAAGCGATTGATGCCTTGGTGCCAATTGGTCGTGGCCAACGTGAATTAATCATCGGGGATCGTAAGACTGGTAAAACATCTGTTGCGATCGATACGATTATTAACCAAAAAGGTCAAGATATGATTTGTATCTACGTTGCCATTGGTCAAAAGGAATCAACTGTTAGAACACAAGTTGAAACCTTACGGCGTTATGGTGCAATGGATTATACAATTGTTGTCGAAGCTGGCCCTAGCCAACCCGCACCACTCTTGTACATTGCCCCTTATGCTGGTGCAGCAATGGGTGAAGAATTCATGTATAACGGCAAGCACGTTTTAATCGTCTATGATGATTTAAGTAAACAAGCTGCTGCTTATCGTGAAATCTCATTACTTTTAAGAAGACCTCCAGGCCGTGAAGCTTACCCTGGTGATATCTTCTACTTACATTCACGTTTACTAGAACGTGCTGCTAAGTTAAGTGATGAATTAGGTGGCGGTTCAATGACTGCTTTACCTATCATCGAAACACAAGCTGGTGATATTTCAGCTTATATCCCAACTAACGTTATCTCGATCACAGATGGTCAAATCTTCTTGGAAAGTGATTTATTCTATTCAGGAACACGTCCAGCTATCGATGCTGGTTCATCTGTTTCTCGTGTTGGTGGGGCAGCTCAAACCAAGGCTATGAAGAAAGTTTCTGGGACATTACGTCTTGACCTTTCATCATACCGTGAACTAGAAGCCTTTACGCAATTCGGTTCTGATTTAGATGCCGCAACACAAGCCAAACTAAATCGTGGTAAACGGACTGTTGAAGTCTTGAAACAACCATTGCATAAACCATTACCATTTGAACAACAAACGGTAATCCTATATGCCTTAACACACGGTTTCATCGATGATGTACCTGTTGATGACATCATGCGTTATGAAAGTGGTTTAAATGATTATCTAGAAAGTAACGCTAAAGACTTGATGGATGAAATCCGTCAAACAACTAAATTGCCAGACACAGACAAACTTGATGCTGCTATTAAAGCCTTCACAGAAGGTTTTGTACCAGAACAAGCTGTCGATGACAAAGACTCAGATAAGTAAGGGGTGAATTAATTGGCTGAATCTTTAATGGATATCAAACGAAGAATCGCCTCTACTAAAAAAACTGGGCAAATTACAAGTGCTATGCAAATGGTTTCTGGTGCTAAGCTTTCTCAAATCGAAAAGAACTCAGTTGCTTACCAAGTTTATACTGATAAGATTCGAGAAATCGTGACGCATCTAGCTGCAAGTCAATTAATTGACATTGCTCGTCAAAAGAGTAGTTTACAAGCAGAACCTGCTGATTCAACTATTAAAAAGGCGATCAAGCACGAAGTAACGTTGAGTAATTTGTTAGTGGAAAGACCAATTAAGAAAACTGGTTACTTAGTTATTACAAGTGATCGAGGCTTAGTTGGTGCATATAACAGCTCAATCCTAAAAGCAATGGTCCAAATGATTTCAGAAACGCATCAATCACCTGACGAATACGCAATTCTTGCGGTCGGCGGGACTGGTGCTGATTTCTTTAAAGCACGTGGCATGAACTTAACTTACGAATATCGTGGTGTCAGTGATGTCCCTTCTTTTGAAGAAGTTAAACAAATTATTAAAACGGCCGTTGCGATGTATGATAATGGTGTTTACGATGAGTTGTACGTTTGTTACAACCACCATGTTAACTCATTAACATCTGGCTTTAGAGCTGAAAAAATGTTACCAATTACCGACTTAGATGTTTCAGAAGTTGCTGATCAAAATCTAGAATACATTACGGAACCTTCCGTGGATGATGCCTTAGACGCAATTCTACCGCAATACGCCGAAAGCTTAATTTATGGCGCAATGTTAGATTCTAAAACAGCAGAACATGCTGCTTCAATGGCAGCAATGAAGAGTGCGACCGATAACGCGAATAATTTAATTTCAGAATTATCAATTAAATATAACCGTGCACGTCAAGCTCAAATTACAACTGAAATCACCGAAATCGTCGGTGGTGCGGCAGCATTAGAATAAAAATGCGGGAGGAAGAAACAACTATGAGTATGGGAAAAGTTGTCCAAGTTATTGGTCCCGTTGTCGATGTCGAATTTTCTTTAGATACGGATTTACCAGATATCAATAATGCCTTAACAGTCGATAAAGGTAATGATGAAACTGTCGTTTTAGAGGTTGCTCTAGAATTAGGCGACGGGGTAATGCGTACAATTTCAATGGAATCTACTGACGGTTTACGTCGTGGCATGCCTGTTGAAGATGCTGGACGTGCAATTAACGTACCAGTCGGTAAAGAAACTCTAGGACGTGTTTTCAACGTCTTAGGCGAAACAATCGATGGCGGCGAAGAATTTCCTGCAGATTTTAGACGCGACAGTATTCACCGTTCTGCGCCTAAATTTGAGGAATTAAATACAAGTTCAGAAATTCTAGAAACAGGGATTAAGGTTATCGATTTACTTGCCCCTTATGTGCGTGGTGGTAAAATCGGTTTGTTCGGTGGTGCCGGTGTTGGTAAAACCGTCTTAATCCAAGAATTAATCCATAATATCGCTGAAGAACATGGTGGTATTTCTGTCTTTACTGGTGTTGGTGAACGAACACGTGAAGGTAATGACTTATACTTTGAAATGAAAGAATCAGGCGTTTTGGAAAAGACAGCCATGGTTTTCGGTCAAATGAATGAATCACCTGGTGCACGTATGCGTGTTGCCTTGACTGGTTTAACAATTGCTGAATACTTCCGTGATGTTGAAGGCCAAGATGTGCTATTGTTCATTGATAATATCTTCCGTTTCACGCAAGCTGGTTCAGAAGTTTCTGCCCTATTAGGACGGATGCCTTCAGCCGTTGGGTACCAACCAACATTGGCAACAGAAATGGGTCAATTACAAGAACGAATCACATCAACTAAAAAAGGTTCAGTTACATCTATCCAAGCCATTTATGTGCCTGCCGATGATTATACTGATCCTGCGCCTGCGACAACTTTCGCGCATTTGGATGCCACAACTAACTTGGATCGTAAGTTAACACAACAAGGTATTTACCCTGCTGTTAACCCACTAGAATCATCTTCTAGTGCGCTTGATCCTGAAATTGTTGGCCAAGAACATTATGAAGTTGCTTCTGAAGTACAACACGTCTTACAACGTTATCGTGAATTACAAGATATCATCTCTATCTTAGGTATGGATGAATTATCTGATGATGAAAAGATTATCGTTGCACGTGCTCGTCGGATTCAATTCTTCCTATCACAAAACTTCCACGTTGCCGAAGCCTTCACAGGCCAAGCCGGTTCATACGTGCCAGTTAAGGATACTGTTTCTGGTTTCAAAGCCATCCTTGCGGGTGACTACGATGATGTCCCAGAAGAAGCATTCCGTCTTGTTGGGAACATTGACGCTGCATTAGCAAAGGCAAAAGAAATGGGCTATACACAGTCTGAAAAGGCTGTCGATCAAGACTAGAAAGGGGCGTTAATGATGGCAGAAGAGCAAAAGGTATTAACCGTTAATATCGTAACTCCTGATGGTGTCGTTTATGATCACCATGCTTCAATGTTGGTTGTACCAGCAATGGCAGGACAACTCGGTATTATGGCTAATCATGAGCCAATTATTACCCCTCTAGAAATTGGTGAAATTCGTGTTAAGCGGACGGATAACCCAGGGCATGAAGACGCCATTGCAATTACTGGCGGCTTTATGGAAGTTAGTCATAACATCGCTTCAATCGTTGCTGATGGTGCCGAACGTGCGCGCGATATTAACTTATCACGTGCCCAACGTGCTAAACAACGTGCTGAAGACGCTATTAAGACGGCTTCAGAAAAACATGATTCAGACGAATTACGTCGGGCTCAAATCGCACTTCAACGCGCGATGAACCGGATTGACGTCAAAAATCATTTACAATAGTTATTGCAAGAAGCCCTCACGGCAAAAGTCGTGGGGGCTTTTTTTGTTGTGTTATAATACAATCCAATCTTCTTTTATTAAGAAAACAGCTAAATACAGACAAGGGACTTTTCTGTGTGTTACAATGTCCCTATATCCATTCATAGAGGGGCGTTATTGAAGTGCAATCAATTGGATCACAAGCAGTTGTTACCATTATTAGTCATATCGGCTTTATCGTTCTTAGTTTTTACGGTCTACAGTCTTTACGACTTGAACAGCTTTTTAAACCGAATCATATTCGACAGATTCAGATTGTTCTCATGTTTACAGCCATCGTAATGGGTTATTTAGTGAGTCAATTCTTTTTAGAAATTATCGCGCAAGCGCGCAATATCATTTTTTTAGTCCAATAAATTAGCAGTCATATCGGAGGGAAACTCTTGGAAAAATTGATCATACAAGGCGGACAACCATTAGTTGGTGATGTCCACATCGAAGGTGCTAAAAATGCAGTCTTACCAATCATGGCAGCGGCACTTTTAGCCTCTAAAGGACCAGTTGAATTAACGAACGTGCCAATCTTATCAGATGTTTTTATGATGCAAGATGTTTTGAAGAGTCTGGATGCACGTGTTAAATTTGATGAACAACGTAACTATCTAATGATTGATGCCAATCAACCACTAAACTTTGAAGCGGCATTCGAATATGTTTCAAAGATGCGGGCCTCAATTGTTGTCATGGGACCATTATTAGCAAGATTGGGTCATGCCCGAGTTGCCATGCCAGGTGGCTGTGCAATTGGTTCAAGACCAGTTGACTTACACCTCAAGGGTTTTGAAGCACTCGGCGCAACGATTACACAAAGTCATGGTTACATAGAAGCCAAGGCCGACCAATTAGTTGGTGCAAACATCTATTTAGACTTTCCAAGTGTTGGTGCAACGCAAAATATCATGATGGCAGCAACCTTAGCTAAGGGCACAACAGTCATCGAAAACGTTGCCCGCGAACCAGAAATCGTTGATTTAGCTAACGTCTTGAATAAGATGGGCGCCAAAGTTTTCGGTGCTGGGACTGAAGAAATTCGGATTGAAGGGGTTACTGAATTAAAGGGGACCGAACACAGTATTGTGCAAGATCGAATTGAAGCAGGGACCTTCATGATTGCCGCAGCAGCTACTAAGGGTAATGTTTTAGTTGAAGAAGCTATTTCTGAACATAATAAACCTTTATTGTCTAAACTAGCTGAAATGGGCGCACAAGTCATCGAGGAAAGAAAATGGCATCCGGATTATCGGCCCTGATGAATTGAAACCAAGTAATATCAAAACCTTGCCATATCCTGGTTTCCCAACGGATATGCAAGCACAAATGACCGCTTTACAATTGATGGCTCATGGGACGAGTGTCATGACTGAAACAGTCTTCGAGAATCGTTTCATGCACTTAGAAGAATTACGACGTATGAATGCCGATTACCAAATCGAAGGCCAATCTGTCATCTTATACGGTCCTACTGAATTAACGGGTGCTGAAGTGGCCGCTTCTGATTTACGAGCAGCAGCAGCATTAGTGATTGCTGGTTTAGTGGCCAATGGTGAGACACTTGTCACAAACCTACAATACATGGATCGTGGTTATTATCACTTCCATCAAAAATTACGTGCCTTAGGCGCACATATCAGTCGTGCTGATTTTGATGAAGCCGGTCATCGTAAAACAACTCAAAAATTAGCTTAATTAGCAGTTATTAAAGAATGATATTCGTTTTTAGACGGACGTCATTCTTTTTTAGTGTTAATTTCGTAAACGAAACTTATATTTTATTGATATTAGGCTTGTGGTATAATTGACTATTGAATATGGTTTCTGGAAGGAGCAACACTAAATGGCTAAAGATATCGGAATTGATTTAGGGACAGCCAACGTCTTAATTAACGTTATGGACAAAGGCATTGTTCTTAATGAACCTTCAGTCGTTGCGATCGATACTAAAACAAAAAAAGTATTAGCAGTTGGTTCTGAAGCATACAGCATGGTCGGTCGGACACCCGGCAATATTTTGGCAGTGCGCCCACTTAAAGATGGTGTGATTGCTGATTTTGATATGACCGAAGCAATGCTTGCTTATTTCATTAATAAATTAAACGTCAAAGGTTTTCTATCAAAACCAAACATCTTAATTTGTTGTCCAACAAATATTACATCGATTGAACAAAAAGCAATTGTAGAAGCTGCAGAAAAATCTGGCGGCGGTAAAGTTTTCTTAGAATTTGAACCTAAGGTTGCGGCCGTGGGTGCTGGGATGGATATTTTCCAACCACGCGGTAACATGGTGATCGATATTGGTGGTGGGACGAGTGATATCGCCGTACTATCAATGGGTGAAGTTGTGACAAGTCGTTCATTACGGCTTGCTGGTGATCGCATGAATGCTGAAATCGCAGCATACGTTAAACGTAAACATAACTTATTAATCGGTGAACATACTGCCGAAACAATCAAGTTGAAGATTGGTAGTGTTTGGCATGCTGATGCAAGTGAACAACTAGAAGTCCGTGGCCGTGATATTGTCGGTGGTTTACCAGTGTCAATCACGATTGGTGCGGATGAAGTTGAGCTTGCCTTGCACGAAACAATGATGGCCATTGTTGCCGCTGCTAAAGAAGTGCTTGAAGTGACACCACCAGAATTAGCCGGTGATATTATTGATCGCGGGATTATGTTAACCGGTGGTGGCGCGCTATTACGCAATATTGCCAACCTCTTTTCTGAACACCTTAAGGTCCCAGTTGTCTTAGCTGAAAAGCCATTGGACGCAGTTGCCTTAGGTACGGGTGTTTTATTAGAAAATATTGCCCAAAAACGAGCACACTAAATCAGAAGTAAGGGATTGTGAATATTGTGTATCGATCAAATTTTGAAGAGCACGTCAAACCAGTTCTTAAAAAGATCTTACTAGTCATTGTTTTAATGATTTTCGCTGGGTTAATTGGTCAAATGATTGGTTTTGCAATGGGTGGTCAAAACCCATTTGCCGTCTTTTTACCAAGTACCTGGAGTCACATTATTAATTTCTTGCAGTAGGTCAGGATAAGTGGTGATTGCATGCAAAAGATATTAATTGCACTTGTGCGGTTTTACCAAACTGGTATTTCGCCATTCTTACCACCGAGCTGTCGGTATTATCCGACTTGCTCTAGTTATATGATTCAAGCCATTCAAAAACATGGCGCTATTAAGGGACTGATTATGGGAATCGGCCGTATTTTGCGGTGTCATCCGTTTGTAAAGGGTGGTTATGATCCCGTTCCGGACCACTTCACAGTGTTTCGGAATAAGTCTGTTAATGACTAATGTTACAAAATAAGGAGTTTCAAAAAATATGTCTAAAAAAGAACAACGCGTAGAAGTCACAATTGATGATATTAACCGTAACGGCCAGGCAATGACGAGTGTCAAAGTTGGCAAAAACGAAGTCGGTGTTATTATCGAAGATAGTGCTAAAAAACGGTTCGAAGCAACTGTCGAAGGTACTGGCCAAAGCATCATTACTAAAACACACGACGATGCTGTTAACGAATTACTACGGGAGTATCACTTACACCAAGGTTAATTCTTAAGAATTAATTAGCTTTAGAGTAACCCGGCAGATTTTTGGCCGGGTTATTTTATAATTAAGACAGTTTTTAGTTGAAGGAGACTTAACATGCCAAAGGAATTAGAAAAAGTCGACGATACTTCGCGTGTAGATTACGGGATTGTTTTTTCCGTCTTCATGTTAGCGTTAGTGGGTTTAATGTCGATTTATGTCGCGGTAACGCATGATACAAGTAGTGCCAGCTCAACGCGAGCTGTGCTGATGCAGGCGGCTTGGTACGTCATTGGTGGGATCGCAATTGTGGCCATCATGCAGTTTGATTCGGAACAGCTCTGGCGAGTTGCGCCGATTGCTTATGGCATTGGGATTTTCCTCTTAGTTGCCGTTTTATTCTTTTATAATAAATCGGTTGCGATTCAAACTGGTGCTAAGAGTTGGTTCGCGCTAGGGCCGATTTCGTTCCAGCCTTCCGAAGTGATGAAGCCGGCTTATATCTTAATGATGAGTCGGGTTGTCACTAAGCACAATACCGAGTATCCAGAACACACGATTAATACGGATTGGTTATTGTTAGGCCGATTATTAATTTGGACATTACCAGTTATGGTACTTTTGAAATTACAAAATGATTTTGGGACATTATTGGTGTTCGTCGCAATTTTGGGTGGCATTATCTTAGTATCTGGGATTACTTGGAAGATTTTAGCACCTGCAATGGCTATAATGGCGGCCATTGGTGGGACGGCTTTGACCTTGGCTGCAACAACCCCAGGGCGGGCGATTTTAACCCACTTAGGCTTTAAAACCTATCAATTTAACCGAATTGATGCCTGGTTACATCCGTTTGATAATACGGCCAGCACAAGTTTGCAATTATCTCAAAGTTTAAAGGCCATCGGGTCTGGTCAATTATTTGGTAAAGGCTTCAATCAAATTCAGGTTAATGTACCGGTTCGTGAATCTGATATGATTTTCTCCGTAATTGGTGAAAACTTCGGCTTCATCGGTTCTTGTTTAGTCATTTTGTTGTATTTCTTGTTGATCTACCAAATGATTCGGGTCACATTTGATACCAAAAATGAGTTTTATGCCTATGTTTCAACGGGTGTTATCATGATGATTCTTTTCCATGTTTTTGAAAATATTGGGATGAGTGTTGGTCTATTACCATTGACCGGTATTCCATTACCATTTATTTCACAAGGTGGTTCATCGCTATTGGGGAACATGATGGGGATTGGCTTTATCATGTCGATGCGGTACCATTATAAGAGTTATATGTTCAGCGAATCTGAAGATACTTTCTAGGAGTGAAAACAATTGACAATGAGTAACAATGATTATTTTTGGACAGAAGAAATCGCAGCTTCAATCAGACGAATTGGTTTGACTAAGGGTGCGCAAAATGAATTTGGGTTAATTAAATTTGTAGATGTCCCAGTTGAAGGGCAAAAGATGGCACTTGATATGCCACTTGTTGCGATTGAAGCTGAAAAAATGGTTCAAGAGTTGGATAGTCCTTTAGCGGGTGAATTAGTCAATGTCAATACTGATTTAGCCGATAATCCCGAATTATTAAATGCGGATAATGAAAAAGATGCGTGGATTGCCGATATTCGAATTTCTGATAATTAGACTTGACATCTGGCGTCTGATTAATTAAGATAAGAATTACTTAATACAAGCGATGAAAAGATGAGTAGATGATTTAGTAGCATTTTAAGAGAGTCCGGTCAGGTGCAAGCGGATAATGCGAACGATTTTCGAATATGGTCTTTGAGCAAATTCATTTGGTAAGGTTTAACTGAGCCGAATGCGGGGGTTGCCCGATATAGCGAACGAGTATCGATCCTGGTACTTTGTAAGGCGATTATTGTGAAGTAGTCGTGAAATTAAGGTGGTAACACGCAAATTGGCGTCCTTTCTCTCATTTATTTATTTGAGAGGGAGGACTTTTTTTGTACATTTTTAGTCAAAGGGAGAGAATGCAATGTTAGAACTAAAGCAAGTTGGTAAGGTTTACCAACGAGAACAACAGACATTTACAGCACTCAGCGATATTTCATTGAAAATTGAAGCGGGTGAAATTTATGGCATTATCGGTTATTCAGGCGCTGGTAAGAGTACGTTAATTCGATTATTAAACGGTTTGGAAAAACCAACTAGCGGGGATGTCTTGGTCAACGGTCAATCAATCGTTGGTTTGAGCGAACAAGCAATGCGACCAATTCGGCAAAAGATTGGCATGATTTTTCAACACTTCAATCTACTCTGGTCAAAAACAATTCTTGAAAATATCGCCTTACCGCTTAAATTAGCGGGGGTTGGCAAGAAGGAACGCTTAGCTAAGGCCAAAGAGATGTTGGCATTAGTTGAGCTAACAGACTTGGGCGCCGCTTATCCTAGCGAACTTTCAGGGGGCCAAAAGCAACGGGTCGCGATTGCCCGTGCATTAATCAGCGAACCGGCCATCTTGTTATGTGATGAAGCAACCAGTGCTTTGGATCCTAAAACAACGAATTCAATTTTAAGTCTTTTAGCTAAGATTAATCAGGAAATGGGCATCACGATTGTGCTGGTAACCCACGAAATGGATGCGGTACGCCGGATCTGCCAACGAATCGCAGTGATGGCAGCCGGTCGGGTGATTGAAGAAGGGACGACACAAGCGATTTTCGAAACGCCACAGGCAGAAGTGACGAAAGCCTTTGTTTCAGAATCATTGGTGATTACGCCTAGCGAAACAGCCGCTTCAATCGAACAGTTGTTGACGCGGGTACCAGAGGGCACGATCGTCAAGCTCCGGTTTAACGAAGAACAATCGAGTCAGCCAGTTATTGGCCAATTAATGCGCCGCTACCCAAGTGTTGAAGTCAGCGTGATTAGTGGGAGTTTACAACAAACGATTAATGGCGCCCTGGGGTATTTATACATTCAGATTCAAGCTAGTCCAGACGATTTAAAACAAGCATTATCCGACTTAAGTCAACAAACTATCGAAGTAGAGGTGTTAAGACATGGCTAATATCAACGGGTTTCAATCTTATTTTCAATTTAAACAAATCGACTGGCCAACGATGTGGGAAGCGACAGGCGAAACGGTTTGGCTAACGGCGGTTAGTGTCTTGCTAGTGGCGATTCTCGGTTTCTTATTGGGATTAGTCTTATATCAAACGAATGGTAAAACGGATTTTATGAGTCGGTTGTTAAATGGGATTGTCGCTTTATTCGTCAACGTTTTCCGTTCAGTGCCGTTCATCATCTTAATCGTGCTTTTGATTCCCATGACTAAGGAATTGATGGGTACCATGATTGGTCCCAAAGCTGCAATTCCAGCATTAATCGTTTCGGCAGCACCATTTTATGCGCGGTTAGTAGAATTAGCCTTTCGTGAAGTTGATAGCGGGGTGATTGAAGCGACCCGCGCACTAGGCGCTTCAAAATGGCAAATTATCTGGCAAGTTCTTTTACCAGAAAGCATGCCCGCACTGGTTTCCGGATTAACCGTCACTGCGATTTCATTACTTGGTTACACGGCAATGGCTGGTGTGATTGGGGCCGGTGGCTTGGGGAACTTAGCCTACACTGAAGGCTTTCAAGCAAACCAAAATACAATTACGTTAGTGGCGACAATCATTATTTTAATCATCGTGTTCATTTGTCAAAAAGCCGGTGACATTATCATCGCTAAAATTGATCATCGTTAAAACAGAGGGAGAAAAGTAGATGCAAAAAAGATATTTAAGCGTACTCGCTGGGCTTTTAATTGTTGGCTTACTGTTAACTGGCTGTCGCGCTAAAAAAGCAGATCCCAATACGATTGTGATTGGCGCATCAACCATTCCGCATGCCGCCATTTTAAGACACATTAAACCCGAATTAAAAAAAGAAGGCATCACATTGGATGTCAAAGCGTTCAGTGATTATGTATTACCTAATAAGGCTTTAGCAAGCGGTGAATTGACCGCCAACTATTACCAACACATTCCGTTTATGAAAAAGGCTAACCACGATAATGGTTATCACTTAGTGAGTGCCGGTGGGATTCATCTGGAACCACTAGGTCTTTATAGTAAGCGAGTTAAAAAATTGAGTGCCGTCAAAACCGGCGCTACCGTTCTAGTTTCAAATAGTCAAACTGACTGGGGCCGGGTCCTCTCGATTCTAAAAGCAGGCGGCTTGATCACCTTGAAACCAGGGGTCAAAGTTGAAAATGCAACCTTTAATGATATCGCCAAAAATCCGAAGAAGCTCAAATTTAAGTACACATTTGAACCGAAATTGATGCCTGAATTGTTGAAAAATGATGAAGGTACACTGGTTGCCATCAATTCAAACTATGCGGTTCAAGCCGGCTTCACACCGGAAAAAGATGCAGTGGCAATCGAAAGCCTCTCATCACCATACGTGAACGTCGTCGCTGTTAATAAAGGCGACGAAAACAAACCCGCAATCAAGAAGTTAATCAAAGCACTCAAATCAAAATCAACCCAAGCCTGGATTAAAAAGCAATGGCACGGGGCGGTATTACCCGTTAAATAATGAAGGAAAAGTCTTATCGAAGGATAGGGCTTTTTTATTAACATATTTTTGGGAGATAGATAAGAATTGATTCTTTTTTACAATCATTCTTCTATTGAAAAGCGTTCTCATTTAGCTTAGAATTAAGTCAGCAACAACGTGCTATAATGCGATTTTTGGAGGGTCAGTAATGTCTAAATTAGAAATTATCGATTTACACGTCGGAATTGACGGTAAAGAAATTTTAAAAGGTGTTAACTTAGAAATGAATACGGGTGAGATTCACGCCATCATGGGACCAAATGGGACCGGGAAATCAACCCTTTCAGAAACCATCATGGGTAATCCTAAATATGAAGTGCTTCAAGGTGAAATTAAATTAGACGGTCAAAATATTCTTGAAATGCCAGTTGATGAACGAGCACGCGCTGGCTTATTCTTAGCGATGCAATATCCATCTGAAATTCAAGGTGTTACGAACGCTGAATTTATGCGAGCTGCTATCAATGCGCGCCGGGCTGAAGATGATCAAATCTCGATCATGGCCTTCTTGAAAAAATTAGATCAACGCATGGCTGTCTTAGATATGACAGAAGAAATGTCTGAACGTTACTTAAACGAAGGCTTTTCTGGTGGTGAAAAGAAACGGAATGAAATTCTACAATTAATGATGATTGAACCTAAATTTGCTATTTTAGATGAAATTGATTCTGGTTTAGATATCGATGCCCTTCAAGTTGTTTCTAAAGGGGTCAATGAAATGCGCGGCGATAACTTCGGTTCATTGATTATCACGCATTATCAACGTTTATTGAACTACATTGTGCCTGATTTCGTGCACATCATGATGGGCGGTAAAATCGTGACGACTGGTGATGCATCATTGGCCAAACGTCTAGAAGACGAAGGTTACGCCGGTATTCGTGATGAATTAGGGTTAGACATTAAATTAACTGACGATGAAAGTAAATAGGGGGCGGCTTTGATGAAAAAGAAATTAGCCATCACACCTGAACAAGTTGCGGCTTTTTCAATTGTCCATCAAGAACCAGATTGGTTTGCAGCCTTACGCCAAACAGCCTTAGGCCAAATTGAAAAGCTCGACTTACCTATTTTCGAAAAGATTAATTACAAACATTGGCCAATTATGGCTGCGAATGCGCCAACTTTGACAACTTCTGTGACTGATACATTACCAGAAATGGTCGCTGATTTAACGGCGGATCAACCTTATGTGATTCAAGTTGGGCAAACGATTGCTAAATTAAATCTGCCTAGTGAATTGGCAGAACAAGGGGTCATCTTTACCGATATCTTCACTGCTTTACAAGACTATCCTGAATTAGTTCATGAATACTATATGCAAGTGACGGTTAAACCGGACGAGGATCGTTTGACAGCCTTTCACACAGCCTTGATGAACAGTGGGATGTTCTTGTACGTACCGAAAAATGTGGTGATTAAACAACCGATTACGGCTTATTATGTACAAGATAGCACGCAAGCCACTGATTTTATCCATCACGTTTTAATTGTGGCGGAACAAAATAGTGAGTTTAGCTATCTAGAAAACCTACAAACAATGGGTGATCACAAGAACCTAGCTAATATGGTGGTTGAAGTGATTGCCAAGGATAATAGTCACGTGCATTTCTCAGCTGTTGATGCGTTTGGTAAGTCTGTCACGACTTATCTGAATCGTCGGGGGCACTTAATGCGTGATGCCCGGATTGATTGGGCATTGGGCTTCATGAATGACGGCAATATCATTGGCGACTTTGATTCTGATTTGGTCGGCGATGGTTCGCATGCTGAAACGAAAGTGGTCGCCATTTCAACTGGGAAACAAATTCAAGGAATCGATACGCGGGTGACGAATATTGGCCCTCGTTCAATCGGCCATATCTTGCAACATGGCGTTATTTTAGAAGATGCGACCCTAACTTTTAACGGGATTGGGCACATCATCAAAGGTGCTAAAGGTGCCGATGCACAACAAGAAAACCGGGTCTTGATGTTATCACGGACGGCCCGTGGGGATGCCAATCCGCTATTATTAATCGATGAAAATGACGTTCAAGCCGGTCATGCTGCCAGTGTTGGCCGTGTTAATGAACAACAAATGTACTATCTCATGAGTCGGGGCTTGTCTAAAGAAGTCGCACAACGCTTAGTTATTCGTGGGTTCTTAGGCGCCGTCCTGACTGAAATTCCGGACAAAAATGTTCGTCAACAATTAACGGACACAATCGAGAGGAAGTTAATCGATGGGCAAAAGTCTGAACACTAGTCGGCAAGATTTTCCTATTTTAGAACAATTGGTTAATGACGAATCCTTGGTTTATTTGGATAACGCAGCGACAACGCAAAAGCCACAAGCGGTGATTGACCAAATAGTGAATTACTATCAACATGATAATGCCAATGTTCACCGGGGCGTGCATACGTTGGCGGAACGGGCGACTGCTCAATACGAAGCTGCTAGAGTTAAAGTCCAACAATTTATCAATGCCGCTTCTTCAGCGGAAGTTGTCTTCACAAAAGGGACCACGCAGAGTTTAAACTGGATCGCCGGCAGTTTTGGACCAACAGTTGTCCAAGCTGGCGATGAAATCGTCATCAGCTATATGGAACACCACAGCAACCTAGTCCCTTGGCAACAACTTGCTAAAAAGACGGGCGCCAAACTACGCTACATCGATCTATTACCAGATGGTCAGTTAGATTTAGACGTCGCCAAGCAGGTTATTGGTCCACGGACTAAAATCGTCAGTTTAGCGCATGCTTCTAACGTTTTAGGTGTTGTCAATCCGGTGAAGACGATTGCGGCACTAGTCCACGCACAAGGTGGTTATATGGTGGTTGATGGCGCACAAGCTGTCCCGCATATGCCAGTTAATGTGCAGGCGCTCGATGCAGATTTTTATGCTTTTTCAGGGCATAAAATGTTGGGGCCAACAGGAATTGGTGTCTTGTATGGTAAGCAGGCTTTGCTTGAGCAGTTATCACCCGTTGAATATGGTGGTGAGATGATCGATTTTGTTGGCTTACAAGAATCGACCTTCAAAGAACTGCCTTGGCGCTTAGAAGGTGGAACCCCCAATATTGCTGGCGCGATTGGATTAGGAGCTGCGATTGATTATCTGAATCAGATTGGGATGACCAACATCCAGGCACATGAGCAGGCTTTAGTCGCCGAGGCATTACCGGCCTTACAAGCGATTGACGGGTTGACGATTTATGGCCCGCAAGAAGCTAGTCAGCGAACCGGTGTGATTGCTTTTAACCTCGACAATCTCCATCCGCACGATTTAGCAACAGCCCTCGATATGGAAGGGGTCGCTGTTCGCGCGGGGCATCATTGCGCACAACCACTGATGCAGTGGCTAAACGTTGCGGCAACGGCTCGCGCGAGTTTCTACCTCTACAATACGTCAGAAGACGTACAAGCCTTAGTGGCCGCGATTCAAGCAGCAAAGGAGTTTTTCCAAAATGGCACTCTCTAAATTAGATAACTTATATCGACAGGTCATCTTAGACCATTCGCAACATCCGCACCATCATGGTCATTTAGACACTGTCGATCATGAAATTGAATTACGTAACCCAACTTGTGGCGATGTGTTGCAGTTGGAGATTGCGCTTGAAGATAACCGGATTAGCCAGATTGCTTTTTCAGGGGAAGGCTGCACAATCAGCCAAGCCTCTGCCAGCATGATGACCGATGCGGTCTTGCATAAGACACCTACTGAAGCTGAAGTAATGATCGAACGCTTTTCGGACATGGTGATTGGTGATCGCGATGAAGATTGGACAATTCTAGAAGATGCGGCCATCTTGCAGGGCGTTCAACAATTTCCAGCGCGGATTAAATGTGCCACGCTTGCTTGGAAGGCGCTCCACAAAGCGCTCAATAGCGATACCAACACAGCGACAACGGGTCAAATTGTGAACCATGCAGAAACGGAGGGAACAGATTAATGACAGAAGAGACGACGATGCCCCAATTTGAGAACTATGATTACGGCTTTAGCGATGATGTTGAACCCGTCTTTTCAACCGGCCGGGGCTTAACTGAAGATGTTGTGCGCGCAATTTCGCACGAGAAAAAAGAACCCCAATGGATGTTAGACTTCCGTTTAAAATCATTCCATGCTTACGAAAAAATGCCAATGCCCGATTTTGGCCCAGATTTATCCGGTCTTGATTTAGAGCATATGTTGTATTACCAAAAGGCAACTGATAAACAATACCGCGATTGGGAAGATGTCCCTGATAAAATCAAGGATACTTTTGACCGCTTAGGGGTTCCAGAGGCTGAACGGAAATACTTAGCTGGTTCAAGTGCGCAATATGAATCAGAAGTGGTTTACCACAATATGCGCGATGAATTTGAAAAGCTGGGGATTATCTTTACCGATATGGATACTGCCTTGCGCGAATATCCCGATATTGTGAAGGAATACTTCAGTACTTTGGTTAAACCAACCGACAATAAATTCTCAGCGCTCAACTCGGCTGTCTGGTCTGGTGGGACTTTCATCTACGTACCAAAAGGCGTGCGGACGGATATTCCAATCCAATCATACTTCCGGATTAATGCTGAAAATTCAGGCCAATTCGAACGGACATTGATCGTTGTTGATGAAGGCGCCAGTGTTAACTATGTCGAAGGCTGTACCGCACCAAGTTATTCAAGTGATAGCTTGCACGCTGCGGTCGTTGAAGTCTTCGTTAAACGGGATGCTTACTGTCGATACACAACGATTCAAAACTGGTCGAAGAATGTTTATAGTTTGGAAACCAAACGGGCCCAAGCCATGGAAAACGCGACAATGGAATGGGTTGATGGGAATCTCGGTTCTAAAATGACCATGAAATACCCAAGTGTCTACCTCGATGGTGAAGGCGCACGGGGGACAATGCTGTCAATCGCTGTTGCCGGCGAAGGCGTTGACCAAGACAGTGGTGCCCGGATGATTCACGCCGCACCAAATACGTCTTCATCAATCGTTTCAAAATCGATTGCCAAAGACGGGGGCGCAGTTGATTACCGAGGGACTGTTCGTTTTGAACGAGACAGTGACGGTTCTTTTGCCCACGTCGAATGTGATACGATTATTATGGATGATAAATCCAGTTCCGACACGATTCCGTATAATACAATCTTAAACGGGAACGTCTCAATGGAACATGAAGCCAAAGTCTCCAAAATTTCAGAAGAACAACTCTATTACTTGATGAGCCGTGGCATCTCGGAAGCCAAAGCAACCGAAATGATCATCATGGGCTTCGTCGAACCATTCACCAAGGAACTCCCAATGGAATACGCGGTGGAATTGAATAGATTGATTAGCTATGAAATGGAAGGGTCCGTGGGCTAGAAAAAAGGCTGTAACTCCTTATCTATCAGGGGTACAGTCTTTTTATTATAGATTTATTTTTATTTTTGCCAGATGGAGATATAGTATAAAATTATTTGTATTTGAAAATAGAAGTGAAATATCTATAATGAGTAGCCGCCAAACTCAAAAAATTGATATGATATGTATAAAGGCAATTTTCATATAATGAATTATTGGGGTGATTAAATGAATTTTAGAACGGTAATAGTGGCAATGATAGCTTTTTTTGTCGGCATATCTTTAACTTTAATGGGACTTTCGTTTAATAAAGGGGATTTTGGGAGTGTTGCTGATTGGGTAAGCGGTGTAGGATCTATTTTTGCGATTGTGGCTGTATATCAACAGATAAAACAATCTGATAAGCAGTATCGCTTGGATAAACAATCGAATTTACTTATTGCTTCAGGTATAAGGAAAATAAAGAACACTGATGAAAATGGAATAGAGATAACTACTAGTAAAGAAGAATTGTTGTTCTGGGGAACAAACGATGGAAATACAGCAGGATCATTTAAATTTATCGGGATATGCACTAAGAAACAATATTTAGAAATAATCAATTCCGAACATGATAACTTAAAAAGTAAAAATATAGATAACTATATTATTGATCCCGTTCTTGAAGTGGTTATAGGATTAGAAGAAAGAAAATTTGAGTTAATAGAACCGCATTGCGTTTCTAGTGAAATTTCTATACCTTTAGAATATATTAATAATAATTGGTCTAAAGATAGAGAGATTTGTTTAGTTTATATGGATGCAGTTGGGAATCTATACAAAAAAGATATTATAAAGGCTGTCTAACTAATAGAAACTTGTTACTACTTAATCGGTACTGTGTCAGTATCGATTAAAGATGTATGGTACATCGACTAGGTGATAATTTAAAGAAAATTTAATGCATATAATATACTATGCATTAACTAATGTATATTGGTAAGTTAATCATTATTAAAAATAATTAAGTGTAGGGAATGTTAGGTTTTATCGAGTAAGGTAAATGTATATTAAAATTAATTGTGGGGGGAGTATTTTTTGGAGAAGAATTTTGAATCGTTAACACCGAAAAATGATATTGATATATCAACATATGAGGAGGCTTTAAGTTTTGCCCTAGCCGAAAAGACAATTACGAATATTGCGTTGACAGGTCCATATGGTGCAGGTAAAAGCTCTGTTATTGAATCTTACAAAATGAAACATCCGGAAAAGGGCTTTATGAATATTTCCTTAACGCATTTTGAAGGGAATGAAGTAACTGGGACAAATATTTTAGAAGGTAAGATAATAAATCAGTTGTTACATCAAATTGATTATAACAAAATTCCTCAAACCATATTTAAAATAAAGAATAATACTAAAAAATCGACATTATGGAAATATACGATACTAATATTAGTATTTATATGCAGTGCACTGTTGGTTGTCAAATTTAAAAACTGGACAAGATATCTAAATGGTTCGTTTACTAATAAAAATTCTGGTAAGTTAGTTATGAACCTAGTGAAATTTTTATCTAGTGAGCAGTTTAATTTAATAGTATTGTGTATATTTACTGGGAGTATCGTATTTTTTATGTATAGTATTATTAAATTCCAAATAAACAAGCAATTTTTAAAAAAATAACGATAAAAGGAAATGAAATTGAAATATTTCAAGATCAAAATGAATCATATTTTGATAAATTTATGAATGATGTAATATACCTTTTTACGAGTTCTGGAAAGAACGTAGTCATTTTTGAAGATTTAGATAGATTTAATAATCCAACGATTTATGAACGCCTTTATGAAATTAATTTATTAGTTAATAAGAGATTTGCTCCTATGTCAATAAATGGCACATCTTTTTCTAAACACTCGTTCTAATTCTGTCGGAATTAAACCAACTGATGTAATTTGAGGTTCGGATTACCAAGTCCTCAAAATTGGAAAAAGTTGTTTGAAAGGCAAACTCTCTCTTCAACAATGAGTGAAAAGCTTCAATTGGCCCATTATCATAAGGATAACCTTGTTTTGAGTATGAGTGGCTAATCTGATGCCGTTCAAGTAAAGTTTCAACTTCGTTGCTGGTGTACTGTGAACCCATGTCAGAGTGAAAATATTGTGGCTTTTGATGATATTCAAGCGCCTGATTAATCGTTTCTACAACTAACGTCGCCTCCATCTGACGACCAATCTTGAAAGCAAGAACTTGATGAACCTTTGGTTCGTAAATAGAACTGAGATAAACCCAGGTTCCTGGACGTAATTCCAAATAAGTAATGTCAGCACGCCATATCCTTGCATTGGGCTGGTGCTTGATTAAATTGGGGCGTTGTGAATGATCCACATGAGTGCCAGGTTTTTTAAATCGCCGATTCATTAAAGAGTGAATCTCCATTTCCCTCATTAATCGTAAAATTCGTTTTGACCCAACACAGATGCCTGACTTGCGAAGCACCATCGTTATTCGTGGATAACCATAGGCACGATAATTATTTTCCCAAATCAATTTAATTTTTTCTTTGAGTTGATTATCAACACGTTCGTGTTGACTAGGTTGATATCTTTTCCAATGGTAATAGGTGCTGCGCGGTAATTTCAGTGCCGAAAGAATAATTGATAAGCGGTGTCGCAATAACTGATCTTCTATGAAGACAAGGCAATTAATTCGTCCTAATGCTTTCCCAGTAACACCGCCGCAGCTTTTAAAATTTCGAGTTCCTCCTTTAATCGCTGATTTTCCTTTTGAAGTTGTTTGAATTCTTTGGACGTTACTTCAGTACCGTCTTCTAGCTCAACTGATTTAGCGCCTTTAACCCAGTTATGAATTGCGGCTGGAGAAACACCGTATTCCTCGGAAAGCGAGCGAATAGATCTTTTCTCTTCACGATGCATCTTCACAATGCTGGCTTTAAAATCATCTTGATATCGTTTCATTGGAATGCTCCTATCTTGTTTTATTAATTATGGCACAACTGTTCAGAAATTTATGTACCAAATACTAGGGTAGGAGCAATTTTATTACTGCTAATATCTTACAACAGAAAAAAATTAAATAACATTCTTGACATGCATCTTAATCACACTAGATTTCTAAAATCGCTCCAATAAACATTGTGAGCAATTACATTGTCCCGACTTCTTGAAGATGTTATTTTTAAGTTAAAGAAGGAGGTGTTGAATATGAAGACTTTAGACAATATCGCTCTTGCCTTATTAATCGTAGGCGGTTTAAACTGGCTACTTGTTGGTTTATTTAAATTCGACCTTGTGGCTATGCTATTTGGCGGCCAAGCAGCTATTATTTCACGAATTGTTTATGTCCTAGTTGGACTAAGTGCGCTCTACTGTATTAAATTATTTGCTAATATCAATAACATGGCACGTTAATAACATGAAAAAAGCCCTCATTTGAGGGCTTTTTTTGATGGCTATATTTTAAAAGTTTTAGGTCACTAGCCTTAGGTAAAGTAAATAAGAAAAAAACTAACGCGTGAGGTTCATTCTATTATATTTAGGCTTTTTAAATTACTTAAATTAAGATCGTACTTGCAGATGAGTAGCCGTAAATCATTCTGCGAATTCTGCACAGAACAAAAGATGGTCTTAAAATGTTATCGCATTGACGGCCAATACAGTTACCCGTTGAGGTCGTCGCCAAAAATATGACTGTTCTAGAAGACCTCATTAACGAAACAATGCAATTTGAAACCTCATCGACACATATTGCATTCTCGGTAGCCAATGATGTGCTGGTGTAATACAAGAAAATCGATTTCTATTCTTTGCATTCAACTTATTTTGAAAGTCATTTAATTAAATCTAAGAATAAATAGACGATAGATTAACAAAATTGACTAAACGAACAAAAAAATGCGTCAAAGTGTTCACTTAACTTATAATTTTAGCTTTACACTTGTATCATAAAATGAAAAGGATATTTTAAGAAAATTTTATATTCAGAAGAAAAATAAAACTATATAGAAATATCCATTCACTATTGTAATAGTTAAAAAGAATCTTCACATATTATTTATATAAATTTACTTTACTAAGCAACTATAAAATTCTCTTCCCATAAACTCTATATTCTCCATCTTCTTCATGGATTCTATTAATATAATTTCTATCTAAATACGTATCTAAAATTAGTTTGTTTATTTTATTAACTTCAAATTTAGGTCTTTTCCCCTTGAGTACATTAATAAACTCAATAGGAAAGTCTAACTTTTTAATGAAAACTAACAGTTCATTAAAAGTCATCATTTCAACATTGACAGCAAATAACAACTTCTTATTTTCAGTTTGCTCATCTAATAATAGTCGTACCAATAATGCCTTATCTACTACATACTCATTTTCAATGATTATATTTATATTCTCTAAAGCTCTATCATATATAGCCTGTTGTAATTTCGTATTTACGTTAGCGTATGAACTTATTAACTCAGGTAAATCACTTTCTTTGAACTTATGCTGAACTATATAAGCCTTAATATCCTTAGGATAGCTACTATTTAAAATTGATATATTTTCCTTTGAAGTATCAATTAACCCTTTCTTTTCTTTTTCAGTTAGGTTTTCATTTGCTATTAATTTAATTAATACCGATTGATTGTAACAATCCTCTTGACCAAAAACATCTATAAAAGTATTCATATCACGTTTTACAAACGCGTATACGACCTCCTCATATTTTTTCATAATAGCTACAATATTTGGCATAGTAACTTCTATTATTCCGGCTAGAATTAGTTCTTTTATTTTCTCTATCTGGATACCTTCTTTATTAAATCCATCCTTATATACTAATTCAAAAGATTTCAAAATCGATATATATTTATGCGTATCTATACTATTCTTAATAACCAGGTTATCGTAGAGACTTGATAATATTTCTTCGGCATATCTACCTTTAATCGTTTGAAAATTTAATTCAATATTATTCGTATTTATTTTATCAACAAGACTATCATTCACTTGATTTTCACTAAGAAGAAAATATTCAATAATATTCTCTTCGCTAACTAAGATATTTCCTGAGTCAAATAGCATTTTTCTCTGTGACAAATCTTTTACAGAGTTAATCTCATTTATTTTTTTAGGTAATTCTAATCGATCAATAACACCACTGCTATTTTCACTAGATAAACTAGGATTATTCATTAATTCCACTATTATTTCTGGAGTTTCACGTAATAATTCGTTAGATAAACTTAAATATAGATTAATGTATTCATTTAATTGATTTTCATATATGTTTACCTTAAGAATTTCTTCTGATAATAATAGAGATATATTATCAGAATAAAATCTTTTGTTAATATCCAGTTCATAAACCATAAAAGCATTTTTCAGATTATTTTCTGAAAGGTGAAACATATTTAGTTCTACTATTTTTTTCGTTTGAATTTTTGTTGCATTTATTTCCATGAATTTTATATTTAATTTACTTAACCTTTTTAAATAGTCCTCTGAAGGTATATCACTTACTTTTAAATATTCTTCAAAATCACTAGATTGCTCAATAAAATCTTTAATCTTAATTGTTGAATCATTATCCTTAACACTCGAATCAGAAAAATAGAATATAGCAATATAAATAAATTCCTCTATTTTTAATCTTTTTTCTAAATTTAATGAAATTAAATCTTTAAGAACTAAATTCCACTTAGACTCCAATATTCCGAAGAAGTTCAAAAGTTTCTTTTCCTCTTTAAATCGTTCATAGATATCTAGTATATATACACTAGATTCACTATTTCTAATAACATTAAATATCGCTGTAACCTCGGAGTCATATTTATCCATATTTTCAATATAAAATATAGATAAGTCTAAATTCAATACTTTAAATCTAATTAATTCTTCAACTGATAATTCAGTCGTTATTCTGTCAAAATTAGTTAGACTATAAGTCCATTCCTTCGGTCTTCTATCATAGATTCCTCTTAAAAATTCTTTGTCCTCAATATTTAAGTTATTTTCATAAAAATACGTTAAATAATCTGTATAATTTTCATCAATTAACCCTTCTCTAACGATAAATATAATCAAATCAAAATATGGACTTTTAATAAGATTTTCATCGCATTCAAGTTTATTGATAAAGTCGTTAAGATCAATCTCTGAAGAAAGCAATACATCAGACATGGATTCACTATATACTTTCTCCATTCTTAATTTTAGTTCTTCTTTTTTATTAATTAGATTTGTTCTTTTGGTGCTTTCCTTATTATTCAGATTATTTAACTTAACAAGATATTCCTTTTTATCTTTTAATTCTTCAAATATCCCTGAAATATTCTTAGCCGATAGTGTAGTTTTGAGCTCTGACGAGTAGTATCCGGATGTATATGTTGCTTGTTTAACGTCAAAACTATTATTCTTAATTGCTGCAATGAAATCTGACCGATTTTCAAAGTCTGATTCTTTTTTTTCATTAACTGTATAGAATCCGTCTGTAGGATTCTTTAAAAATAAAGCATCTAACTCATTGACCGAATTTAATGTCTCAATCTCAGAATCTTCTAATTGCTTTTCTAGGTTACTAATTTGCTTTTCTATCTTTTCTATTATATCTTGAATTAAACTACTCTTTTTTGAAAATATTTCATTAATAAACCCAATCCCTAATTGAAATTTAGAAAAGTCTTTTGGAAATAAATTTTTATAAATAATTGTAGCGAGTAATTTATTATTATCCAAAGTAATTTCTGAAAGCCTATCCTTATAAATTAAATATTCATTACTGATATTTTTTAGTAGTCTCATATCATCGATATAAAGAGACAGTTTTCTTAAAACCTTAATATCAAAATCGTTAGATATTCCAGCATCTTTAAAAGTCTGTATGAATTGTTCAAAAGAGTTTGACGAATCTATAACTGGAATTATTGGAATTATAAAATCAAATAACTTAGTTCTATCTTTTGAAGTAAATGCATCATCCTTAATTAGATAAATAAACTTAATCTGATTCTTTTTCTTATTAACAGCTAATTGCTCCTACCCTAGTATTTGGTACATAAATTTCTGAACAGTTGTGCCATAATTAATAAAACAAGATAGGAGCATTCCAATGAAACGATATCAAGATGATTTTAAAGCCAGCATTGTGAAGATGCATCGTGAAGAGAAAAGATCTATTCGCTCGCTTTCCGAGGAATACGGTGTTTCTCCAGCCGCAATTCATAACTGGGTTAAAGGCGCTAAATCAGTTGAGCTAGAAGACGGTACTGAAGTAACGTCCAAAGAATTCAAACAACTTCAAAAGGAAAATCAGCGATTAAAGGAGGAACTCGAAATTTTAAAAGCTGCGGCGGTGTTACTGGGAAAGCATTAGGACGAATTAATTGCCTTGTCTTCATAGAAGATCAGTTATTGCGACACCGCTTATCAATTATTCTTTCGGCACTGAAATTACCGCGCAGCACCTATTACCATTGGAAAAGATATCAACCTAGTCAACACGAACGTGTTGATAATCAACTCAAAGAAAAAATTAAATTGATTTGGGAAAATAATTATCGTGCCTATGGTTATCCACGAATAACGATGGTGCTTCGCAAGTCAGGCATCTGTGTTGGGTCAAAACGAATTTTACGATTAATGAGGGAAATGGAGATTCACTCTTTAATGAATCGGCGATTTAAAAAACCTGGCACTCATGTGGATCATTCACAACGCCCCAATTTAATCAAGCACCAGCCCAATGCAAGGATATGGCGTGCTGACATTACTTATTTGGAATTACGTCCAGGAACCTGGGTTTATCTCAGTTCTATTTACGAACCAAAGGTTCATCAAGTTCTTGCTTTCAAGATTGGTCGTCAGATGGAGGCGACGTTAGTTGTAGAAACGATTAATCAGGCGCTTGAATATCATCAAAAGCCACAATATTTTCACTCTGACATGGGTTCACAGTACACCAGCAACGAAGTTGAAACTTTACTTGAACGGCATCAGATTAGCCACTCATACTCAAAACAAGGTTATCCTTATGATAATGGGCCAATTGAAGCTTTTCACTCATTGTTGAAGAGAGAGTTTGCCTTTCAAACAACTTTTTCCAATTTTGAGGACTTGGTAATCCGAACCTCAAATTACATCAGTTGGTTTAATTCCGACAGAATTAGAACGAGTGTTTAGAAAAAGATGTGCCATTTATTGACATAGGAGCAAATGTCAGGAGCGAGTTGAATGAAACAATTTGAACCAGCACGGATTAATGATCAGTATTCTTTAACGTTAAATGAGACTGGGAACGTCATGTTGTCTAAAGTAGGCGTTGGTATTGTGGGACAGATGAGTTATTATTACACGCGTAACGATTTACCGTTGTTTATTTGTCGTCACGAACCACGTGCGGATCTAAGAACAATTCATGATGTGATGGTTCAATTGGACGCCCAGCTGGCAGAAATGGTCGGTTGCGGCTGTTTAATGGTTGGTGGTCAGAACGTGGCACTGCAATGTAGAACGGTCTAATTAAAAGAAGCCACGCTATCTAATGGATAGTGTGGCTTCTTTTGTAGAAAGCTATTTATCTTGTCAAATGTAAAATCGGATATGGTTTATCAAAGCCATCTCGCTGACTCCGTGATACAACTGTAAAACCGTGCTTTAAGTAGAACGCTTTGGCACGTTGATTTTGTTCGTTTACATCAATTTTATTAATCCGTTGATTATTGATTAGCCAGTCTAAGATTTGATGGCCATACCCGCCACCAATGTAATGAGGGTCGAGAAATAGCATCTCTAATTCTTGACCGTTGGTACCACTAAAACCAATAGGTTGGTTATCTAGTGACCAGATTCTGAGAACCGTTTGATCCAGGAATTGGGGGATTTGTGTTTTATAAAAGGTTACGTCTTCAGGTTGTAAGAAATTATGCGTCGCTAAAACGGACTGTTCCCAAATATCGAGGACTAGCGCATAGTCTGAGGTGGTTGCTAATTGATTCGATAACATTTTATGACCTACTTTCAGTTTATTAATAGATTAAATTAAATGGTTCTCGAAGTCAATTAAGTGATTAATAATGTCCTTTTTAGTCATTTTTAAAGATATGAATGCTGTTTAACCCTTTCGGTTAGGCAGTATTTTTTTATTGGGGAAATGCGCTGATATATAATGATGAGAGATCGACATCATTTTATGCGGTTTTATTTAATAATATCAACTTTACGAATTGTGATAAAATGATGAAAATTGTGAACTGAATTTAGATAATTTAAATATTTAGCGTCGATATCCGAACGAATTACGTATATTTGTGATAAAATATTAGCAAATGAACGGTTATTAGGAGGCGGTCTGATGTATCATATTAAAATTAATAATATGCAGTTTCATTCGCATATTGGTGTTTTTCAAGCTGAGAAGGATCTAGGTCAGCGTATTGAAATTGATTTAAAGGTGGCAATTATGACGCCTTATCAAGGAGACGAATTAACGGATACGGTCAGTTATGCTGATTTTTATGAAGTGATTGCCCAATTAATCGCCAAATCACGCGCTAATTTGGTCGAAACAATCGCTCATGAGATTATCCAGGCAATTCACGCCCTTGATCCTGATCGGATTGGCTTAGTTGCGGTTAAGGTGCGCAAGATTGCGGTGCCAATTGAAGGTATTTTTGACCATGTCGAAATCGAGATGGAGGGTTGAGTTTGAGCAATCAAGTTTATATTAGTTACGGCAGTAATATGGGTGATTTAAAGGCGAATATTAACCAGGCGCTAGCCCTTTTGACAGTCGATTCGAAAATTCAAATTGAACGCCGGTCAGCCTTTTACCAAACCGCGCCGGTGGGTCCAGTTGAACAGGCCGATTTTATCAACGGCGCTTTAAAAATCAGTACCGATTATACGCCGGATCAGTTGTTGGTTGTCTTACATCAAATTGAGCGGGCGTGTCGGCGTGAACGAACAATTCACTGGGGACCGCGGACGTTGGACCTAGATATTATTTTCTTTAATGAGCTGGTCTTACAAAGTGATACGTTAGTGATTCCCCATCCAGAAGCTTTCAAGCGACTATTTGTGCTAGTGCCAATCCTAGAAATCTGTGGGGCCGACTTTTATCAAAAAGCTGCGATTGAAATCCAGATTGATGTCTTGAAGCAGGATCAAACCCAGACGATTAAACGATTAGAAGAGGTAAACGATGATAGAACAAGCAAATCAGCAAATTGAAAAAGATGTGCGTGATATTTTAAAGCAAGTTGGCGATGATCCTGAGCGTGCTGGCGTGTTAGAAACCCCACAACGAGTCGCTAAAATGTACGGAGAAGTTTTGGCGTATCAAGGAGAAACCATCTTTAAAGACTATAAGTTGTTCGAAACTGAAGAGACCGACGATGATCAGATGGTGATGATGCAGGACATTCCGTTTTATTCAATGTGTGAGCACCACATGTTGCCCTTTTTTGGTCAGGTCAGTGTGGCCTATTTGCCAGCCAATGGGCAGATTATCGGCTTGAGTAAAATTCCCCGGTTAGTGGATTTCGTTTCAAAAAGATTGAGTGTTCAGGAGAATTTAACGCGTGATATCGGACAAATTTTAAATCAAATATTAAAGCCACACGGGGTTGCGGTTCAAGTGACGGCGCGCCATATGTGTGTTGAGATGCGCGGCATTAAGAAGGCCAATAGTCAGACCCATACGACTTTTTACAGCGGCAATTTTAAAACCGACCGCCAATTACGCAGCGAATTTCTACAACTATTGAAATAGGGGATTTTAGTATGCAAGATGAGGAAATGGTCACACAATTACCAGGGATGTTATATGGTGAAGACGAGCGGGTGACGCTCTTGCGCCAGATTTTAAAAGCGATGGGGCAGCCAGATCATGCTTTTTCGATTATTCATGTGTGCGGAACGAATGGCAAGGGCTCAACGAGTGCGATGATTGCGGCAATTCTGCAAGCATCCGGCTACTCCGTGGGGTTATTTACGAGTCCGCACATCATGGCAGTCGAGGAAAGTATTCAGATTAACCGGCAGTTGATTTCAAAAGCGCAGTTTGAGCGATTATTGGCGACGGTCCAAACCGTTTTAAAAAAACTTGGCTTTGATCCGACGACGGACTTATCGTACTTTGAAACATTAGTATTGGTGGCGTTGGTCTATTTTAAGCAGCAACAAGTCGATTATGTCCTGTGGGAATGTGGCTTGGGTGGCGAGTTAGATGCAACCAATGCGGTTGATCGATTGGCCTACACGCTATTTACGAAGATCAGTCTCGATCATATGGCGCTATTGGGCGATACGATTGAAGCAATCGCTACGACTAAATCCAAAATTATCCGGCCACAGACACCGGTTATTGTGGCTCCCGAACAAACGAAAACGGCTTTGCACGTTTTAGAGGCTGAAGCTAAGCGGCAATCAGCACTGCTTCAGATTGCCCCTCGTGATTGGTTCGTGACAAGTCATCCAACCAGTGCTGGCCAAGAAGTGACGGTTAAATTACCAGAGCGTGAACCATTAACGGTTTCTTTGGCATTGGCGGGGACCTATCAATTAGAGAACCTGCTAACGGTATTGACGTGGTATCGGCAGTTTTGTCGTGATCAAGGGCACGCGGTAGACGAAATCGTCTTACAACGTGCTTTGGGGCAGGTCCGCTTACCAGGCCGCTTTGAGCGCCTGGCAACGGAACCGCTAGTCGTGATTGATGGTGCCCATAATCCGGATGGCATTCGGCAGTTTGTCCGGAGTGTCCAAGAACGCTATGGTGGTTACGATTTAACGATTGTAACTGGCTTTTTAAAAGATAAGGCGGTTGCTGAATGCTTGCAGCTTTTAACGCAACTACCAGCGCGGTTTATTTTAACGACCCCCATCAATCAAGATGACCGACAATTACCAGTTGCTGAATTAGGGGCGCTATACACGCAGATAACAGGCCAAACAGCACCTGAATATCCAGCAATTGAAGCGGCTTTAAAGGCGGCTAGTCAACCTGCAACGGGGAATAAACCGCAAGTCATCTTAGTTGTAGGGTCATTTTATTTATTAAAGACAGTTCGGCAACACTTTTTGAGCTAGGGAGGATCATATGCAAATTAGCGAAGCACAACCCAGTCAATTGAACGCCATCCTTTTGAAATTTAGTGGGGATGCAGTTGAAATCGAAAAATTACAGCGACTTTGTTTAGCCAATCATTGTTTAATTCAACAATTGGACCAACAATGGCTTGGTCAGTTTAGTCTTTTTCAACTAGCGGCGTTACAGCAAAATTGGTCGCAATATTTTGGTCAGCCAAATGCGCAGTTAACACAAATTTGGCACGCCAAGCAAATTTTATGGACCGGCCCTGGTTTCAAGTTCGATTTAACGGTTGATCCGATTGTCTACGCGATTATTAACTGTACACCAGATTCTTTTTATGATGGTCAACCGAGTCAAGCGCTGGGTCAGATTATGACGAAAATCGAAGCTGATTTGGCCAATGGTGCAGTGGTGATTGAAGTCGGTGGCAAATCGACGCGCCCAGGTTATCAAGAAATTACGCCTGATGAAGAATGGCAACGGATTGCACCCGTGATTGCGGCAGTGCAACAGGAATGGCCCAGCGCGGTGTTGGCAGTTGATACCAATAATGCGGATGTTATGCAACGGGCAGTCGCAAGCGGCGTGCCAATTCTGAATGATATCGATGGTTTCGATAACGCGGCTAAGCTCGAGGTCGTCGCCAACCATCGACCCGCAGTGGTCACGATGTATAATGGCCGCCATTATCAAAATGACGTTTTTGAAACGCTCGATCAATTTTACCAAGAGACGTTAGCAAGTTTGGAAGCGGCCGGTTTAACGCGCCAACAAATCGCTTTGGATCCTGGGGTTGGTTTTTCACACGCTAAAAATACAGCGTCTCTGGATCTGTTTAAACTCAATAGCGTTCAACCAACAATGAAGTATCGTGCGCCAATTATGGCGGGGATTTCTCGGAAAAGCTTTATGGAAAGCAAATTTGATTATCCGATGGCAGAACGCTTAACCTCAACGCTGTTATTGGAACAATTGATGGTTGAGCAGGGGGCCCGTATTCTGCGCGTGCACGATGTTTTGGCAACGCATAAAATGATCAATTTATTCAAAGGTTATCAGCAAGCAGATCTATTAATGGCGGTCCGCTCATGAACGATTTGTTAACGCAAATTCAGCGGCTAGCTGAGCAATCAGCAGCGTTTAATGACCGACAAAAATATCAGATGATTAGTGAATTGATGGCCCAACAAAAACGGCCCCTTTATCGGGCGGTCAACGATCAATATCATTTATCCGCTAGTGCCCTCGTATTTAAAAATAATCAGCTATTGATGGTTCGGCATCCATACCTGCATCAATGGTTGTTACCGGCGGGCCATGTTGAACCGTCTGAAATGCCAGTTCAAACGGCACTACGCGAGTTATTGGAGGAAACTGGGCTAGTCGGGGAGCAAGCACAATTGGTGGATGCCAATTTGATCAAGATCCCGGACAATCCATTGAAAAAGCAAGCAGCCCATATGCACATTGATTGCCGTTACTTAATCACTGCAAAAGAGCAGGTAAGCGCACCAGCCGAGCTACCCAATCATTGGTTTTCACAAGATAAAGCACCGGCGGAATTCCAACCCTATTTTAAACTTTAATAAGGTGAGGGCTTATCTTTACCGATAAGCCAGATATTTTTTAAAAATTAAAGGAATTATTACTAGGAGAAACAAATGGCGATTACAATTAGACATGAAGAAGAAAAAGATTAAAGAGGGGCTGAATAATTGGAGATTAGACGCTATCAGCAGGCGGATTGTCAAGCAGTGGCAGAACTGTTTTATAAGACAGTGCATACAGTGAATGCTGGCGATTATACGAAAGCGCAGTTGGCTGTATGGGCCACTGGTGAGCCTGATTTAAAGCAGTGGGATCAATCGCTGCAATCACATTTCAGTGTTGTCGCACTTGAAAATGATAACCTGATTGGTTTTGGAGATATTGATCAAGCTGGCTATCTCGATCGGTTATTTGTCCATGCCGATTATCAAAGAAGAGGCGTTGCGACTGCTATCTGTCATCAGCTCGAGCAAGCTGTTGCATGCCGAGTTGTCACACATGCTTCGATTACGGCCAGACCGTTCTTTGAAAGTCGGGGCTATCAAGTGATTCGAGAACAACAAGTAGCACGGCAAGGTGTTTTATTGACCAACTTCGTTATGGAGAAAAATAGGTAATCAATAGTTTTTAGTTTTCTATGATAATTCTAATGAACAACCGCTTACATCCATGCTATAATAAAGCCACAATTGAATAACGCATCTGGGGTGCCTAAGAGCTGAGATTATACCCATTGAACCTGATATAGTTAGTACTAGCGCAGGGAAATGTCGTGTCGTTTGTTTATTAAACGTGCTACCCGTCAATTCTTAATTGGCGGGTATTTTGAGTGCTTGTAAAGCGGCCCCAGAGGTGAATTAATAGGAGGGGCAACATGTCATTTACAAGTATTGTTCAAGAGAAAGTCGCACCATATTGGGAAGGTAGTTTACGTCATCCGTTTATCGTTCAACTGCAAGCGGGGACGTTGCCAGAAGAAATATTCCGGTATTATTTGATTCAAGATCATTATTATCTTCGTTATTTCAGAAAATTACATCAAATCGTCTCCGATCGATGTCAAGATCAAGAATTAAAAGCGTTGATGACACTAAGTGCAACTGGTTTGAAAGATGGTGAAATGATCGTTCGGGAACAATTTTTTGAAGCCTTAAAAATAACGGCTGATGAGGTTCAAGAAACACCCGTTGCGCCGACAACTGATCACTATATTGCTCATATGTATCGACAATTATTTGCGGATAATCCCGCAATCGCGGCGGCTGGCCTATACCCTTGTGCTTGGTTATACAGTGATATCGGAATGGCTTTAAGTCAACAGCCAGCTTCACCCAATCCATACTATCAACGCTGGATTGAAACCTATACGAAGGCTGAACTGCAGGATGAAATTCAAATGACGGGTATTGTTTTAAATCGCTTGTATGCATCGAGTTCAGCTGATGATCAGGTTAAAATGGTGCAGGCGTTTGTTCGTAGCAGCCAATTGGAATACCACTTCTGGGAGATGGCTTATCGCAAGGAACAATGGTTGCGTGGGGACGAATACGATGAACAATAGCCGAACGAAGCGATTAACCATCCTTGCGATGATGATTGCACTAGATGTCATCTTGTCGCCATTATTTCGTATTGAGGGGATGGCGCCGATGTCGAGTGTTCTGAACGTTACTGCGGCGGTGTTAATGGGCCCGGTTTATGCAATCGTAATGGCGTTGGTGACTGCTATTTTAAGAATGATGTTACTGGGGATTCCGCCTTTAGCCTTAACGGGGGCTCTTTTTGGTGCTTTATTAGCTGGTCTTGGTTATCGGTATGGTGGTCATATTGGTTGGGCAATTGCGGGTGAAATTCTAGGAACGGGTTTAATTGGCTCATTACTTTCTTATCCAATCATGATTTGGTTTACGGGTAGTGCTAACGGTTTATTTTGGTTCGTTTACACACCACGCTTTTTTGGCGGTGCCATTTCGGGCAGCCTAATCGCTTGGTTATTCTTGTTTAAATTAAAGGAAACAACGATTTTTAAACGAGTTCAAGCTGATTTTTACAAATAATAAAAAAGAGCAACGCTAAATGCGTTGCTCTTTTTTAGATTGTAGCGGTTTATTTGAATTGTTCAGTTTGGTCTGTTGTTAGCCAGAAGGGTTGAGAAGTGACGTTAAAGTGCATGTCAAATGCGCGACTACCCATTTCTTCGCCATCGACCTGGCCGAATTCTAACGTTTGGGTTCGAACAACAAGATCGTCGGCTCTAAAATGATGAACAGCTTTGTAGCGAGTGTGCTTACCCATTAACATCATAATAAATAGGTAGCAGAAAAAGAAAACGTTCAACTTCTCTATCACCACAAGGTCCAGTTTTTGATCATCGACGCGTGCAGAAGGCATAATGGGAACACCACCGCCAAAGTAAGGATGATTCGTCGTTGTGACTAGAAAACCTCGGCTGAAATTTTTAACAGTGCCATTAGCCTTGACGGTAACTTGGAAAGCATCTTGTGACGTAAAGGCTTGGATTAGTGAGAAGACGTAAGACAGGGAGCCAATATGAAACTTATTTAAAAAACGTTTGCTTTTAGAGTTATTGGTGATGCTGACGACGGAAGCGTCAAAACCAATACCGACATTGTTGACGAAATAACCGGTCTCGTCCTTAAGGGCATCATGATAAACACCCAAATCGATATTGACGGGGGCGCTAGTTGCAAGAATCTGTTCAAGGGCTTGTAGTGGATCACTATTTAAGCCAATTCCGCGGGCGAAGTCATTGCCGGAACCACAAGGTAAATAAGCGATGGGAATGTCGGTTTTGCCGGCGTTCTGAACACCGTTAATTGCTTGGTTTAAAGTACCATCACCACCGATAATTAGTAAAACTTGATTGGTTCGTTTAAAGCGAGCAAATTGGTAGGCAATCCGAGTGGTATGGCCGGGATAGCTAGAAATTTGTAGTTCGTATGAAATGCCGCGTTGCTTGAGGACGGTTTCAATCTGCGGCCAAATCTTCTGAGCTCGGCCAGTACCAGCAACTTGGTTTAAAATAATATAAAAATGAGGCGTATCAGCCATTCGGATTCCCCCTTTCAGAAAAGATATTCGGTGTATATTATAGCGGGAAATGACAAGTTTTACTACCTAAATTTTTGATAAGAATCTAAAAAAGGGCGGGACAAACGTTAGTTTGTCCCGCCCTTAAAGGTTTTATTCGTTACTTTGAATGATCATTGGTAAAATCATTGGATGGCGTTCCGTCTTTTCAAATAGGAAATCTTGAAGGCCATCAATAATTGCTTCTCGGACTTGGCTTTCAGTGACCTTGTCGTTAGCATTGAACGTGTTGACGATCATTCTGAAAACCCGTCGTTGGGCTTCGCTGATCAATTCACCAGATTCACGCATATAGACAAAGCCCCGTGAAAGAATATCAGGACCGGCAAGAATATTTTTCTCACCGAAGTTAATGGTTGCGACAACCACGACCAAGCCTTCTTCAGAAAGCATTTTACGATCGCGAAGGACAACATTACCGATATCACCAATCCCGTTACCATCAACATAAACGTCGTCGGCACTGAAATGGCCAGCAACATGTGCTGAGTCAGCAGTTAAGGCTAAGACATCACCATTTTCAAGGATGAAACAATTGTCCGGTTCAACGCCACATTGTTGGGCGAGTTCGGTATGAATCTTTTGCATCCGGTATTCACCATGACAAGGCATGAAGAACTTAGGTTTCATCAAACGTAACATCAATTTTTGTTCTTCTTGGCCACCATGACCAGAAGTATGAATGTTGTTGACTTTACCATGGATAACTTCAGCGCCTGCTTCAGAAAGCTTATTGATAACGTGGTTAACACTCGTTGTATTCCCAGGAATTGGATTACTTGAGAAAACAACTGTATCGCCAGGTTGGATTGAAATCTGACGGTGAGTACCATTAGCAATCCGGCTTAAAGCAGCCATTGGTTCACCTTGAGAACCGGTACAGATAATCATCACTTTATCAGCAGGTAATGAGTTAAGTTGACTTGCATCAACAAGTGCTTCATCAGGAATATTTAAATAACCTAATTCACGACCATTAACAACGGCAGCTTCCATACTATGACCGAAGACCGCAATCTTACGACCATTAGCAATCGCTGCATCTGTTGCTTGTGAGACCCGTGAAATATTAGAAGCGAAAGTTGCGAAGATAATCCGGCCTTCAATCCGTTCTACAATGTGGCGGATTGAATTGCCAACAAAACGTTCTGATTTCGTGAAGTTAGGTACTTCAGCGTTGGTACTATCAGACATTAGGCAGAGGACGCCTTCTTCGCCGAGACGTGCCATCTTTTGAAGATTAGGAGAAGGTTGATTACCAACAGGTGTTAAGTCAAACTTAAAATCACCAGTTTCAACAACAACCCCTTGAGGTGTATGAATCGCAACCCCTAATGTATCAGGAATTGAATGGGTTGTTCGGAAGAAATCAACACTTGTTTTGCGGAATTTAAGGACGGTATCTTCGTTTATTTCATGTAGTTCAGTAGACCGCAAAAGACCGTGTTCTTCCAACTTGCCACGAATTAAAGCAAGGGCTAAAGGACCTGCATAAACAGGGACGTTTGGCACTTGTTGTAAGAAGAAAGGCAACCCACCAATATGATCTTCATGACCATGGGTGATGACAAGGGCTTTGATTTTTTGTTGATTCTTTTGAAGATATTGATAATCGGAAATGACATAGTCAATGCCTAATAATTCATCTTCTGGAAACTTGATGCCGGCGTCAATAACGATAATTTCATCTTGGAATTGAACACCGTACATGTTCTTACCAATTTCGCCAAGACCCCCTACGGCAAAAACGGCTGTTTCATTGTTTTTTATATTGAGTTTCATTTACTTAGAACTCCGTTAATTTGAAGTCTTCTGATTCTTGTTCGTAAGCTAAATGTTCACCAGTAAGTTCTTGTACAAATTCAATATTGTAGGGTGTATTGTCTTCAACAAGTTGACGTGCTTCAACGGCACTGTTAGCTTCAAGATAGAGTGATTTAGTTGCCTCGCGTAGAGGACTTTGTGTTTTGTCTGCTTGGAAAAGTACTTTATAAATCAATTGTAAAACTCCTTTGATATTCATCTTATTTTTAAACGAAAGTTTAACCGTCCAGAGGTTGATTACTCAACATTTAAGAATATTTTAGCATATCTTTTAATTAAAGTATACATTGGGCAACGGCCTCGTAATAGCGAGTTTAGTCTAATTCGGCTATAATTATGACAACCGTTACAATTAGAAAGAGGGGGTTGCCATGTTAATTTGGTTATTACTACTAGTCTTAATTGGATTGGCGGGCGGTCTGGCTTGGTTTATTCACCGGATTCGTCGGCAAAGAGCCATGCGGATTTTACAAAGTAGTAGTCAAGAAACGGTAGACGAGATTGTCAATATTGCTTATCAAAGGCTATTGACTGCACAACCGCAATTTTATACACAACAAGCAACGTTAATTGCTAATTCACCGACAGAAGTTTGGGGTGGGAATGTGATGTTGTTTGAGTATCGCGTAAACGTTTTACGAACGGATATGTCGTTGAAGCCAATTACGGAAACGTTAGAACAGACCTTAAATGAGGTTGCCGACGAACGACGAATTGCCTCCGTTAATCCTAAATACCCAGCGTTAGTCATTACAGACGCTTGGTTATTGGATCAGGATTACCATTTTGACGTGGCATTTATTGTCAATCGAGAAACGATTGAATACGTCAAGGATATGGCACGAGTAATGGACTAAATTTGAAACAAGAAGGAGTTAGCACCTATGAAATTAATGTGGCGCTATACCATTCGCTATAAAAAACTGTTATTTTGGAATTTTATCTGCGTATTTGGGTTTATTTTAATTGAACTGGGATTACCAACATTATTAGGACAAATTATCGATAAAGGTATCAACCGCCATACGGTCGGGCCGGTTTGGCAATATGGGACTTTAATGGTCGTCATTTCCCTGATTGGCCTAGTGGGTTTGATCGGCTTAGCCTACACGGGGAGTCGCTTAACCACTAATTTAACGCGTGATATCCGGAACGATATCTTTAAAAAAACGATGCAATTTTCACATCATGAATATGGTGAGTTTGGCGTGTCTTCCTTAATTACTCGGACGACCAACGATGCGTTTCAAGTGACGCAATTCATGGTGCAAGTGTTACGAACGGGTTTTATGACCCCGATGATGATCGTTGCCAGTGCGTTCATGATTGTGCGGACGAGTCTGTCATTATCATGGATTGTTTTTGCAGCCATTCCGATTTTATTAGTTGGGGTGGTTATCATTGGTTGGTTATCCGAACCAATGTCTGCAGAACAACAAAAAAACTTAGATGCAATCAATTTAAACTTACGTGAAAATTTAACTGGGATTCGGGTTATTCGCGCATTTGTGCGTGAAAAATTCCAGAGTATGCGTTTTAGAAAAGTTAATGAAGCCTACAGTCAGAGTTCAATCAAACTCTTTACATTAGTAGCCCTCGCACAACCTGGCTTTTCATTTATCTTCAATATTGTGTTCGTGTTAATCATTTGGCAAGGGGCGGTTCAAATTAATACCGGTCACTTAGCAGTGGGGACGTTAATCGCCTTTATTGAATACATTTTCCATGTACTATTTTCATTCATGCTCTTTGCGAGTGTCTTCATGATGTACCCTAGAGCGGCTGTTTCAGCTGAACGGATTGAAAAAGTCCTTAATTCACCCGTAGATATTACGGATGATGATCAGGGGATTCAAACTACGACTACCCAAGGCGAATTGGCTTTTGAAAATGTGTCGTTTGCTTATCCTGGTCCGACAGAAAGTCCGGTCATTCGGGATGTCAGTTTTAAAGCCCATCCTGGTGAAACTGTCGCCTTCATCGGTAGTACAGGGAGTGGTAAATCAACCTTAATTCAGTTGATTCCACGCTTTTTCGATGTGACGCGGGGGCAAGTGATGATTGATGGTTACGATGTTCGTGATTACCAATTGAAAGCATTACGCCAAAAAATTGGTTTTATTCCCCAAAAGGCGGTCCTCTTTACCGGCACGATTGCGGATAACTTGCGCTATGGTAATCCGGAAGCGACGGATGCTGAGTTATGGGATGCTTTAACGATTGCTCAATCCAAAACATTCGTGGCGGAAAAACCAGACGGTCTCCAAACTTATTTGGCTGAAGGTGGTAACAACTTATCAGGTGGTCAAAAGCAACGACTAGCGATT
Organism: Latilactobacillus sakei subsp. sakei DSM 20017 = JCM 1157; assembly: GCF_002370355.1. Taxonomy (NCBI): domain Bacteria; kingdom Bacillati; phylum Bacillota; class Bacilli; order Lactobacillales; family Lactobacillaceae; genus Latilactobacillus; species Latilactobacillus sakei. The sequence goes on from NZ_AP017929.1 coordinate 1,339,057, forward strand.
GCCAGAGCAATTGTTCGTCGCCCAGACATCTACGTCTTTGACGATAGCTTTTCAGCCTTGGATTACCAAACAGACGCAGCATTACGAGGCGCTTTAAAATCGATTACGAAAGAGGCAACCGTCTTAATTGTCGCCCAACGTGTGGGGACGATTATGAATGCAGATCGGATTGTCGTCTTAAATGAAGGACAAGTTGTGGGCATCGGTACCCACAAAGAATTACTTAAAACAAATGAGGTTTACCGGGCCATTGCCGCCTCACAGTTGTCAAAGGAGGAGCTCAATGAAGAATATTAAGGTGCTCAAACGCCTGATGCGCTATATTGGGCCTTATAAAATAACGTTCTGGTCAGCAATTACCGCAACGGTGATTTCCGTTTTAGCGAATGCGTTGTGGCCATTTATCATGGGACTAGCAGTGACTGAAATTAGTCAAAACTTAGCGCAACACGTCGCCGTTAACTTTAGTTACATTACTAAAGTCATCGCGATGATTCTCAGCTTTGCGTTACTTTATCAAACAATGATGTTTTTGGGATCGTTTTTAATGACGCGTGCAGTGCAACACGCAATGCGTGATTTACGGCGGGATATCAATCTACAGATGAACGCTTTGCCAGTCCGTTTCTTTGATTCACAACAACAAGGTAATATCTTGTCGCGAGTTACCAATGATGTCGATGCAATCACGAATGCCTTGCAACAGAGTTTAATTCAAGTTGTGACCTCAATTTTGGGAATCATTATGGCGGTTATCATGATGTTGACGATTAATTTATGGATGGCTTTACTATCTTTAATTATGATTCCGGCCTCACTTTTGATTTCCAAAGCAATCATCAAAAAGTCACAGGTTTACTTCCAGGGGCAACAAAATACCTTGGGTGAAATGAATGGTTATGTTCAGGAAAACTACGGTGGCTTCAGTGTCTTGAAGTTGTATGGTCAAGAAGACAGAGCGGTTGATGAATTTGCAGCGATTACCGATCGATTGACTGAATTTGGCTTCAAAGCGGCCTTTATTTCAGGAATCATGATGCCGTTAGTGGGTCTAACCACTAATCTAACCTATGCTGGGATGGCAACCTTGGGTGGTTACTATGTCTTGCACGGGGTCATTACGGTTGGTAATTTACAGGCCTTTATTCAATATATTTGGCAGATTAATCAACCAATTTCGCAAATTACGCAGTTATCTGGTGTCATGCAAGCGGCTGCCGCTGCGACACAACGGGTTTTTGAAATCTTGGATGAACCTATTGAACCCACTGATCAAGAAACAGCTGAATTACCGGCTGACGTTCAGGGAAAAGTTGAATTTAAAGATGTCAGCTTTAGCTATGATCCAGCCAAACCATTGATTCGGGATCTAAGTTTCACCGCCAATCCGGGTGATAAAATTGCGATTGTTGGGCCAACCGGTGCTGGGAAGACGACCATGATTAATTTATTGATGCGTTTTTACGATGTTAGTTCTGGTCAAATCCTAATTGATGGCGTCGATACACGCCAGTTGAGTAAACAAACAGTTCGCTCACTCTTTGGGATGGTTCTTCAGGATGCTTGGTTGTATCACACAACGATTACGGAAAATATTCGCTTTGGGAAGCTAGATGCTACCGAATATGAAGTCGTGGATGCTGCCAAAACGGCCAATGTTGATCACTTCATCCATACGTTGCCAAATGGTTATCAGATGGCAATTGATGAAGAAGCGGATAACGTGTCGTTAGGGCAAAAGCAACTCCTAACAATTGCCCGGGCGGTCATTGCTAACCCTAAAATTTTGATTTTAGATGAAGCAACCAGTTCGGTCGATACGCGCTTAGAAAGCTTATTGCAAAAGGCGATGGAAAAAGTGATGCAGGGTCGAACCAGTTTTGTGATTGCCCATCGCTTATCAACAATTCGGGATGCTAACTTAATTTTAGTAATGGATCACGGTCAAATTGTTGAAAAGGGAACACATGACGACTTATTAGCTGCTAATGGTGTTTACGCTAAGCTTTATAACAGTCAATTTGCAGAAACAAAATTAAATGCATAATAAAAAGGGTTAAGCCAAAATTTGGCTTAACCCTTTTTCGTTCGTTCATTATTCAAGAATAATCATATCGTCTGGTGCGGCAAATGGATTTTCTTTGTTGATGTGGTCAAAGAAAAGAATACCGTTTAAATGATCGATTTCGTGTTGGCAAACAATTGCGGGGTAGTTTTTAAGACGAATCTTATGACTAACACCTTCAACGTCTTGATAACGTAATGTAATTCTGTCGTGCCGGGGCACATAACCGGGGACTTCGCGATCGACTGATAGGCAACCTTCGCCTTCAGCTAAAGCAGCGTCTTGAACAGAGTGGCTAATAATCTTAGGATTAATAATCACGTCTTTTAAGATTGGTGCTTCGCCTTCAGGGCCAGGGACTAAAACAGCTGACATCTGTTTTGAAACATCTACTTGAGGTGCGGCTAAGCCAACACCAGCGCGTAATTGATATTTCGCAGCAATTTCTGGATCTTGGCTATTTTCCAAGAATGTCATCATGTCAGCGGCAAGTTGCCGATCTTCGTCAGATAGTGGGAATGAAACAGGTTGTGCAATTTCTCTAAGTGTAGGATTACCCTCGCGGATAATATCTTTCATTAATATCACAGTTAAGACCTCCGATTAATTCATCATAGATTATTCTAGCACAGAATTAAAAAAACGGAACAAATGGGTTGACCCACTTATCGATAACCAGTAGAATGAGTATATAGAGATATCGCTTTTCCGTTAGGTGAGGCTCCTATATGAACATACGCTGCTACTCAGAAACATCGAGAGATGCCAATTGAGTCAACAGAAACTGCCAATGAAGGCTTTTTCTAACGTAGCTGAACATGGTTTCTACGTCATATAGTGCTAAAACTGAACGATTGGGAACGCCATGATGTTGTGGATGACGCTCAATTGTTGTGCGCCTTTTTTTGTACAACTAAGTGCGACCTCTAAAACTAATTAGAAAGTCTGGTGAGTAAAATGTTGCAAACAGCTGAAGGTCCGTTAAGTAGTAGCGATAGTGATCATCCGAGGTGGTCTGTCTTTTTACTGCCAGCAGCTTTAGGCTAGCAGTGTTACGACGACTTCCTCAAAAGGGAAGGAGTGTCGAACGCGATGCACAAGAATTTAAAGCAAGAAACAACGTTAAACGCAATCACAAGCAGCGGGATGTTAATGCGTTTGTTGGCAACTCGTCCAAGCGGGTTAACAACGATTGAAGCTGCAAAGCGGGCATCACTAGTTGCCGATTCAAATCGGATGGCAAGTGTTGTACGCGACGGTTTCCTACGCGAAATTGGTGTTGATCAAATTGTAGCAGGCGATATTTTAGTATTAGATGCTGCAGAAAAAACACCAGTTGCCGTAGCAACAATCGATAAAGAAATGGCGGTCATCAAAGCCGGTACAGTTGTTAAAACAGGTACGAGAGGTGTCGTGTTGAACGAAACACTATCACCTAAGGATGATGTCGTTAAGGTTCGCCTAGGGAATGCTTTCCTTATGGCAGTGGCAGCACTTGTGTCATTCCTTGCGGTCCTTGCAGTTAATGAATTTGCTTTTGCTGGTGTGACAATCGGCTTAGCAGTTTGTACTGCCGTTATGATGATGCGCGTTACAAAATCAGGGCAATTCAAGAACCTACTTGTTTTCGTAAGTATCGGTCAATTACGGATGCGCCTATTAGTTAATCTTCATCGCCTCATGACTCATCTAAGAGTTGAGCCAGTTTGGACGGATGTTCAACGCTTCCTAGTACATGCTGGGAACGCTGAGATCCCTCAACCGGTCTTGGCATGAGGTACCCCAACAAAATACAATTAACAAGCGTTTAGTACAGACAATGGTTTGTACTAGCGCTTTTTTTGTGCATTGATCCGGTTGTTATTATATAACAGAATTTAAATATATTATATAACAGAGAAAGATTTTAGCAGATACTAATCAGTTGGTGACTAAATTCACATATACATAAAACGATAAGCGCAAGGTGTTTGATGATTAGTTATGTAAAACGCTTGCATTTAGTGCTGTAAAATGCTAAATTATATTTGTGAAGAAGCTTAATTGATACAGATATAAGCAAACATTAAAACAGTTTAGTGAAGAGGAGAATGAATATTATGGCCAATAATAAAGCTGCAGTTAATTTTGATAAACTACTCGGCGATGAAAGCCAAGATTTTAAAACAGTTCAGATTCTAGATGAAACTGGCCAAGTTGTAAATCCTGATATCATGCCAGATCTAAGTGATGAACAACTTGTTGAATTGATGAAACAGATGGTTTGGTCACGTGTGCTAGATCAACGTGCAACTGCCTTAAATCGTCAAGGCCGTTTAGGTTTTTACGCACCAACTGCCGGACAAGAAGCGAGTCAATTAGCAAGCAATTTTGCGATGAACAAGGATGATTTCTTATTCCCTGGTTATCGTGATGTACCACAATTGGTGCAACATGGCTTACCTCTATCACAAGCTTTCTTATGGTCACGTGGTCATATTGAAGGTAACAAGTATCCAGAATCACTCAAAGCAATGCCACCACAAATTATTATCGGGGCACAATACATTCAAGCAATGGGTGTCGCTGTCGGGATGAAGAAACGTCAATCCAAGAATGCCGTTTATGTTTATACGGGTGATGGCGGTACTTCACAGGGTGATTTCTATGAAGGCATTAACTTTGCTGGTGCTTTTAAAGCCCCTGCAATCTTCGTTGTTCAAAATAACGGTTTTGCCATTTCAGTTCCTCGTGAAAAACAAACAGCCGCAGTAACATTAGCCCAAAAGGGTGTTGCTGCTGGGATTCCTGCCATCCAAGTTGATGGGATGGATCCACTAGCTGTTTATGAAGTAATGAAAGAAGCTAGAGATTTCACAACCGCTGGTAATGGGCCTGTTTTAATTGAAACCTTAACTTACCGTTATGGGCCACATACACTTTCCGGGGATGACCCTACACGTTACCGGACAAAAGAAACAGATGATATTTGGTTAAAACGTGATCCATTAGTTAGAATGCGTCGTTTCTTAACGGATAAGGGTCTCTGGTCAGAAGAACAAGAAAATGAATTGATTGATCAAGTTAAAGCATCTATTAAAGAAGCAATCAACGAAGCAGATGCTATTCCTAAACAAAAGGTAACTGACTTCTTAAAAGTAACGTTTGAAGAACAACCACAAAACATTCAAGAACAAATCGCAGAATACAGTGCAAAGGAGTCGAATTAAGATGGCACAAAAAACAATGATTCAAGCAATTACAAATGCGCTGGATTTAGAATTAGCAAGTGATGAAAATGTCTTAATTTTCGGGGAAGATGTCGGTAAAAACGGTGGTGTTTTCCGTGCGACTGAAGGCTTACAAGTTAAACATGGTGAAGACCGCGTTTTCGATACACCTTTAGCTGAATCTGGGATTGGTGGTTTATCAATCGGGTTAGCGCTAGAAGGATTTAGACCTGTTCCTGAAATTCAATTCTTCGGTTTTATTTTTGAAACGCTAGATTCAATCGCCGGTCAAATGTCACGGACACGTTACCGGATGGGTGGCACACGCAATATGCCGATTACAATTCGGGCACCATTTGGTGGTGGTGTGCATACCCCTGAAATGCATTCAGATAACTTTGAAGGTATGATTACCCAAATTCCTGGGATTCGAGTAGTTGTCCCAAGTAATCCATACGATGCCAAAGGTTTATTGATTTCTGCGATTCGTTCAAATGATCCTGTTTTATATTTGGAACATATGAAACTTTATCGCTCATTCCGTGAGGAAGTGCCAGATGAATCATACACAGTGCCGCTCGATAAAGCCGCAGTAACATTGGAAGGTTCGGACGTTTCAATCATCACTTATGGCGCAATGGTTCGCGAAGCTAAGAAAGCTGCTGAAAACTTGGCTAAAGACAATATCTCAGTTGAAATTATCGACTTACGGACAATTGCCCCATTAGATATTAAAACAATTATTGCATCAGTCGAAAAAACAGGTCACGTTGTGATTGTGCAAGAAGCGCAAAAACAAGCGGGCGTTGGGGCACAAGTGGCTTCTGAAATTTCAGAACGCGCTGTCCTTTCACTAGAAGCACCAATTGGGCGCGTTTCAGCACCAGATACACCATTCCCATTTGGCCAAGCCGAATCAACATGGTTACCAAACGCAACTGATATTGAAAATAAAGTTAAGGAAGTTATTAACTTTTAGTCGATAACGAAGGAAGGGACGACATAAGCATGGCATATCAATTTAAATTACCAGATATCGGCGAAGGTATCGCAGAAGGCGAAATCCAAAAATGGGCAGTCGCAGAAGGCGATACAATTGCTGAAGATGATACATTACTAGAAGTCCAAAATGATAAATCAGTTGAAGAAATCCCATCACCAGTGAGTGGTAAGATCCTTAAGATTTTAGTGGGCGAAGGCGAAGTCGCAACAGTCGGTCAAGTGCTCGTTGAAATCGATGCGCCAGGGGTTGAAGGTAACGATGCACCAACATCAACAACAACTACCCCAGCGACAGAAGAACCCGCAACCTCAGCGCCAACAGCTAGTGAAGGCGTTTATCAATTTAAATTACCAGATATTGGTGAAGGAATTGCGGAAGGTGAAATCCAAAAATGGGCAGTTGCAGAAGGCGATTCAATTGCAGAAGACGATACCTTATTAGAAGTTCAAAATGATAAATCCGTCGAAGAAATTCCATCACCTGTTAGCGGTAAGATTGTTAAAATCTTAGTGGGCGAAGGTGAAGTCGCAACAGTCGGTCAAGTGCTCGTTGAAATTGATGCGCCAGGCCACAATACTGCAACAGCTTCAGCACCCGTAGCAGAAACGCCAGCACCTAAGGCAACAGAAACACCAGTAGCAACTAATAATAGCAGTGACGCAAGTGTTGTTGCCATTAGTGATCCAAATCGGAAAGTATTGGCAATGCCATCTGTTCGTCAATTTGCACGTGAAAATAACGTGGATATTAGCCAAGTGCCAGCAACTGGTAAACACGGGCGCACAACAAAAGCGGATATCCAAAACTTCATGCAAAATGGCGCTGCACCAATTGCTTCAACGACAACAACTGATACTAAGAGTGCCCCTGCAACAACAGCGACACCTGAACCAGCAGTAGCCGTTAAACCTTATGAATCCGCAACACCAGAACTTGAAACACGTGAAAAGATGTCACCAACACGAAAAGCAATTGCTAAAGCAATGGTGACAAGCAAACATACTGCACCACACGTAACATTATTTGATGAGGTTGAAGTTTCTAAATTAATGACCCATCGTAAGAAATTTAAGGATGTTGCTGCTAAGAAAGATATTAAGTTAACCTTCTTACCATACATTGTTAAGGCTTTAGTAACTGTTTTACGTGATTTCCCAACGTTGAACGCCTCAATTGACGACACAACAAGCGAAATTGTTTATAAACACTACATTAATGTCGGCATCGCAACCGATACTGATCACGGCCTTTATGTACCAAACATTAAAGATGCCGACAGCAAGAGTATCTTTGCCATCGCTAAGGAAATTGGCGAAAACACTCAAAAAGCTTTAGATAATAAGTTAAAACCTGCTGAAATGAGTGGCGGTTCAATGACGATTAGTAACATCGGGTCAATCGGTGGTGGTTGGTTTACACCAGTTGTTAACTACCCTGAAGTGGCTATCCTAGGGGTTGGCCGTATCGGCACAGAACCAATTGTTAACGAAGATGGCGAACTTGCAGTTGGTAAAGTCTTGAAATTATCATTATCATTTGATCACCGTTTAATTGATGGTGGGACTGCGCAACGTGCAATGAACGAATTAAAAGAATTATTAGCTGATCCAGAGCTACTATTGATGGAAGGATGATTTAAAAATGGTTGTAGGTGATTTTGCAATTGAATTAGAAACTGTCGTTATTGGTTCTGGACCTGGGGGCTACGTTGCTGCCATTCGAGCAGCTGAAATGGGTCAAAAAGTAACGGTTATTGAACGTGAAAATATCGGTGGGATTTGTTTGAACGTCGGCTGTATCCCTTCTAAAGCGTTAATCTCTGCAGGTCATCGTTTGCAAGAAGCTAAGAATTCCGAAGTTTTCGGAGTTTCAACAACGGGTGCAACGCTTAATTTTGCAAAGACGCAAGACTGGAAACAACACCAAGTTGTCGAAAAATTAACGGGCGGCATTTCAATGTTGTTCAAAAAACACAAAATTGATGTCTTAGACGGTTCTGCCTTTTTAGTTGATGAACATAGCTTACGGGTCATTAAAGAAGAAAGTGCACAAACTTATAGTTTCAAGAACTTAATCATCGCAACTGGTAGTCGCCCAATTGAAATTAAGGGCTTCAAGTTCAACAAACGCGTGATTGATTCAACCGGTGGTTTAAACTTAACAGAAGTGCCTAAGGAATTAGTTGTGATTGGCGGGGGTTACATCGGTTCTGAATTAGCAGGTGCTTACGCTAACTTGGGCGCCCACGTCACCATTCTTGAAGGAACGGATTCAATTTTGCCAAACTTCGAAAAAGACATGGTGCAACTTGTAACGAAGAACTTCAAGACTAAGGGTGTCGATGTGATTACCGGTGCTATGGCTAAAGAATCAATCGAAACAGATCAAAACGTGACTGTTAAATACGAAGTTGGCGGCAAGGAAGAACAATTGGTTGCCGATTATGTCATGGTAACTGTTGGTCGTCGTCCTAATACTGATGATATGGGCTTGGAACAAGCTGGTATCAAGATGGCTGATCGTGGTTTAATCGAAGTTGATCAACAAGGTCAAACCAATATCAAAGGCATCTACGCTATTGGTGATATTGTTGCCGGTGCTGCGTTGGCTCATAAAGCGAGCTATGAAGCTAAAATTGCTGCAGAAGCAATCGCTGGTAAAAAAGTGATTGTGGACTACAAAGCAATGCCAGCAGTTTGTTATACCGATCCAGAATTGGCAACCACTGGTTTAACGGTTGCTGAAGCAAAAGAAAAAGGCTATAACGCCAAAGGCTTTAAGTTCCCATTTGCTGCTAACGGTCGTGCTTTATCATTAGCGGATACTGAAGGTTTTGTACGCTTAGTAACGAATGTTGACGATAATACGTTGCTTGGTGCACAAGTAGCAGGCGTTGGTGCTAGCGACTTGATCTCAGAATTAACCTTAGCAATTGAATCAGGGATGAATGCGGAAGATTTAGCCTTAACAATTCACCCACATCCAACATTGAGTGAAGCAATTATGGATGACGCTGAATTAGCACTAGGCTTACCAATTCACATCTAACACTGGAGGGTTCGTCATGAATTGTGACGGCCCTTTTTGTATACACTTGCTAAAACGATTCGACAGTTCCTAAAAAAATGCGCTATAATGATTGATATTAAAAACGTCAATTTTGCTTAAATTGACTTAAATTTAGGAGTACTTATGCAAACTAACTATAGCTATCCTTTAGAATCAGATTGGACACCAGAAGAAGTGGTTCAAGTCATGCATTTATATAATCTTGTTGAACAAGCTTATGAATTTGGCGCTAAAGTTGAAGATTTAAACGTGGCCTACCGTGATTTTAAACAAGTCGTTCGAAGCAAGATGATTGAAAAACAACTTGATAAGGCTTTTACGGAAGCTTCTGGTTATTCAATCTATCGTTGTATGCAAACTGCTCAAAAGAGTGGCCGGGCACAAATTAAGATGACGACTAATAATTGAAAGTAGATGAAAACAGATGGAACAAGAGGCGCTATATCAATTAAGTCGTTCATTACAAAAGTGGGTACTTGAAGCAGCCGCTGAAACACGCAAAAAGATGACACAGCCTTTAGAAATTATGACTAAATCAAGTCGTAATGATTTAGTGACCAACGTCGACTGCGCTAACCAAGCCTTTTTCGCAGAACAAATCAAAGTGGAATACCCAATGGCGCAATTAGTCGGAGAAGAAGGGGCCAATGTCGGTGCTGGTGATTGGCATAATGGTCTAACTTTTTTCGTCGACCCAATTGATGGCACAATGAATTTTGTTAAGCAACAGGAAAATTTTGCGATTATGATCGGGGTCTACGAAGATGGACAAGCCTTATTCGGGATTATTTACGATGTGATGGCTGATCAACTTTTCTGGGGTGGTCCGCAATTAGGAATTTTCCGCAATGAACAAGCCTTAGAACAGGCAGCGGACCAACCGCTATCGGAAGGCTTAATCTGCGTTAATACACGCATGTTGGTGACGAATGAACGACAATTACAACAGGTCTTCGTTCAAAGCTCAGGTGTGCGTATCTATGGCAGTGCCGGCATTACCTTTGCGCAATTGTTAAGAGGGAATGCGCAAGCTTATATTTCAAAGTTAGCACCATGGGATATTGCTGCGGGACGCGTTTTAGCCGAGACACTTGGTTTTCAGATTTTAAATTTCGATGGTCAACCAATTTCAATGGTTGCCAAAGAAGGGATGATTATTGCACCAAAGCAAGCGATGCAAGAAATTATCGCCATTATGGCCCATTCAAAAACGGCCGAATAATTAGATTTTCATGAAAAAGTCTTGCGTATTTTCAAAAAATCGCTAATATAAGAAGCATAGCCCTATTTATTATGGTAAAATAATAGCTTGTATACATGAGACAAACAACACTAGTTAAGTCACTAGCGAGAGGAAGCTGAAACACTTGAAAAAAAGAGAAGACATTCGCAATATCGCAATTATCGCCCACGTTGATCATGGTAAAACAACCTTAGTTAACGAAATGTTAAAACAATCAGATACATTGGATGGCCATGCAGAAATTTCTGACCGTGCAATGGATACAAATGATATCGAAAAAGAACGTGGGATCACAATTCTTTCAAAGAATACTGCTGTTAAATATAATGGCAAACAAATCAACATCTTGGATACACCAGGACATGCCGATTTCGGTGGTGAAGTTGAACGTATCATGAAGATGGTTGACGGTGTATTATTAGTCGTTGATGCTTTTGAAGGTACAATGCCACAAACACGTTTTGTTTTGAAAAAAGCTTTAGACCAACATTTAACACCAATCGTTGTTATCAACAAAATTGACCGCCCAGGCTCACGTCCTGAAGAAGTGGTTGATGAAGTGCTTGAATTATTCATCGAACTTGGTGCTGACGAAGATCAACTTGAATTCCCAGTTGTGTACGCAAGTGCTATCAACGGGACATCAAGTCTTGAATCAGACTTAGACACACAAGCTCACACAATGGTTCCTATCTTTGACACAATCTTAGATACAATCCCAGCACCAGTTGATAATAGTGACGAACCACTTCAATTCCAAGTGGCTATGTTAGATTATAACGACTATGTTGGTCGTATCGGTATTGGCCGCGTTTCTCGTGGGACAATCAAGATCGGTGATCAAGTTTCTGTTCTTAAACTTGACGGTTCTGCTAAGAACTTCCGGGTTACTAAGATCTTTGGTTTCATCGGTTTAGACCGTGTTGAAATCCAAGAAGCTAAAGCCGGCGATTTAATCGCTGTTTCAGGTATGGAAGATATCTACGTTGGGGAAACTGTCACACCAGTTGACCATCAAGAAGCATTACCAATTCTTCGTATCGACGAACCAACTTTACAAATGACATTTGCTGCCAATGATTCACCATTTGTTGGCCGTGAAGGTGATTTCGTTACTGGTCGTAAGATTGAAGAACGTTTACGTCACCAATTACACACTGACGTTTCACTTCGTGTTGAAGATACAGACAAAGCCGGCGCTTGGATTGTTTCAGGTCGTGGTGAATTGCATCTTTCAATCTTGGTTGAAGAAATGCGTCGGGAAGGCTTCGAATTACAATTATCACGTCCAGAAGTTATCTACCGCGACGTTGATGGCGTAACTTGCGAACCTTTTGAAATGGTTCAAATCGATACACCTGATCAATACACAGGTTCAGTAATCGATTCAATGGCCCAACGTAAGGGTGAAATGCAAAACATGGAAAGTGATGCTAATAACCAAACACGTATGACTTTCTTAGCACCTTCACGTGGTTTAATCGGTTATTCAACAGAATTCTTAACGATGACTGGTGGATACGGTATTATGAACCACACCTTCGAAAAATACATGCCAGTTATCAAAAACTGGGAACCAGGCCGTCGTAACGGTGCATTAGTTTCAATCAATGCCGGTTCATCAACAACTTATAGTTTACAATCAGTTGAAGATCGTGGCCAATTATTCATCGGCGCTGGCGTTGATGTTTATGAAGGTATGATCGTTGGTCAAAATAGCCGTGATACAGATATCGCCGTAAACGTTACTAAGGGTAAAAACTTAACGAATACTCGTGCTTCTGGTAAAGATCACTCAGCTGCTATCAAGACACCTAAAGAAATGTCACTTGAAGAATCAATTGAATTCTTAAATGATGACGAATACTGTGAAGTAACACCTACTTCTGTTCGTTTACGTAAGAAGATTCTTGACACAAGTATGCGTACTAAAGCTGACAAGAAGCGTAAACGCGGATAATAAGCTTAAAACTATATTAAAAGGTAGCCTAAGACACTTTAGGCTACCTTTTTTTAGTGTCAGATATGGTATAATAACCTGCAGAGTGTGCATTACTATAACAGTTTAAGTGGGCGTTAAATGATGATTAAACAAGAAACAATCGGGTATGTGACTTTGAAATCAGACGCAGCTAAAATTGAAGCGTTATTGACGAAGCAATTTGATGCGCTTTGTTTAAGTCAATGTCCCATCATTGAAGAAATTATTGATACACAACTGTTTGGTTTTACAAAAGAGGTTGATTTTGCTAAAAGAATTCGTTTAATTAGTGATCAAGAAGGATCGAAATTAGTGAACGAACTTGAAACGCGTATTAATCAACTTTATTTAGAGATTTATCAAACGCAAGCTCAGAATGAAGTTCATAGAAATTAGGTGTAAGTGTGTGGCATAAGCTTCGAGATAAAGCGCAGTATTTAGATTATTGGTTATTAATCCCGTACGTTATTTTATGTGCGATAGGGGCCTTGATGGTCTATTCGGCGAGTTCGGATTTGATGTCGATTCACGGTGCTAAGCCAGATGCTTATTTTACTAAGCAATTAATTTATATCGGGCTGGGATTCGTCTTATTATTATTCTCCTTCTTTTTGAAGTTAAATCTATTAAGGAAACCTAAGTTTTTGATTGGTGTCACGGCGGTTATTTTATTAGCGCTCTTTTACTTGTTGGTATTAAGCCGAATTAGACCGGACGCCGCTATTAATGGGGCGACCGCTTGGATTAATTTGGGACCTTTTAGTATTCAACCAGCGGAATTTGCTAAGTTATTGATTGTTTTATACTTGGCTAATATGTTATCCAAACGTGAAAAGAATTTGTCAGAGCATTGGCGTGATAATGTGCGGCTATTTTCCGCACCCGTCATTTTGGTGGCCGTCATTATCGCCTTTGTATTGGTACAACCCGATACTGGTGGGGCGGCTATTCTAGGGATTATTCTATTGGTATTATTATTTGCCAGTGGGATTTCCTTCTGGTGGGGAATTTCAATCATCAGCGCAACCTTAGCGGTGATCATTGCGGCCATTGCTGGATTGAGTCGTTTGAATTTAACAACCGGTGTCAATTATCGGTTTAACCGAATTTTAGCCTTTCTAGAACCGTTTAAACTCGAAAATATGGGTGGGAGCCAACTGGTTAACTCGTATTATGCGATCAATAATGGTGGTTGGTTTGGTATGGGCCTCGGTAATAGTATTCAAAAACGAGGCTATTTACCTGAACCTTACACTGATTTCATTTTATCGATTACGACTGAAGAACTCGGTGTCGTGGGGGCCCTTTTCATTTTAGGATTACTCTTTTTACTAATTTTTAGAATTTTTACAATCGGAATCAGAGCTCGCCAAACCTATAATGCCTTGATTTGTTATGGGATTGGCACGATTATTTTTGTTCAAAGCTTATTTAATATCGGTGGTCTATTAGGCTTGCTGCCAATTACCGGGGTGACCTTACCCTTCATTAGTTATGGTGGGTCAAGTATGTTGGTGTTAGCAACGGGTCTTGGTTTGGTCTTGAACGTCAGTGCTCAGGAAAAAAAGGCACTCAAAATGAAGCAATCGTGAGGGCTCACAGATGAAAAATTTGATGCGCTTTGTGGTAGCGTTAGGCGCGTGGTTAGTATTGTTGTATGCGTGGCCCATTATGCATCATGTTCAACCAACTGTGGATTCAACGCAGGGCCAAACTAAACGTCATATGAAATTAACGCATCCGCAAAATCCATTATTAAAAACGCAAGGGCCGGCGAAGTTTATCAATCAACCTGCCGCAAAATTGATAGCGCAATATGGGCAACCTGTTAAGCAATCGGCAGAAGATGGCCTGCAGAGTCGTTGGTTATTTCAATTGAATAGTCGGCATTATATTGAAGCGACAATTGATGATCAGACAGGGACAACACAACAATTAGTGGTGATTGGTCAGGATAATGCGATCAAGCCGTTTAAATTTGGCCAATCGCTAAAAGCAATCACACAGGAAACAACGATTCCGGCTAATTATGAATTAAGTTTACATGAGCAAAAGTTTCAAATTGAGTTGAACGAAACGCAACAGCGGCAACGACCACTGATCGCATTTAAGAATAAAACCTATGCGATTTTGGTAATGCAAAAAGGTGAATTGGCAACGGCGGTTTATTTGAATGCTAATCGCTTGTTACAATCGAATTTATATCCGGTGACCTCAATGACGCCAGTCCCAGTACCAGAAGTGGTAACGGGACAGTCCCAGCAAATCGATGATGAACGGCAATTGGCATTGCTACAGTATTGTCAGACATTGCGACTCAATGCCAAGTTACCTGAGTTGCGTAGCGACGTATTACTTGAAGCGGATCAATTATTTTTGGCGACGCTGAAAGGTGCGCCTAAGACGTTGCTAACTGATGCTGGGGAGCAGCGATTGAAGCGTGCCAAGCAACAACGCCAAATGGCTTTACCGCAAAAATTAACTGAAGCGGATTTTACCACCAAGGCTTTAGAAGATTATCAACTGACTAACCAACAGTTCTTTTATTTTGAGCAGCCAGTCAGTGTGCAGCAGCTCATTTTTGAACGGCAGACCAATCCAGCATTTTACCAAGCAATCCATAACCAGGTCCATCGACGGATTCAAATTATCTGTACAGAGGGTCACACACTGGTTGTGATTGGTGAATAAACTACAAGATAAGGACTGATAAAATGGCATTAGAAATCACGCAACGACAAGGCATTGTTGTCTGGCTGTATTCATTACGGCAAGTCAAACAATTGCGACGTTACGGACTTGTGTATTACACGTCTAAACGGATGAAATATGTTTATTTATACGTTGATGCGGCCCAAGCACCGGCTGTTATCGAACGATTAAAGAAATTACATTATGTTAAGCGGGTGACGCGTTCACAGCGGCCAATGCTCGACATGGAATTTGGCGCATTAGCCGAATTAGCGAATCAAGAGACCGCTACTAAAGCGGCATTAAAGGAGTAAAGAGATGCGGATTATTGCAGGAGAATTTGGTGGCCGCCGCTTAAAAGCGGTCCCCGGAATGAAGACTAGACCTACAACGGATAAAGTGAAAGAAGCCATGTTCAGTATGTTAGGCCAATTTTTTGATGGTGGCCAGGCGCTTGATTTATATGCCGGTAGTGGTGGTCTCGCGATTGAGGCTGTTTCGCGCGGTATGGATCATGCCTACTTAATTGATCGCCAATACGCGGCGATTCAAACGATTCAAGATAACGTAGCTGTCACGAAAATGCCAGAATGTTTTACAATTTGGAAGATGCCAGCTGAAAAAGCATTGTTAAAATTAGCGGATGCCAAAGAACAATTTGACTTAATTTTGTTAGATCCACCCTATAAGCAACAACAAATGTTATTAGAGTTACAACAATTTGTGAAGATGGACCTCTTAAAACCAGGGGCTATTATTCTTTGTGAAACGGACACGAGTTTAACGTATCCAGAAGAAATCCCACATTATACATTGAAACGCCAACAGAACTACGGGATTACTGAAGTGGCAATTTTCGAATTTATCGGTTAAGGAAGTGGTCGAATGACTGAAAGAATCGCATTATTTCCAGGGAGTTTTGATCCTTTTACCAAAGGACATCTAGATACAGTTGAACGGGCAAGTCGGTTATTTGATCGGGTGATTATTGCGGTCATGACTAATGCCGCGAAGAAGCCATTATTTGATGGTCCCACGAAAGTCGCATTGATTGAAACCGTCATTGCTGATTTGGACAATGTGAGCGTTGTTGCGCAACCTAAAACGTTGACCGCTAATTTCGCGCAAGAAGTTGGGGCCCGCTACCTCATTCGGGGCATTCGGAATGCTAATGATTTCGAATACGAACGGGATATTGCAGCGCTCAATCAAACGCAAGATGCACAATTAGAAACCGTGTTGTTATTAGCAAAACAAGAATTTTCGTTTATTTCATCTAGTATGGTTAAGGAAATCGCTGCTTTTGGTGGTCAAGTTGATCAATTAGTGCCACCAGCAGTCGCAGTTGCACTTCAAGAAAAATTAAAACACGGAAGAGATTAGTATGCCCAAAAATAAGAAACTGACAAAACGATTAATTGTAATTGTGGTTTTAATCATTGTTGCAGTTGTTTGTTTAATGCCCACTGGCTATTATATTGAAGGTGCCGGGACCGCAGAAAATACCAGCCAATATGTTAAGGTCGACGGTAAACATGATCATCAAAAAGGCCATTTTATGCTGACAACAGTTGGTGTCAGAGGCCCAGTAACACCATTGCAATTATTATTGTCCAAGACGCAACCTTTTACGGAAATTGAAAGTCGTGACGAATTGATGGGCAATGAAGATACCGAAGCTTACGAACAGATTCAAAAGTACTATATGG
This sequence comes from Latilactobacillus sakei subsp. sakei DSM 20017 = JCM 1157, assembly GCF_002370355.1. Taxonomy (NCBI): domain Bacteria; kingdom Bacillati; phylum Bacillota; class Bacilli; order Lactobacillales; family Lactobacillaceae; genus Latilactobacillus; species Latilactobacillus sakei. Next base: position 1,356,027 of record NZ_AP017929.1, read on the forward strand.
ATAGTTCAATTAACGCTGCCGTTGAAGCCGCCTATAAAAAAGCTGATAAGGCCTACCATACGAAGTATCTGGGCGTTTATGTGATGTCGATGTTAGACAACTCCACTTTTAAAGATGATTTAGCAGTCGGTGATACGATTACCGCGATTGATCATCATCAATTTAAAAATGCCAATGCTTTTGTAAAGTATGTCCAAGGTTTGAAAGTTGGTCAAAAGGTCACGGTTAGTTACGATCATGGTCAAAAACATCAAACGGCAACGCATCGTTTGATTAAGTTACCAGGCACGCATCATCCAGGTCTTGGGATTACGTTAACCGATCACTCTAAGATTGAGACTGATATTCCGGTTAAAATTGATGCCGGTGATATTGGGGGCCCATCTGCAGGCTTGATGTTTACGTTGCAAGTTTATAATCAATTAACGAAGCAAAATCTCCAAAAGGGTCGTAAAATTGCGGGGACCGGCACAATGGCTGCTGATGGCACTGTAGGTGCTATTGGTGGGATTGATAAAAAGGTACTGGTCGCTAGTCAAGAAGGCGCAACCGTCTTTTTTGCACCTAATGATCCTGTAACAAAGGCAATTTTAAAGGTTGATCCTGATTATCAAAATAATTATACAATCGCTAAAAATGCCGCTAAAAAAATTCATACTAAGATGAAGATCGTACCGGTCAAAACCTTAGATGATGCGTTAACTTATTTGAAAAATCATTAAAAAAAGTTTGCCGAAGATAAAAATACGGCAAACTTTTTTGTGCGTTTAGGGGTATATAAGAGTAAGGAGGTGACGATGATGTGGCAAGATTATTGGCAGCGATATCGGCGTTTTTGGTGGGTGCCTTGCTTAGTGCTATTGGGGATCATCACGGGTGGCTTTTATTGGCATCAAACGCAACAAAAACAAAAAGTAACGCATAATGAGCAACTGCTAGCAACCAGTGCGTCTAAAATAAAACCTGCTACTAAGAAAACACACCAAGCGGCAACCAAGAAAAAAGGCGGTTTTGTCGATATAAAAGGTGCTGTGGCTTATCCGGGAATTTATCCGATCACAGTCTCTGAAACGCGCTTATTTGAGGTGCTCAAAAATGCAGGTGGTCCGACTGATGCGGCTGATACCAAGCGGCTTAATTTAGCCCAAAAATTAACCGATCAACTGATTATTTATATTCCGAAAAAAGGAGAGGTGGTTACTGATCAAGAACTCATTCAAGCGCCACAACAAATTGCAACGACCAGTGAGCGTACGCCAGAACAAGCATCAACTGGGACAAGTGCGAATGCATCGAGCGCGAGTGACACTGCTAAAATCGATTTGAATCAGGCTGATAGTACGCAGCTTCAGACCCTCAATGGCATTGGCCCCAAGAAAGCTGAACAAATAATTGCTTATCGTGATGAACAAGGAAAATTTAAACAGATTGAAGATCTACAAAAAGTCGGCGGGATTGGTCCGAAGACGTTTGAACAATTGCAATCACAAATTTGTGTGAATTAGTTTTATCAAGTAGTATTTTTGCTATACTAGAAAGAAACAATTAAAGGGAGCATGATGATGGCCAATAAGAGAATGCCTTGGAATCAGTATTTTATGTTACAGTCGGTTTTATTATCGATGCGCAGTACCTGTCCACGTCTATTTGTGGGGGCGCTCGTCATTCGTAATCGGCGGATTATTGCCGGGGGTTATAACGGCTCGGTGGCTCACGAAGATCATTGTATTGACGTTGGCTGTTTAATGCGGGATGGTCATTGTCTCAGAACCATTCACGCTGAGATGAATGCTCTAACGCAATGTGCCAAATTTGGCGTTCAAACTGAAGGCGCCGAAATTTATGTAACGCATTTTCCTTGTTTACAATGTACAAAACTAATTATTCAAGCGGGTATCAGTAAGATTCATTACCAAAAAGATTATCATAATGATCCTTACGCGCTAAAATTAATTGAAAAATCAGGGATTGAACTTGATCAAGTTAATTTATCAGTTGATGATGCGCACACACTCGTTAATTTCTTGGAGAACGAACAAGCAACTGAATGAAAAACAACTGGATTTATCCAGTTATTTGTTTAATCAGTTTAAATAGCTTAATGCTTGGGGGCCAATCTTGGTTAACCTGGAGCTTATTATTATTGGCTTTTGTCAAATTAATAAGTCTCAGACAAACTCAGATAACGATTATGACGATCGGCTTATGCCTTGTTTATGGGGGCCGTTTTTGGATAAGCTATCATAGTATGACACAACCACAACAACCGGTAGCACAGTATTTTAAAGTGCAACCCGATGCGATTCAAGTCGCGGGCGACAGTGTTCAATTAACGGCAATCGGCCAACAAGATGGTCAGACTATTAAGGCTTATTATCGCTGCCAAACGTTCGCCGAGAAGAGGCAGTGGCAACAAGTACGACACCCCGTTTTGTTCTATGGCGCAAAAGATTTTGAACGTATACAAGGAGCTACCAATCAAAATGAGTTTGATTATGCCCGTTTTTTAGCGCAACAGAAGCGCTGCTTTTACCAACTGACGTTAGCCAAAGAAACAACTTTTGCGCTGAGACGTCCTAGTAGCGGTTTGGATTGGCTACATTATTGGCGCCAAACGTGTGCGCTGTATTTACGTAAGTTACCAACAGCACTACGGTTTCATGCGCAGACGTTACTATTAGGTTTGCGGGAAGCGCAAGTTGACCATTACCAGGTTGTTTTGGGCCGCTTAGGGATTATTCATCTATTAAGTCTATCAGGGTTGCACGTGTTTTATTTAGTGCAAGTCATTCGGTGGTGTGCGACTTATTGCCGTATACCGCGTGAGTGGTTAAACTGTATGTTATTTGGGCTATTGCCGGTATATGCCTTACTGGTTGGTGGTACGACAAGCATTAGTCGCGCGATTGCGCTTATTTTATGCCGGTTACTTTGCGAACAGTTGGGCATTCGGCAATCAAGATTAGATAGTTGGAGTTTAGTATTACTGGTCAATTTATTCTGGCAGCCTTATTTGCTACATAGTATGGGCGGGATTTTAAGTTATTTGATGGCCTTTGCGCTCATTTATATTGGTGAGGGTAGCACGTTTAAAGTTGCTTACTGGCTAAGTTTATTGAGTTTGCCGGTTTGCTTACGCTTTAATTATCGCTGGCACGTGCTGACGATAATGATGAATGCCTTAGTAACGCCTATCTATCTACCAGTTGTGCTAGGTTTGGTGATTGTAGCGAGTGTGATGTTACCTGTTAGCAATCTAGTAGTTAACGGATGTGAGTGGCTGTTACAGTTGATTTACAAAGGCTTAGGATTAGTCGCTCAAATCCCCCATGCGATGATTACGTTTGGTAAAATCCCCTTGTTACCATTACTATTGATTGTGACGGTCAGCCTCTTGTTAATCGATGGCCAGGCCATTAGCAATCAGTGGCGTAAACGGCTGAAACGCACATTGGCAAGTTTGTATTTGGCTAGTTTTTTGGCGATTCATTTTAATCCGACTGGCCAGGTAGTCATGTTTGATATTGGTCAGGGTGATAGTTTGTTGATTCAAACGCCGTTTAACCGGCATCAGCTTTTAATCGATACTGGTGGCCGCCTAGCGCTACCGCAAGCAGCTTGGCAACGGCGGGCGCAGGTTTCACGAGCGGAAAAAGTAACGGTTAATTATCTCTATAGCCAAGGAGTAGATCACATTGATGCGGTGGCACTTTCTCATCAGGATGCCGATCATATTGGTGATTTGAATCAGATTTTGAAACAAATTCGTGTTGATCGAATCATTTGTGCTGCCGGGTTACCGCAAAATCGGCAATTTCAAAGACAAATTCGACCATTTTTAGCAACGGTTCAAATTGAACCCTATTTAGCCGGGACCGCTTTTAAAGTGGGGCCGCAAAAGTTTAACGTCTTAGCGCCGACTAAGCCGGGAAAAGGCGAAAATAGTGATTCGTTAGTCTTACAGGCACAAATTGGTGGGGCTAGCTGGCTGTTTACAGGGGATTTAGAGCAAGAAGGCGAACGAGCGATTATCGAGCGGTATCCACAGTTAACCGTCGATTATTTAAAAGTTGGCCATCACGGTAGTGAAACGGCTAGTGACCCCACCGTGATTAAAAAATTACACTTAAAAGGGGCATTAATCTCAGCCGGCAGAGAGAATCGTTATGGTCATCCGCACCAGGAAACTTTGACGACTTTGCAAGCGGCCAAAGTGCCTTATTGGCTAACGGCCCAGCAGGGGATGTTGACCTGGTCGTATGGCCCCGGTCAAAGCGAAAAACTGCAAACAACAATAAAGGATAGTGAAAAATGACAATTGAACAATTACAAAAAGAGCTTCAACAAAATCAATTAGCAACGATTTACCTGGTTTTAGGGCAAGAGTCAGCGTTGATTGAAAAAGCGCGTCAACTCTTTAAACACTATCTACCAGAAGAAGAACGAACAATGAATTTTGCCAGCTACGATTTAGCAACGACCGATGTGGCGAATGCTTTGGATGATGCCGAATCGGCACCTTTTTTTGGTGAGCGGCGAATTGTCTTTATGCAAAATCCCTATTTTTTAACGGGTGAAAAGGTTAAAAACAAGCTCGATCAGGATTTAGTTCGTTTCCAAGCCTATCTTGAAAAGCCACAACCAACAACTAGTGTGGTGCTATTTGCGCCGTACCCTAAGTTAGATGAACGTAAAAAAATCGTGAAGCAATTAAAAAAGGTTGCTTCATTAGTTTCTGTTGAAAAAGTGAATGAGCGCCAAGTGCAACAATTGGTAACCGCTGAGTTGAAACAACAGGGGATGCAGATTGATAGTGAAGCGTTAGCCTTATTGATTAGTAAAACCAATAGTGACTATAGCCAAATCATGGCAGAATTACCGAAATTAATGCTGTACGCACAACAAACTAAACAAATTACGACAGGGGCGGTCGCTGAATTAGTCAGCAGCAGTATTGAAGATAACGTCTTTTCATTAGTACCGCTTGTTTTGCAGAAAAAAGTGGGCCCCGTTTTGACGATGTATCACGAATTACTACTCCAAAAAGAAGAACCACTCAAGATTAACGCGATTCTGATCGGTCAATTTCGCTTACTATTGCAAGTTAAAATTCTATTTGAAAAAGGGTATAGTCAGGGCAATTTAGCCAGTGTTTTAAAAATTCATCCGTACCGAATTAAATTGGCGATGCAACAGATTAAACATTTTTCAAAGCAAACTTTAGCGCAAGCTTACTTAGGTTTAGAAGAAATCGAAGTTAAAATTAAAACCGGACAGGGACAACCTGAATTGTTATTTGAACTGTTCATGCTCCAATTTGCCGCTAAAAAAGTGGCATAGAACACAAAAAATAGGCCCGACTAAAACGAAAACGTCTTAGTTGGGCCTATTAAAATATTGGTTAGAATTACTTAGCCATCATTTTGTTTAAACGTGACTTGTCACGGCCAGCTTTGTTAGCATGGATTAAGCCTTTTGTTGAGGCCATATCAATAGCGCGTGTAGCAGCTTTTAATAGGTCTGCAGCTTCTTCGTTACCAGCAGCTTGAGCAGCTTTGAACTTTTTGATTGCTGAACGCATTGTGCTTAATTGAGAAGCGTTTCTGTTGTTTGCTTTTTCAATTGTTTTCACACGTTTCATAGCAGATTTAATTTGTGGCATGGTTGTTCACCTCCGATGGGTTTCACTATCTTTATAAAAAAGATTTTTAATTTCAACAGACGTTATTATACCAAAATAGTGTGGGGGATTGCAATAAAAACTTGTAAAGTATTTAAACTTGACTGCTTAATGAATTTGAACTTAGCCTTGCTTTCAGCATAATTTTTTAGTAAACTAAGACAGTGCTTTAAAAGCACAAACCCGTTACTCTGTTTAGCGACGTTCACCCGACGCTATTCGTTGTTTCGGGTAATATAACTGAAGGGTGGAAATTAGCAATGGCTATTTCACAAGCAAGAAAAAACGAAATCATCAATGAATATGCACGTCACGAAGGCGATACAGGTTCAGCAGAAGTACAAATCGCTGTCTTAACTGCAGAAATCAACTCATTAAACGAACATTTATCTGTTCATAAGAAAGATCACCATTCATATGTTGGTCAAATGAAGAAAATCGGTCACCGTCGTAACCTTTTACGTTACTTACGTGACAACGATATCCAACGTTACCGTGAATTAATCAAGAGCCTTGGCTTACGTCGTTAATTCAACCTTTAAAAGCAAACAGTCTTTTTGGCTGTTTGCTTTTTTTGTGCGCTTTTTTAATATGAACTTGAAAATGTAAGGCCTTTAGTAATCAAAAGCTGTTAGTTTGTTTAAATTGTGATAAAATATGTATTAGACTTTAAAGCGGATGAGTTTTAAACGAAAGTAACACTCAAAAAAACAAATAATAGTTTGAAAGTAACCCTTTCAATTTTAGAGGTGAAAGAATGAGTAATATTAAGATTATGCCACTTGGTGGTGTACGCGAGAACGGTAAGAATTTAAACGTTGTGGAAGTTAACGACGAAATTTATATCTTAGATTGTGGGTTAAAATACCCAGAAACTGAATTATTAGGGATTGATATTGTAATCCCAGATATGACTTATTTGGAAGAAAATGCAGAACGTGTCGCTGGGATTTTCCTAACGCACGGTCACGCTGATGCAATTGGCGCCTTGCCATACTTCTTGAAAGGCCATGATGTGCCTGTCTTTGGTTCTGAATTAACAATTGCGCTCGCTAAGATTACGGTCAGCAGCGAACCTAAATTACGGCATTTCAATAATTTCCACGTGATTAATGCCAATACAGCAATTGATTTTGAACAAGCGACAGTTTCATTCTTCAAAACAACGCATACCATTCCAGGTTCGTTAGGGATTGTTGTGAAAACAGATGAAGGCCAAATTGTTTACACCGGGGACTTCAAGTTTGATCAATCAGCATTACCAATGTATCAAACGGATTATGCCCGTTTAACTGAAATCGGTCAACAAGGCGTCTTAGCCCTATTGAGTGACTCTGCTAATGCGGAATCACCTTTTGAAACGGCTAATGAACGCGATATTGCCGAATCAATTTTAGAAACATTTAAATATCAAAACGGGCGGATTATCGTGGCTTCAGTGGCCTCAAATATCCTCCGTATTCAACAAGTTATCGATGCCGCTTATAAAACAAACCGGAAGGTCGTTTTAACAGGCCGTGATTTGGAAAAAATTGTGCGGACAGCAATGCGGTTAGAAATGTTAACCTTGCCGGATGAAGATATCTTAGTACAACCTAAAGCGTTAAGTACATTGGCACCTGAAGAAACAGTGATCCTTGAAACAGGTCGCATGGGTGAACCAATCAAAGCCCTCCAAAAGATGGCAACAAGCCATCACCGTTTAATCCATATTGAACAAGGTGATCTTGTTTATTTAACAACGTCACCTTCACATGCAATGGAAACTATTTTAGCGAAAACTAAGGATATGATTTATCGCGCAGGCGGCGAAGTCAAAGCTGTCGGCGATGATCTACATGCTTCAGGTCACGCTAATAAAAATGACTTGCAGTTAATGTTGAACTTATTACACCCACAATTCTTAATGCCTGTTCAAGGCGAATACCGCCAAATGGCTGCTCATGCGGATATTGCGCATGAAACAGGAATGGATTATAAGAACATCTTCATCGTGGGTAAGGGTGATATTGTCGCTTACGACAACGATAAGATGCATGTTGGTGGTCAAGTTGATGCGACTGATGTCATGATTGATGGCAGTGGGATTGGTGATATCGGCAACATCGTCTTGCGCGATCGTAAATTATTGTCTGAAGACGGGATTTTTATCGCGGTCGTGACAATTGACCGGAAGAATAAGAAGATTATTGCTGAACCGAAAGTAACGGCAAGAGGTTTTGTCTACGTTAAGACAAGTAAGGACCTCATGGCAGAAAGTTCAGAAATCATCAAGCAAGCTGTTCAAAATAACCTTGATAACAAAGAGTTTGACTGGAGTCACTTGAAACAAGACGTTCGCGAAAACTTAAGTCATTATTTATACGAACAAACAAAACGGCGTCCAGTTATTTTACCTGTGATTATGGAAATTAACCAAAATCACCGTCGTCAAAAGAAAGACACCAAACCAGCAGTTGAGAAAAAACAAGATTAATTAAGTGATGACACTTAAAAAAGGGCCGGATAAAGGATTATTTATCGGGGCCCTTTTAATTTAGTGTTTTTGAAGAGGAGTGTTAGTGATGGGAGAATTGACGGCCTTGCCGAATCAATTTGAAAATTTGGTCCGTCTGGGCAAAGTAGCGCTCAACCAGCGCCAATGGCCAGAAGCAATAGCCCATTTGGAGGCTGCTTATGACTTGCAACAAACAACGGCATTAAACCTTTTATTGGTCAGTGTATTAGTGGCTGCTGGTGACAATCAGCGCGCGCTGCAATTGGCCTTTGAAAAAAAGGACTTCTATACCAATGAGACCGATTTAAGGTTGCTGTATAATGGGCTACTCATTAAAAATCAGCACTTTATCGCGGCCAATGAGCTGTGGTCTGCTGTGGAGGCGACTGACGCCTTTGAACAGCGAACTAAGCAAAAGGGACAAGCGCTATTAAAAACGGCTGAAAAAGCCTACCAAGCGACTGAGCAGCAGGCAATCAAGAAACGCCAAGAACAACTCTACAATATTACAACGGGTGATTTTCAAGACCAACAACGCCGACTGGATGCAGCAGAATTATTACCACTAGCTGATTATTTACAGGGGGTGTCACCAATTTTGGTGAACCCGTATTGCCATCCATTTGTGAAAACAACGATTTTAGAAACGCTCGTTCGTTTGCGATATTCAGAATCAGTGACGATTAATTGGTTTGATCAGGTCCAACAAGTGACACCTTCTGAGTTAGAATTGATGACTAATCGGCCTGTTTTAAAATTAATTCAAAAAACAATTCAAAATATCTTGGGGCAACAAGATCCAATTATTTTAGAAGCGGCCTTAGCAGAGTGTCAAATGACGTTTGCCTATCTTTATCCATTTGAGGAAACGGTGATTGATAATCCTGAAGAATGGGGCCAGGCGCTGATTCAACAGTTAGGGGTCTTTATTTTTGAACCAACAGTTCCAATTTCAGAAAAGACGATTCAGTGGCTAAAAAAATTGCAAGAATTAACAGAAGAACTAGTCTTTTAGGGCTAGAAAACAATGATTTTATGCTCAAAATAATACTTTTTTTAAGGTTTAAGTGTTTACAAACGCGCTCATAGCAGATATAATCATTTTTGAATTCTTTAAGCGTAAAAAAACACTTTGATTTTAACGCTTGAAGTATTATAATATTACGTAAAGGATTATCAGTATTAGTGAAATGCTATACGCTGATTTTTTCTTGCGAAAATACAGGAGGTTCGTTTAATGGCAGAAAAAGCACATTACGAAAGAACAAAACCCCATGTTAACATCGGTACTATCGGACATGTTGATCATGGTAAAACAACTTTAACAGCAGCAATCACAAAGATGTTGGCAGACAAAGGCTTGGCTGAAGCTCAAGACTATGCAAACATCGATGCTGCTCCAGAAGAAAGAGAACGTGGTATCACTATCAATACAGCCCACGTTGAATACGAAACAGAAAACCGTCATTATGCACATATTGACGCTCCAGGACATGCTGATTACGTTAAAAACATGATCACTGGTGCTGCTCAAATGGACGGTGCCATCTTAGTTGTTGCTGCAACTGATGGTCCTATGCCACAAACTCGTGAACATATCTTGCTTGCTCACCAAGTCGGTGTTGATTACATCATCGTCTTCTTGAACAAAACAGATTTAGTTGATGATGATGAATTAACGGACTTGGTTGAAATGGAAGTTCGTGAATTATTATCAGAATACGATTTCCCTGGTGACGATATTCCAGTTATCCGCGGTTCAGCACTTGGTGCATTGAACGGCAACCCTGACGACGTTAAAGCTGTTGAAGAATTAATGGCTACTGTTGACGAATATGTTCCAACTCCAGAACGTGACACAGACAAACCATTCTTGATGCCTGTTGAAGACGTATTTACGATCACTGGTCGTGGTACTGTTGCTTCAGGTCGTATCGATCGTGGCCAAGTTACTGTCGGTGACGAAGTTGAAATCGTTGGTCTTAAGGAAGAAATTGCTAAGACAACTGTTACTGGTTTGGAAATGTTCCGTAAGACATTGGATCAAGGTCAAGCTGGCGATAACATTGGTGCTTTATTACGTGGTATCGATCGCGAAAGCATCGAACGTGGCCAAGTTTTAGCTAAACCTGGTTCAATCCAAACTCACAAAAACTTCAAGGGTGAAGTTTATATCTTGAGCAAGGATGAAGGTGGTCGTCATACACCATTCTTCTCAAACTATCGTCCACAATTCTTCTTCCATACAACTGATGTTACAGGTGTTATCGAATTACCAGAAGGTGTAGAAATGGTTATGCCTGGTGATAACGTAACATTTACTGTTGAATTAATCTCACCAGTTGCTATTGAAAAGGGTCTTAAGTTTACTGTTCGTGAAGGTGGCCGTACTGTTGGTGCCGGTGTCGTAAGTGAAATTATTGACTAATATTCAACTTAGTTGAATTGAAAAAACTCGTAGTGTAAAAACTGCGAGTTTTTTTATACATAGCATTCAATCAATAATGCGCTTTAATCGCTAAAAAAACGGATTTTATCGGTTTTTTAGGCCAATAAATATTTACAATTTAGGTCAAATAGTTTATGCTGATTAAGTATGCAATTGATAGATTGTGAATATAACTGTCGGAGGGAAATTATGTCAGCAAAATGGGAAAAAAAGGGCGCCAATGATGGTGAACTTACCTTTGAAATTGATTTAGATAAAATTAGTGAAGGTTTAGACGTAGCGTTCAAACGTGTACGTAAAAACATCAACACACCTGGTTTCCGTAAAGGAAAGATGCCTCGCCAAATCTTTAACAAGATGTACGGTGAAGAAGCACTTTACGAAGATGCCTTAAATGCTGTATTACCAGAAGCATATGAAGCAGCTGTTGCAGAAGCAGGGATTGATCCAGTTGATCAACCACAAATTAATGTTGAAAAAATGGAAAAAGGTGAAGCTTGGGTCCTTACTGCTCAGGTCACTGTTAAACCAGAAGTTAAATTAGGCGATTACAAAGGCTTAGAAGTACCAAAACAAAGCCGTCGTATTACAATTAAAGACGTAGAACAAGAACTTGAAACACGTCGCGAACGTCAAGCTGAATTAGTACTTAAAGAAGATGCAGCAGCAGAAAATGGCGACACAGTCGTTATTGATTATGCTGGTTCTGTTGATGGTGTACCTTTTGATGGTGGCCAAGCAGATAACTACTCATTAGAATTAGGTTCAAACTCATTCATTCCTGGTTTTGAAGATCAATTAGTTGGTCACAAAGCTGAAGAAGATGTTGACGTTACAGTAACATTCCCTAAAGATTACCAAGCAGAAGAATTAGCTGGTAAAGAAGCAATCTTTAAGGTTAAGATTCACGAAGTTAAGGGTAAGGAATTACCAGAACTTGACGACGAATTTGCTAAGGATATCGACGAAGACGTTGATTCATTAGACGAATTAAAAGAAAAAATTCGTGAAGAATTAAAACAACAAAAGAATGATGCTGCTGACGCTGCTATCCAAGATACAGCCGTTGCTAAAGCAACAGAAAATGCAACAATTCCTGAATTACCTCAAGCAATGATTGACGAAGAAATCAACAGTCAATTACAACAATACTTAGGTAACATGCAACAACAAGGTATCAACCCAGAAATGTACTATCAAATCACTGGTACAACAGAAGATGATTTGAAGAAACAATTCGCCGGTGATGCTGACAAACGCGTTAAGACAAGCCTTGTCTTAGAAGCTGTTGTTGAAGCTGAAAAGATCGAAGCAACTGACGAAGAAGTTGCTGCAGAACTTAAGAGTTTAGCAGAACAATACAACATGGAAGAATCAGCTGTTCGCAGCGTCTTATCAGATGACATGTTAAAACATGATATCGGTGTTAAGAAAGCTATCGAAGTGATTGCTGATTCAGCTGTTGAAGTTAAAGACGCTAAATAATTAGATAGTTAGATGAGCTTTAATCGGTTCTAAAAGCGGGTTCAAGGTGACTACTTTGAACCCGCTTTTGCGTTATATGGCGTCAAAAACGGATTGCTTTCATCTAGCGCAGTGATGTGATATAGTCTTAATTACATTTCTAAGCGGTCTGAGATGACTAATATTAGAAATCTGCTATGATAGATGTATAGGAAGGGGAGAATCCCAGTATGTTAGATGATACAGAAACAACGAATGGCCCTGTTACTTGTTCGTTTTGTGGTAAATCACAAGATCAAGTAAAGAAGATTGTGGCCGGCCCTGGTGTTTATATCTGTAATGAATGTATCGATCTCTGTAAAGAAATTATCGATGAAGAATTTAAAGATGAAGCTGTTAATGACTTATTAGAAGTACCAAAACCACGCGAAATTCTTGCAATTTTAAATGATTATGTCATTGGTCAAACAGAAGCTAAAAAGGCGCTCTCAGTTGCCGTTTATAACCATTACAAACGTGTTAACCAAATGACAGTTGCCGAAAAAGGTGATACTGAACTTCAAAAGAGTAATATCGCTTTAATCGGGCCTACTGGCTCAGGTAAGACATTCTTAGCCCAAACCTTAGCACGGATCCTTAACGTCCCATTTGCGATTGCGGATGCCACGACGTTGACGGAAGCCGGTTATGTTGGTGAAGATGTTGAGAATATTCTCTTGAAGCTCTTGCAAAACGCTGATTTTGATGTTGATCGCGCTGAACGGGGTATTATTTATATCGATGAAATTGATAAGATTGCCAAGAAGAGCGAAAACGTCTCAATTACCCGTGATGTTTCTGGTGAAGGGGTGCAACAAGCACTCTTGAAGATTCTTGAAGGGACAATTGCTAGCGTGCCACCTCAGGGCGGACGTAAGCACCCACAACAAGAATTGATTCAAATCGACACAACTAATATTTTATTCATTATTGGTGGGGCCTTCGATGGCATCGAAACAATCGTTAAAAACCGATTAGGTGAAAAGACGATTGGTTTTGGTAGCAAAGCTGGCCAAGCGGTTGATGAAAATCAAAGCTTGATGCAACAAATCGTGACGGAAGATTTAATGCAATTTGGGATTATCCCTGAATTCATTGGTCGGATTCCAATCACGGCTGCACTTGAAAAATTAACTGAAGACGACTTAGTTCGGATCTTAACGGAACCTAAGAACGCCTTAGTTAAACAATATAGTAAATTGATGGCTTTAGACGATGTTGAACTAGAATTCACGCCAGAAGCATTACATGCGATTGCTCACCTTGCAATTGAACGTAATACCGGTGCGCGTGGCCTCCGTTCAATCATCGAAGAAGTCATGATGGATATGATGTTTGATGTACCAAGTCGCGAAGACGTTGTCAAAGTCTTAGTGACAAAAGAAGCCGTTGATGGCACTGCTAAACCACAACTTTTCTTAGCTGATGGTCAAGAAGCGTCATAATGACTATGAAGTTGTCGGGGCGTAATCGACCCGGCAACTTTTTTTACATAAGGGTGCCGTAAACATGGATTTGAAAATAAGTCAACGGCGCAATAATTATTTATTTATGCTAAACTAGCATTCGAAGGAAATAATCGGAGGTTATTATGGAAGTACATGAAGTTGAAATGGTGATGAGTGCGGTAGCTGCTTCGCAGTACCCCACTGACCAATTACCTGAAATCGCGTTATCTGGCCGCTCAAATGTCGGTAAATCTTCTTTGATTAATAAGTTAATTAATCGTAAGAGTTACGCACGGACATCTAGTAAGCCAGGGAAGACGCAAACCCTAAATTTCTACCGTGTTGAAAATGAACTTTATTTCGTCGATGTGCCTGGTTATGGCTATGCGAAGGTTTCTAAGAAACAACGGGAAAAATTCGGGCAAATTATCGAGGCTTATCTCACTAATCGGGATAATTTACGCGGCTTAATTTCATTGATCGATGGTCGTCATGAACCAACTGATGACGATATCGCAATGTATGTCTTCGCTAAGTATTACGATATTCCAGTTTTAGTGGTTGCTACTAAGATGGATAAAATCTCAACTGGGAAATGGAATCGCCAAGAAAAGATCATTAAAGAGGCACTTGATTTTAACCCAGTTGATAAGTTTGTCTGCTTCAGTGCGTTGACTGGTGCTGGTAAGGATACTGTCTGGGAATGGATCGAACAACAATGTGATATTGGAGGTCGTCGTTAATGGAATTTAATGAATACCAAAAATTAGCGAACAGAACGCTATATGGTAATGAACAAGTTTTAACGAACTTGGCATTAGGTTTAGCTAGCGAAAGTGGCGAAGTCGTGGATATTGTCAAAAAATATACATTCCAAGGCCACCAACTAGATGAACAGGTACTTACCAAGAAGATTGGTGATGTACTCTGGTATCTATCACAGATTGCTGAATGGAATAACGTCGACTTTGAAAAAGTAGCACAAGAAAATATTGAAAAGCTTAAAGAACGTTATCCAGAACGACACGCAGAATAATTAAAGCGTGGGCTATGAGTCAGGTATTAAAAAAGAGGTGCGGACAAAGTAATTTTGTCCGCACCTCTTTTTGATTATTCTTTTTTAGTTGTCTTTGATTCCGTTTCTTTTAATTTTTCAGCCGTTTCTTCAACTTCAGCTGCCATTTTTTCCCGATCGCCGGGAATTGATGCAAATTTGTCGAATAAACTAGTTAAATCTGTTTGACGTGTTACTTTTAAGCCCATAATATCCCTCTTTTCTGATGTGAGTCTATCATACCAGATAAAAATCAGTTCGCCAATTATTCTTAATTTATAAATAAATATTGCATAAATATTTATAGTAGTGTATTATGAAAAACATCATAGGAGGGGATCAAATGACTATCAAAAAAAGTTTAGCATTCATTTTACTACCATTAGCCTTGCTGGTAGCGCTATTAGTGGGGAATAACCAAGCTGTATCAGCCGCGGGGCAGACGGTTAGTCGCGTTCAAGCTAAGAAGACATTAGTGTTGGGGACAAGCCCAGATTATGCACCGTATGAATTTTTAGTGAATAAAAACGGCAAAAATAAAACCGTTGGGATGGATATTGACGTTGCACAAAAGGTTGCTGACGATTTACACGTTAAGTTAGTGATCAAGTCAATGGATTTTGACGCGTTGTTAGTTGGTCTAGAAACTGGCAAGGTCGATATGGTAATTTCAGCGATGTCACCAACTGATGAACGGACTAAGAGTGTCGATTTCTCGGATGTCTATTACTTAGGTGGTCAATCGATCCTCGTCAATAAGGCCGACGCCAAGATTTATAAATCAAAAAATAGTTTTATCGGTAAGAAGGTTGGGGTCCAAACTGGGAGTCTCCAACAAACATTAGCTAAAAAACAAATTAAAAATGCACAGATTACAGGTTTAACAAAAGTACCCGATTTAGTATTAGCACTTAAGAGTCATAAAATTGACGGGATTGTGGCCGAAGAACCAGTGGCAACTGCTTATGCCAGCAATGATCCTGAATTAGTTCAAATCGACGGTAAATTTAACTTAGGGGCAGATATGCAAGGTTCAGCGATTGCATTTCCAAAGAACTCACCAACTTTAGTCGCTGCCGCTAATAAGAGTATCGCTCAAATTAAGCAACAAAAATTAATTCCGCAATATTTAAAGAGTGCGGGTAGTTTGATGAAAACGAACACGCACAATACAAGTATGTGGCACTACTGGTCTTATTTCGCTAAAGGGATTGGTTATACCTTATTCATTACAATTATTTCAATCATTATCGGGATCTTCATTGGGGTTGTACTCGCCTTTGCAAGACTTTCTAAGAATAAACTATTCCACAGCCTAGCCGTGATGTATATCGAATTCGTCCGGGGCACACCATTGATGATTCAAATCATGTTTGTCTACTTCGGGATTGGGTTATGGGTTAATATTCCAGCTTTATTCGCTGGCGTGATTGCCGTTTCGCTTAACAGTGCTGCGTACGTCGCAGAAATTATTCGTTCAGGGATCAACGCGATTGACGCTGGTCAAACGGAAGCTTCAAGAAGTTTGGGGCTCTCACAACACGATACAATGCGGTATATCATCTTACCACAAGCTTTGAAGAACATCTGGCCAGCCTTAGGCAACGAATTTATCTCATTAATCAAGGAAAGTTCAATCGTTTCAATTATCGGTGTGACGGATTTGATTTACCAATTAAAAGTGGTTCAATCAGCAACCTACAAAGGGGTTGCACCAATCTTTGTCGCAATGGTCATCTACTTTATCTTAACCTTTAGTCTTTCGAAACTACTCAACCATATTGAAAGGAAGATGCAACATGCTTAAAATTAATCAATTAGTTAAAAAATATGACGATAACCTTGTTTTGAACGGGGTTAGTGGTGATGTTGAAGCGGGTCAAGTGATCGTTGTCATCGGCCCTTCAGGTGGTGGGAAGAGTACCTTATTACGGTGTTTGAACCGGTTAGAAGAACCAACGAGTGGTCAAATTCTTTTTGAAGGGACCGACTTGATGAGTCTCTCTGAAAAACAATTGGACCAAATGCGGACTAAGATGGGGATGGTTTTCCAAAACTTCAATCTGTTCCCCAACTTAACGGTTTTAGATAACCTAAGACTCGCACCACAAAAGGTCAAACGTCAATCAAAAGAAGAAGCAACAAAAAAAGCACAACAGTTGTTAGAACGGGTTGGATTAGCCGATAAGGCCGATGCTTATAGTGACCAACTGTCAGGTGGTCAAAAGCAACGGATTGCTATTGCTAGAGCACTTGCGATGTCACCAGATGTCTTATTATTTGATGAACCAACCTCAGCGCTCGATCCAGAAATGGTGGGTGAAGTGTTGAAGGTGATGCAAGATTTGGCACAAGAAGGCATGACAATGGTGGTTGTTACCCATGAAATGGGCTTTGCACGGGAAGTAGCTGATGAAGTTTGGTTCATGGCAGATAGCCAAATCGTTGAAAAAGGGACACCAACGCAACTTTTCGAACATCCGCAAGAAGAACGGACCCAACAATTCCTAGCCAAAATTTTAGCGCAATAATTGTCGATAGTTGCATTTTAGCCAAAAACACGTAAAATATAGGAACGAACACTTGTTTTGGATTAAAGGAGTGGTGTTTTTGGCAAGTGAACATATCGAACATAAATTAGCCTTATTACCAGCCTTACCAGGCTGTTATTTGATGAAAGATATTAACGCACAGATTATCTACGTGGGGAAGGCCAAGAATCTTAAGAACCGGGTCCGCTCATATTTTAAGAGTAGCCACGAAGGTAAGACGGCCAAATTGGTCTCTGAAATTGTCGATTTTGAAACAATCATTACATCGACAAATAAAGAGGCCTTTTTGTTGGAAATTACGTTAATCCAAAAGCACCAACCCTACTTTAATATCAAGTTAAAACGGGGGACGGGCTATCCGTACATCAAGATCACCAATGAACGTGATCCGCGCTTATTGATTACTGGCGATGTCAAAAAAGATGGTGGCTATTATTTTGGCCCGTATCCGGACGTTTATGCGGCTCAGGAGACTTTACGCTTCTTGCAACGTGTTTACCCCTTACGGCGCTGTCAGGGCCATCAAGGCCGCCCTTGTTTGTACTATCATATGGGGCAGTGCTTGGGTGCTTGTTTCCAGGAAGTACCAGAAGCAGCCTATACCGAACAGATTAAGAAAATTAAACGCTTTTTAAACGGGCAAGTTGACAATGTTAAGAAGGATTTAACAGAGAAAATGGCGACGGCCGCCCAGGAGATGCAATTTGAGCGGGCCGCTGAGTTGCGTGATCAATTACGCTATATTGAAGCAACCGTTGAAAAACAAAAGATTATTTCTAACGATCATACACCGCGTGATTTATTTGCCTTTTACATGGATAAAGGCTGGTTGTCGATTCAAATCTTCTTTATTCGCCAAGCACGTTTAATTCGGCGGGAAAAACGCCTCTTTCCATGTGTGAATACGCCGGAAGAAGAATTGGCGACCTTTATTCTCCAATGGTATAACCGTAAGAATAATGTGTTACCACGAGAAATTCTCGTGCCAGATGGCATCGAAAAACAAGTCTTATCCGATATTTTGCAAGTACCGATTCGAACGCCACAACGGGGAGAGAAAAAAGCCTTGATGGAAATGGCGCAAAAAAATAGCCGTCTGGTATTAGAAGAAAAGTTCCGCTTATTGGAACTCGATAATCGCAAGACGGTTGGTGCGCAAGATGAAATTATGGATGCACTCGGCTTACCCCATGGTCATGTTATCGAAGCATTCGATCATTCGCATATTCAAGGGACCGATCCGGTGTCGGCGATGGTCACATTTGTTGATGGCCGCGCT
The DNA here is from genome assembly GCF_002370355.1 of Latilactobacillus sakei subsp. sakei DSM 20017 = JCM 1157. Classification (NCBI taxonomy): domain Bacteria; kingdom Bacillati; phylum Bacillota; class Bacilli; order Lactobacillales; family Lactobacillaceae; genus Latilactobacillus; species Latilactobacillus sakei. Next base: position 1,374,489 of record NZ_AP017929.1, read on the forward strand.
GAGAAGAAGCTTTATCGGAAGTATAAATTAACCCAGACGGCAGAGCGCGCCGGCGCCAACGAAGATGCCAATACGCGCGAGGTGATCTATCGCCGTTATTCACGCTTGTTAAAAGAGGGCAAAGCGCTGCCTGACTTAATTTTAATGGATGGTGGGGTAGTTGAACTCAATGCCGCCAAAGACGTCTTAGAAAACGAATTAGGGCTCACAATTCCAGTTGCGGGGATGGTTAAGGATAATCACCATAAAACAGCTTCGTTATTATTTGGTGAAGCCGATCAAACGATTCAGCTTGATCCTAAGAGTCAGGGCTTTTACTTATTGACGCGAATTCAAGATGAAGTCCATCGCTTTGCGATTAGTTTTCATCGTCAGTTGCGTGGTAAGAATTCGTTGAGTTCTAAGTTAGATGATATCAAGGGGGTTGGTCCGAAAACGCGGACGAAACTCTTGAAGAATTTTGGCTCGATGAAGCATATTAAAGATGCGTCTGTTGAAGAACTTGAAGCACTCGGAATCTCGAAGACAGTTGCGCAAACCATTAAATTGTCACTATAAAAAAACGTTAGGCTAGACAAATTATTGTCTAGCCTAACGTTTTTTAATCCGCTAATGGTTGGCTAACAGCCAGGTCCATATGATGTTGTAAATTTGCTAATAGTTGATGAATAAATGATAAGGATTCTTTTTGTCCGCCCAGTAACCAATCACGCCAAATTTGGTAGACACCAACCGCCATGAATTGCACGTAATATTTTTGCCGAATCGCATCCAGTGACCGCCAGGGGTCAATTGTTTGATAAAATTGCTGAATATTGTCCGTGAAGACGTCGCGGACGATCGGTTCGAAACCGCGTTTGGCCGCCAGTTTCAGAGTCGCTTCTAATTCGATAAAAAATGTCGAGAGGGCCGCTAACTTAAGTTCCGCGGATTGTTGCTGTAAGACGGCCTTGAAGTGTGTTTCGATAATGGGTGTAAAATAATCGATTAAGACCTGTTCGAGTGAATCAAAGTTGCGGTAAAAAGCCATTCGACTGACACCGGCACGTTTCACGACTTGGGTGACCGTAATATCTTCAAATTGATGGGCCTCTAGGAGTTGTAATAATGCGGTAGTGAGGTATTCTTGGGAATCTTGTTTGATTGCTTGGGCATGGTTAGTTGCTGCCATAACAATTCCGCCTTTCTGTCACAGATGCTGATGAATCGCTTGTTTGTGAACGTCTTTTATTTTAATATAAAGCCATAGATGTTACAAGTGTAACGAAAGCGAGGAATTGAAGATGAAAGAATTAGTATTAGTAACTGGTGGTAGTGGTTTTATTGCATCACATATTATTTTACAATTATTAGAACAGGGCTACGCCGTTCGGACAACGGTGCGTTCAATGGCTAAGAGTCAACGGATTGTCACTAGCATGCAAGCAAACGGGATTACCAATATTGAAGATTTATCGTTCGTGGAAGCCGACTTGCAACATCCAGAGCAATGGCCGGCTGCGATGGTTGGGGTCAGTTACGTCATGCATGTGGCCTCACCAACGCCTAAATTAAATTTCAAGGATGAATCTGAAATGATTAATCCGGCAGTGAATGGTGTCTTAATGGTTTTAAAAGCCGCTCGCGATGCGAATGTTAAGCGCGTCGTGTTAACCTCTGCTTACGGGGCAATCTGTGCGGGGCATCCTAATCAACAAACGCCTTACACTGAAGCCGACTGGTCAGATTTAAGTGCTAAAAATATTCATCCTTATCAAAAATCGAAAACGTTAGCTGAACAGGCGGCCTGGAACTTCATTAAAACTGAAGGGCAAGGCTTATCACTAGCAGCTGTCAACCCAGTTGGTGTGATGGGCCCTGTTTTATCATCCGTTTATTCGCATTCAAACGTGCAAGTTGAACAACTGTTAAATGGCCAAGTTAAGGCTGTGCCACAAGTAAAATCAGGGTACGTCGATGTCCGTGATGTTGCGAGTTTACACCTATTAGCGATGACTGCGCCACAAGCAGATGGCGAACGCTTCTTAGCAACCACTGGTGAAACATTATCTATGTTAGAAGTGGCCGATGTCTTACGCGGTGCTTTCCCACAATATGCAAGTCGATTACCGCAAAAGACAATTCCCAATAGTGTTATTAAGCTAGCAGCGACTTTCAAACCGGATTTACGAATGTTAGCGACTTTAGTGGGTAAATACGCCGATACAAGTAATGAAAAAGCTAAAAAGCTTTTAGGTTGGCAACCAAGATCGGCAGCAGATTCGATTATTGCAACCGGTCAATCGATGATCGATTTAGGTATTATTAAATAAAGATTGGTGAACGTCACTGGGCAATCCCTGTGGCGTTTTTTGGCGGTTTCAAGTTAATCTAAAATGCCCCTTTTATCCAGCCCCCGATGTATGATACGCTTATGTTAATTTGGAACGGGAAGTGACACAAATGCAGAAAAAAACAATTTTAAAAAACGGACTGGGCATTATCATTGGGGCCTTTATTTATGCCATCGCCATTAACGATTTCTTGATTCCCCATCAAATCGGTGAGGGCGGCGTGACCGGACTCACCGCGATTGGGTATTATGCACTTGCGATTCCGCCGGCCTTTACGAATCTAATCTTAAACGGCATATTAGTGGTGATTGGCTTTAGATACCTTGAGCGTCAAACGATTTGGTATTCTGTTTGGGCGGTAATCTGGATTTCGCTCTTTTTAAAGCTACCGCATTTTATCGGCTATCATACAACGCAAACCTTAATTCCAACGGTGATTGGTGGCGTCTTGATGGGGATTGCAATGGCAATTATTATTCATTGCCAAGGGACAATTGCCGGTAGCACGATTCTGGCGAAGATCGTTAACCGCTATTTAGGAATCCCGAATGGCTCTGCGATGCTCTTTTTCGATTTAATTGTCGCCATTCCGTCGGGCTTGATTATCGGTTTTCAAAATATGCTCTTAACGATTATTGAACTCTATTTATCAGCAGTGGTTTTGAATAAACTATTGGCTAAATTTGGGGCTAAACGTGCGGTAACAATTATTTCAGATCAATACGAAACGATTGCTGAAACGTTGTCGACGCAGTTTCAACAAGGCATTACAATTATCAAGGCTCAAGGTTATTACAGCCAAAATGAGCGGCCGATGTTATATGCCATTTGTACGGCGAAACAACTCGCCACTTTGGTACCGGTTGTCTCACAAATCGATGTCAAAGCGTTGGTGGTTGTAGAAGAAGTCCGTAGTGTGCAAGCGGAACAATTAAAACAGTTACTATAGAAGCATCGTGGGTACCCATGATGTTTTTTAGTCGCTAAAATTAGTTTTATATAGTAATATATAAATAATGTTGATATCAAAACAAATAAGGGGTTATTAGGATGAAAACTAAAAGAGGCGGTTATTTAACCTTGAAGATTCGGTTGTTGAATACGCGGCTATTTAATCGCTATCTATTGGCGGATCAGCGGGCGCGCTATAATGCGGAACAAGGTAAAATATTGTCGGCGTTGTGGGACCGCCATCCGCAAACGGCGACGGAATTGGCACAAGTTACTGGTTTGGCTAATAGTAGTTTGTCGCTAATGCTTCATCGGCTTGAAAAACAGCAATTATTGATTAGCGAACAATCGCCAGTTGACAAGCGTAAGCGTGTTTTTGATTTAACACCGCTTGGTGCGGCGCAACAAAGTGTCGGGGATGATGTTAGTCAACGATTGAGTGCCGTTTTTTATAAAGGCTTTTCCGATGCGGAAGTAACAGCCGTTGATGGTTATTTGGAACGGATTTTAGCAAATTTAGAAGCAGAAGCGGCGACTTTTAACCGTCAATCTAAAAAAGAAGAAGGTTAATCATGGCAGTTAAACAACCAACGCAGATTGAAGTGCGGGGCGGTAACGTCAATAACTTAAAAAATATTAATGTCGATATTCCTTTGAACCAATTTGTCGCGATTTCGGGGCCCTCAGGATCGGGTAAAAGTTCATTGGCGATGGGCATTTTATACGCGGAAGGCTCACGGCGTTACTTAGAAGCGCTCTCGACTTACACACGGCGGCGTATCACGCAGAATAAACGCTCGCAAGTGCAAGAAGTCCGGCATATTCCATCGGCAATTGCATTACGACAACGCCCCAGTGTCCCATCAGAACGGTCGACAGTGGGGTCGATGAGTGAAATTTTTAATGGTGTGCGGTTAATTTTTTCACGCTTAGGCACGACGCGTTGTCCAAACGGGCATGAGATTCAACCTAGTTTAAAGATTGCGCAAGCGATGGATTTAGCTGGCGATAAAATGGGCGTTATTACCTGTCCAACATGCCAGGTGCAATTTATGGCTAAATCGGCTGAGGATTTCGCTTTTAATTCAGCAGGTGCCTGTCCAGAATGTCATGGGACTGGACAAGTTCAAACGCTAGATGATCGCAAAATCATTGCGGATGAAAATCTTAGTATTGAAGACGGAGCAATCGCTTCTTGGCGTTTACCAGGTCGGAACTTTATGCCAACGGTCGCGGCACATATCGGGGTTCGAATTGATGTCCCTTATAAAGATTTGACGGCCAAGGAAAAAGAAATCGTCTTGCATGGTAAGCGGAATAAATACGCGGTCGATTTTCACACATCAACCGGTCGCGTCTTTAGTACGGAAAATACACTCTATGAAAATGCCTACGACGCCGTTTATGAATCTTTGAAATCGGTCAAAAGTGATCGTGCGATGGCCAAGGTCAATTCTTTTTTTCATTTTTCAACTTGTCCAACATGTCACGGGACACGGCTCAATCCCGAACTACTAACGCAAACCGTTGGCGGGCAAAATATTGCGGCAGTTTCTGATATGACGCTAGGGGCATTAGACACTTGGGTAACGGCTACTAAAGCCGATTTACCAGACGAGATGCAACAAATGGCAACCATTTTGTTTAAGAACTTATTAGAAACGTTGCAGCCATTATTGTCATTAGGACTCGACTATTTAACGTTGTCGCGGAATGGCAATACATTATCGACTGGCGAACTCCAACGAATACAATTAGCGCGGACCTTAAGAACGGCAACAACCGGTGTTTTGTATGTCTTGGATGAACCATCAATTGGGTTGCATCCGGATAATGTTGAAGGTTTAATTCATATTTTCAGACAGTTAGTGGCGCAAGGCAATTCATTAGTGGTCGTTGATCATGAAGTCAACATCATTAGCCAAGCCGACTGGGTGATTGAAATTGGCCCGGCAGCGGGTCGCAATGGCGGTCAGGTGATTGCACAAGGCAAGCCGGCCGATTTAGTGCAAGACCCACAATCATTAATTGGACCATACATCGCCGGTCGGGCCAATATTTTGTATCCCAAAGTAGCAACGCAAGCTTCAGGTGTTCGAACGACAATGGCGGTTGGCCAGTATTTTAATCTGCGTGATGTGACGATTGAAATACCAGATAATCAAATTACGGCAGTTTCTGGCTTCTCGGGGGCTGGTAAGACAAGTTTAATCTTGGATAGTTTGGTACCGGCGATTGAAGCCCACCATAAGCGTGAGCAACTTCCCAAACAGGTGACACAGTTAACGACGGATTTAACAGCGGTAGTTAGCATTGATGCCAAACCAGTTGGTAAAAACACGCGTTCGACTTTAGCCACTTATACTAACATCATGACGAATCTTCGGAAATTATTTGCTGGGCTACCGGAATCACAAGCCCACAATTATGGGATTGCCCATTTTTCGTATAACAATAAAGAAGGCGCCTGCCCCAATTGTGGCGGTCTGGGCAGTATTATTTTGGATATTCAATACTTACCAGATATGGAAGAAGTTTGTCCGGAATGTCAGGGCAAACGATATAAGCCGGCAATTGAGGTAATTAAGTGGCATAGTTACAGTATCGTGGATTTATTGGCCTTATCAGTAGAAGAAGCAATACCCGTTTTTGCGGATGTGCCCAATATCTTGAAAGAACTTAAGATTCTCAAAGAGATCGGCTTAGGGTATTTGCACCTTGGTGAAAGTACACCGAGTCTTTCAGGTGGCGAAGCGCAACGGCTAAAGCTAGTGACGCATTTGAATAAAAAACGAGCCGGGACGTTATTCGTCTTCGATGAACCATCTGTTGGCTTGCATCCACGGGATGTGGAAACCTTGATGGGCGTTATTAATCAATTAAAAGCCAAAGGCGCAACGGTGATTATGATTACCCACGACCTTGATTTGATGACGAATGCTGATTATTTAATTGATTTAGGCCCAAAAGGCGGTAGCCAAGGTGGTCAAGTGATGGCTAGTGGGACGCCATCTGAATTGGTCGCTTCACAGACTGAAAGCTTAACGTTAAGTTATCTTCGGGCGCATTTTAAAAAGTTTCAACTAAATAGCCATTAAAAGCGCTAGTTTTAATGGCAAATAAAAAGTCGCAGTCATTTGACTGCGACTTTTTTAAATTAAGCTTCTTTAGCAACTGGACGCCAGAGGCCTAAGATTAAGGCACTGACGAATGTCCCGATTAATACAGCAAGGACAAAGAGTAAACCGTGGTTAGCAAGTGGGGCTACGAAAATCCCACCATGTGGTGCCGGAACAGTGATTTGCCATAATTGGGTTAAACCACCACCGATTGCTGAGCCGATGACACTTGAAACGATAACGTGCAATGGATCTGTTGCAGCAAATGGAATAGCACCTTCAGTAATGAATGAAATCCCTAAGACGTAGTTAGCAAAGGCTTGTTTCCGTTCACTACCTGTAAATTTATTTTTGAAGATTGTTGCAGCAACGGCGATTGCCAATGGTGGTACCATCCCACCAGCCATAACAGCGGCCATTAATGAGCCATCTTTAGTGGTTGTGAAAACACCGATTGCGAAGGTATAAGCAGCCTTATTGAAAGGACCACCCATATCAACGGACATCATACCGCCTAAAATCGCACCAAGCAATAAGGCATTGCCAGCCCCTAAGTGCGTTAAGAATGTGCTTAACCAGAGATTAATTTGAGCGAAGACTGGGTTGACCATAAAGAACATGATAAAGCCAACAATCAATAGACCAAGAACAGGGAAAATCAGGATTGGTTTTAAACCATCTAATGTTTGTGGTAAGTTCTTGAAGGCTTTCTTCAAACCAACGATGACCCAACCAGCGATGAACCCAGCAGCTAAACCACCAAGGAAACCGGCAGGACTATCAGAAGAAATCACACTAGCTGTTGCTTGACTGGCCATATACCCGCCGACAAACCCAGGCATTAAAGCGGGGCGGTCACCGATTGAAATCGCGATGTAAGCAGCAAGAACTGGAATTAAGAAGTTAAAAGCATTATTACCTAATGAGTTTAAGAAAATAAAGGTTGTTGAATGAGCGCCAACTGTTTGTTCCAATAGGAATGAGATGGCCATTAAAATCCCACCACCGACAACGAATGGTAACATATTTGAAACACCATTCATTAAATCTTGGTAGATACGGCTCCAAAGTGTTTTCTTATCAGCTGAAGCTTCTTCGCTTGCTTGTGATTCTGTTGCATGGAAGATTGAACCTTCTTCATCCAATGTTTTTTGGATCAATTCGGCAGGTTTTTTGATACCGTCGATAACAGGGCGGTTCAAGAGATGTTTGCCGTTGAAACGAGGCATATCGACTTTCTTATCAGCAGCGATGATGACACCTGTTGCACGGCTGATATCATCGGCTGTTAATTGGTGTTTAACCCCTTCAGAACCATTTGTTTCAACTTTGATATCGATGCCCATTTTAGCAGCTGTTTCTTTCAAAGCAGCTTCGGCCATGTAAGTGTGAGCAATCCCAGTTGGGCAAGCTGTAACAGCAACGATAAATGGTTTTTGTTCATCAGCAGGTGTTGCAGCAGCGGCTTGTGCTTTAGCAGCTTCTTCTGCTTCTTCCTTAGCGTCTTCAGCATCTTTGGCTGCTTGGGCCTTAGCAAAGAGTTCTTGAACATCTTCAGGTGTTTGGGCTAGTTTCAAATCAGCCACTAATTGTGGGTTGATTAAAAGTGATGAAAGACCAGCTAGGGCTTGTAAATGCGTATCGTTAGCGCCTTCTGGAGCAGCAATCATGAAGAACAAGTAAACGGGTTGGCCGTCTAATGCGTCATATTCAACACCATTTTGACTCTTAGCGAATAAAACAGTTGCGCGTTGAACAGCACTATCTTTGGCATGGGGCATCGCAATGCCTTCGCCAATCCCAGTTGATGATTGGGCTTCACGAGCCAAAATATCTTTACGATAGAGGGCATCATCTGTGATAACACCGATATCTTTGTAGCGGGCAACCATTTCATCAACAGCGGCTTCTTTAGTCGTTGCTTGTAAATCCATGATCATCGCATCTTTTAAGAGTAAATCTTGGATGTTCATAATAAATCTCCTTTGTGTTTAAAATTAATCAACTTGTGTGATTTCAATTTGTGGTAAGAGTTCGTTAATCTTAGCGCTAGTCGCTAAATCTTCTGAAAAGGCTGTGGCACTGCCACAAGCAAGACTTGTTTTGAAAGCAGCTAGTGCATCGTGATGTTGCGCGAATGTCCCGACAAAGCCGGCAATCATTGAATCACCAGCACCAACGGAATTAATCACAGTCCCTTTAGGGGTGCCACCGAGATAAGCGTGGTCTGGTGTAATTAAGAGGGCGCCATCACCGGCCATTGAGACCAATACGTGTTGTGCACCTTTGTCTAATAATTTGCGTCCGGCAGCGATGATTTCACCTTGGTTAGCAAATTGCGTGTCGAATAATTCGGCTAGTTCATGGTGGTTGGGTTTAATCACCAATGGCTTTTCAGCTAAAGTATCTAATAAGGCTTGACCAGTTGTATCAATTACGAATTCAGCATTGTGCGCTTGAATCATTGGAATCAAGTCTTTATAGAAGCTAGCAGGTAAGTTAGGTGGCAAACTGCCTGACATAAAGACGATATCGCCTGCTTCTAATTTAGCCAATTGTTGCTTCAAGTTATCAACAGCACCAGCTGAAACGTGAGGGCCTTGGCCGTTGATTTCAGTTTCTTCAACGCTATCTTTTAACTTGACGTTAATCCGTGTATCTTCTTCAACTTCTGTGAAGCGACAGTCAATAGACGCATTATTGAGTTTGTTTTGGATGAATTGACCGGTGAAGCCGCCGACAAAACCTAGCGCAACACTAGGGAGTGCTAATTCGGCAAGGATTCTTGAAACATTAATCCCTTTACCACCGGGTAGCTTCACGTCAGATTGAACGCGGTTGACGTTACCTGTATTTAGTTTTTCAAGTTGAATGACGTAATCGATTGATGGATTCGCCGTAATCGTATAAATCACTATAAAACCTCCTGTAAATCTGTATGTGTTTGATAAGTTTGACGTAGTGCAGGGGAGAGTTGATCGGTAATCAGTTGAACTTGCGCAAGTTCGGCAAATTTACTAAATGAAACGGCATCAAATTTTGTATGATCAGCTAGGACCATCGTTTGGTTAGCCTGTTGAATCGCAAATCGCTTGAGCGTTGCTTCTTCAGGATCGGGCGTTGTTAAACCTGAATATTGGTCAACACCGTTAGTTCCTAAAATCGCTTGGTTAAATTGAAATTGGAGCAGTGTTTCTAAGGCGCCCGCACCGACCATCGCTTTGGTCTTATTTTTAACCCGGCCACCTAATAGGTAGGTTTGAATATGATGATCAGCTAAAAGTGAAGCTGTATCAACACCGTTAGTGACAACGGTTAAATTCATTTCAGGTGTTAAATAAGGGATGATTGCTTGAGTCGTTGTGCCGGCATCCAGATAGATGACGCACCCTAATTGGATCTTAGAAGCTGCAAACTTAGCAATTTCATTTTTTTCGTGAACGTTTTTGCTCGTTTTTTCGATTTGTCCTAATTCAACCTGTAATTTATTGAGGCGTTTAGCACCGCCGTGAATTCGAGTGACCAATCCTTGTTCTTCCAAAAGTTGAAGGTCACGACGAATAGTGGACTCTGATGCGTCTAATAAGCGGCATAACGCTTTCATTTTGACGACATCTTGTTGTTGTAATAAATCCAGGATGGCTTGGTGCCGTTCTTCTGTTAACATATCAAAAACCTCCGTGCATTCATTATGTCATCGTTTACAATAAAAAGCAACCAAAATATTTCAAAAACGTTCAAAAACAATCAAATGAATTTAAAGAGAACTGAATTTATAATTGTGTAAAGGTTTTCATTGATGGGTCATCTATGATAAACTAAAAGATGTTAGGGCGGTATAGCCCAATTTTTAGGAGGTAATAGACATGGGAAAATTAGGCGTTTCAATTTATCCAGAACGATCAACTTTTGAAAAGGATGCGGCTTATCTAGACCTTGCACATCAATACGGCTTTAAACGGGTCTTCACATCATTATTAGAAGTCAGTGGTGATCAAGATGCGGTGCTTACTAATTTCAAGCGCGTGGTTGATTATGCAAATCAATTAGGGATGCAAGTGATGATTGACATTAATCCTGGTTTGTTTGAACAACTTGGTATTTCCTATGATGATTTAAGTTTCTTCCATGAATTAGGTGCTTGGGGAATTCGGTTAGATAACGGGTTTACAGGCCAAGAAGAAGCGAAGATGACCCGTAATCCATACGATCTTAAAATCGAAATTAATATGAGTCAAGGGACAAGCTATGTTGACAATATTATGAGTTTTTCACCTAAACGGGCTAACTTATTGGGGTGTCATAACTTCTATCCACATCGTTATTCCGGTTTAGGGGAAGACTTCTTTAATCAATGTACAGCGCAATTTGCACAGTATAATTTAAATACGGCTGCTTTCGTTAATTCACATGAAGCGACTTTCGGACCTTGGCCAACACAAGACGGCCTACCAACGATGGAAGTTGATCGGGACTTAGCGATGGCGACCCAAATGAAACATTACATGTTAATGGATAATATCGATGACATCATTGTTGGCAATGCTTATGCTTCCGAAGCAGAACTAAAAACAATGCAAACGGTCTTTAATGCAGAATTCCCAGCGATTATGATTGATGTGGCTGACGATATTACAGCTGATGAACGCAAAGTGTTATTTGAAAGCTTACACAGTTATCGCGGTGACCGTTCTGAATACATTCTGCGTTCAACAATGACGCGAGTTATTTATAAAGACTTACCATTTGCAGCCCACAATACAGTTGATATAAAACGGGGCGATATCTTGATTGACAATGTTGGCTACGGCCAATACAAAGGCGAAACCCAAATTGCGCTTCAATCAATGCCAAATGATGGTCGGGTAAACGTTGTGGGCCATATTGCACCAGATGAATTATTCTTATTAAAATATTTAAAACCTTGGAGTTCATTTAAATTAATCCCGAATGCACAATAAGCGTTATACTGAAGACGATGATTAATGCGTCTTCTTTTTTTACTTAAAAATCATTAAATTAGAAGACTTTATGATTGATTATGACGTTGTCTGTTTACTTTTAGCCTAAATTTAGGTAGTATATAAGGTACTGTTTAGAAACGAGAAGGAGTCAAAATAATGTTTGTAGATCAAGTCAAAATTGATGTGAAAGCTGGTAAAGGCGGCGATGGTGCTGTTGCATTTCGTCGTGAAAAGTTTGTGCCACTTGGCGGACCAGCCGGTGGCGATGGTGGTCGTGGTGGTAGTGTCATTCTAGTCGTAGATGAAGGTCTACGGACATTAATGGACTTCCGCTACCGTCATCACTTTAAAGCCAATAGTGGTGGTAACGGTCAGAATAAACAAATGTATGGCCGCGGTGCCGAAGATACATTTGTCCAAGTGCCACCTGGTACAACTGTCCGTGATGCCGACACAAATGAATTGCTAGGCGATTTAACGGAAGATGGTCAAGAATTAGTGATTGCAAAGGGCGGTCGTGGTGGCCGTGGCAACATGCATTTCGCAACCGCTAAGAATAGTGCCCCTGAAATTGCTGAAAACGGCGAACCAGGCCAAGAACGCAGTATTCAACTCGAATTGAAAGTTTTAGCCGATGTTGGGTTAGTTGGCTTCCCATCTGTTGGGAAATCAACATTACTTTCGGTTGTCACAAGTGCTAAACCTAAGATTGCGAGCTACCAATTTACAACATTGGTGCCTAACTTAGGGATGGTTCAACTGGATGATGGCCGTGATTTCGTATTAGCCGATTTACCAGGGTTAATCGAAGGTGCCTCAGATGGTGTTGGTTTAGGGATTCAATTCTTACGCCACGTTGAACGGACACGAGTTGTTTTACATTTAATCGAAATGGACGATCAAACTGGTCGTGATCCATATGAAGATTACCAACAAATTAATCATGAATTAGAATCATATGATCCAAAAATCTTGGAACGTCCACAAGTGATTGTGGCAACTAAGATGGATCTACCAGGCTCAGCCGAATTATTAGCTGAATTCAAACAAAAATTAGCAGCGGCTGGTGATACACATGAGATTTTCGAAATTTCAAGTATTACGCATCAAGGTGTTCAACCATTGATGAACAAGACAGCCGATTTATTAGCTGAAACAGCAGAATTCCCAATGGGTGATGTTGAAGAAGCACAAACACAAAAACTTTATCAATATCAACCAGAAGGACCAGCCTTTAACGTCGAACAAGATGAAGACGGTACGTTCTACATCACAGGTGAAAAAGTTGAACGTCTCTTCAAGATGAGTAACTTAGATCATCAAGATGGTGTGATGCGTTTTGCCCGTCAATTGCGTTCTATGGGACTTGACGAAGCATTACGTGAAAAAGGCGCTCATGATGGCGATTTAGTGGCAATTGATAACTTTACGTTTGAATTTGTCGAATAATAGGGTTCAAAAAGGAAGAAATTCGACTCTGGATTCTTCCTTTTTCTATAGCATCAATATAAAAAAGAGCTTCAAGTAGGCAGTGGTGGGAAACATTGCTATAATGTTTTATATTAGAATATAGAGTAGGTTGAGAAAATGGCAGGGAAAAAGCGCTTAAATAACAGTCGTTATATTACTGGGTTTGACGGATTACGGGCTATTGGGGTTATCGGAGTTATTTTGTATCATTTGATGCCGTACACTTTTACAGGTGGTTATCTAGGCGTTCCGATTTTCATGGTGGTTTCGGGCTATTTGATTACGGATTTACTGGTCCAAGAATGGGAACAAAATCATTGGATTAATTTGAAGAGTTTTTATTTACGACGTGTTAAGCGGCTCTATCCGGGTTTATTGACGATGTTGTTTGCGACAGGTGCGTATATTACTTTATTTGAACGGCAGATGTTGCATAACTTAAATCAAATTATTATCACTAATATTTTGTACGTTTATAATTGGTGGCAAATTGGCCACGGTCAATCTTATTTTGATCGGTTTGCTAATAATGAATCACCCTTTACACATTTATGGACGCTTTCGATTGAGGGGCAATTTTATCTGTTATGGCCGTTTGTCGTTGTTGCATTAATTATTGGCTTTAAGAATAAAGGCCGGATTGCCCGTGTTTTATTAGGTGCTGGTTTAGTTTCGGCAATCTGGATGGCCATTTTATATCATCCAAATGCGGATCCAAGTCGGCTTTACTATGGGACAGATACTCGGATGTTCTCAATCTTGGTGGGGGCTGCTTTAGCTTTTGTCTGGCCATCGACAGCTTTGAAACAAAAGATTATTCCGCGCCAACGATGGACGTTAGATGGTATTGGTCTTTTGAGCACCATTACAATGTTGATCTTAATGGTCAAAATGAATGCAGAAAGTGCCTTTGTTTATCGGGGTGGCTTATTCATCTTTAGTTTACTAATCTGTGTCTTGGTAGCAGTTGTTGCACATCCAGGTTCAGATTGGAATCGCCTGTTAACCAATCCGGTCTTTAACTGGTTAGAAAAACGCAGTTATGGGATTTATTTGTATCAATTTCCAGTGATGATTTTCTTTGAGGGCGTCTTTAAAAATGTTGCTGCACATCCGGTTTTATACCCAGTGATCGAAGTCGCGATTATTTTCGGACTAACTGAATTGTCATATCGCTTTATTGAACAACCATTGGCCCATTATCCATATCAAGAATTAGGGCAGAGAATGCGTCAATTTGTTAAACATCCAACGTTAAATCGGCAATCCGGTTTAGTTTTTGGGATGGCAATTGTCTTTTTAGTGGGCCTTGTAGGTGCGATTCAAGCACCGGGGCAACCAGCGCCGGATGCTCATAAATCGGCACTTGCGGTTAATATTCAAAAGAACAAAAAAGAAAATGATGCTCGTAATAAAGCCTTAGTTGAAAAGGCTAAGGCTCAAAATAAGCAACAGAAAAAGGCTAAATCAAAAGCGCAAGCTGATAAAGAGGCCGAAGCAGCGGCGCAAAAACACCCAGTTAACCAAGAATATGAGAAGTACGGGTTAACGCAGGTTGAATTGCAAAAAGCCCAATCGATGCCAATTACAGCAATTGGGGATTCTGTATTACTTGATGCTGGTAAAACGTTGCAAACACTGTTCCCTAATATGTTGGTGGATGCCTCTGTTGGTCGCCAATTGAACAAGAGTACGCCAGTTGTTGATAGCTACGCCCAAAAAGGCGCGCTTAGCGATACGGTTCTAATTAGTTTGGGAACCAACGGCTCATTTACCCAAGCGCAGTTAGATGAATTTATGGCTGCCATTGGTAGTCAACGCAAAGTGTTCTGGCTAAATGCATACGTGCCAACGCGGCCTTGGCAAAATGATGTTAATCAAATGCTTAAAGGAGCCGCTAAGAAGTATCCAAATCTAACGATTATTAATTGGTACGATCAAGCAAGAAAACACGGTGACTGGTTCTATGATGACCAAGTGCATCCTAATCCGGTTGGTGTGAAAGAATATGCGGCGATCGTTACAAAAGCGTTAGTTAAGCAGTAATTGATTTAAATTTAATATAGAATGGAAGAGTTAGATGGAATTAGAATTTCTTGGTACTGGTGCGGGTGTTCCTGCCCGTCAACGTAACGTCACGAGTATTGCATTAAAATTATTGGATGAACGGAATGAAGTGTGGTTATTCGACGTTGGTGAAGCAACGCAACACCAAATTCTTAAAACAACGTTAAAACCACGGAAAGTTAAGAAAATCTTTTTAACGCATTTACATGGTGATCATTTATTCGGGTTACCGGGCTTCTTATCAAGCCGTTCATTTCAAGGTGGCGACGAACCGTTGACGATTTATGGCCCCAAAGGAACAGAAGAATACGTTCGGACGAGTTTAAAACTTTCCGAAAGTCACTTAACGTATGCCTTGAAGTTCGTTGTATTACCAGAAAATGGTGTCATTATTGATGACAAAACATTCCGGGTCGAATGTGCAAAATTGGATCACCGGATTGCAAGTTACGGTTTTAGAATTGTTGAAAAAGATCATCCTGGTGAATTACAGGTTGAAAAACTACAAGCTGACGGTGTCCCTTCAGGTCCCGTTTATGCCCGGATTAAAAATGGTGAAACAGTCACATTGAGTGATGGCCGCGAAATTGACGGTCGTAACTACATCGGTAACGCACAAAAAGGACGGATTGTGACCATTATTGGCGATACCCGCAATTGTGAAGCGATTACGCGCCTAGCCGAAAACGCCGATGTTTTAGTCCATGAAAGTACCTTTGGCAAGCAAGAACAAAAAATTGCGCGTCAATACTATCATTCAACTAATATCAATGCAGCCAAGGTGGCCAAAACAGCACATGTCAAACGCCTATTACTCACGCATATTTCAGCCCGTTATTTAGGCCAAGCTGTGCGTGAATTACAAAATGATGCCCGCGATATTTTCAAAAATACGCGTGTCGTTAGCGATTTAGATTTGTATGATATTCCATTTCATGGTCGGAAGGAGTAATTAAAATGCAAAATTTAGCAGCATTACAAGACTTAAAACAAAAGATTGTGGTGGTTACAGGGGGTTCGTCAGGTTTAGGCCGGGCAATTGCCTATGAAGCAGCTAGCAAAGGTGCCATTGTCGTCGTTTTAGCACGGCGTCAAGCGGCTCTGGAAGAGGTTCGTGACGAATGTCAACGGCTCTCAGGCCAAGCAGCTTATGCTTATCAATTAGATGTCAGTGCCCCAGAAGCGATTGAAGCGGTTGTTGCGCGATTAACAACAGAAGTGGGGATACCGGATGTTTTAGTGAATGCTGCTGGGTTTGGTCATTTTGAAGAAGCGCTAGCAACACCGATGCCTTTGGTGGAACAGATGTTTAGAGTGAACGTTTTAGGCTTGATGTATTTGACGCGGGCCATTGGATCACAGATGATCGAAAAACAACGTGGGCACATCATTAACATTGCCTCAATGGCCGGTAAGATGGCGACACCTAAATCAGCAATCTATTCAGCGACTAAGTTTGCCGTTGTAGGCTACTCAAACGGATTGCGGCTTGAATTGAAACCATTTGGTGTTCAAGTGACAACTGTTAATCCAGGACCGATTGATACCGCCTTTTTTGATATTGCTGATCAAACTGGTAACTATCTTAAATCGATTAACTGGATCGTGCTTGATCCAGATCAACTCGCACACAAAATTGTGGGGGCTATTGGGCATCCTAAGCGCGAAATTAACGCACCGTGGTTGATGTCACTAGGTGCTCAATTTTATCAATTGGCACCCCATATTGGTGACTACGTCGCTGGTAATTTGTTTAACAAGAAATAGGAGGTTGTATGATGAAAAAGCAAGGTCGTTTAATTACAATTTTAATTCTCGCACTAATCGTGGTGGTTTTTGCCGTTTTGAATGTTGATCCAGTTGCCATTAATTTTGGCTTTACAACGGTTGATTGGCCCTTGATCATTGTGATCGTTGTGTCGCTTTTAATCGGTGCGATTATCACATTCTTAGCCGCAACTGGGAGTTCATTGAGCCAACGTAAGGCGCAAAAGCAATGGACTAAAGAAAAAGCAGATTTAGAACAAGGTCAAGAAGCAAAAATCAAAGCCGCAGTTGAAGCAGAACAGGTTAAGCAAAAAGCAACGTATGATAAATTATTGGCTGATAAAGAGGCTGAATTACACGAAATGAATGCCAAAATGAAGCAATTAATGCAATCAAAAGAAGTTTAATTAAAAAAAGAGGCACTAACCGAATTTATTTTGGTTAGTGCCTCTTTTTTTATTAGACTTAAGTCCTATTTTTGAGCATTAGTCTTGAATGTTTGACCTATTTTGACTATCATAGAATTAGTCAATCAGTATTGACGTTTAATTCAAAAAATAAACCTAAAAAGGAATGACGTTTATGAATCCAGAACAAATGACACAAGCTGTTCAAGATGCAATTGCAGAAGCACAAAATATTGCAAAAACGCGTCATCAAACAGAAATCGATGTCCCACATTTATTTAAATATTTAATTCAACCCCAACAACTGGGTCGGCAAATCTATCAGGAAGCGGGAATTGATTTAACCGCACTTGAAAGTGAAATTGATCGCGAGATTGATACGATTCCAACAGTTGAAGGTCAAACAAACTATGGTCAAAATATTTCACAAAATCTTTATCAAGTTTTGAACGCGGCTCAAACTTACATGCAAGAGTTTCAAGATGAATTTTTATCAACTGAAACGGTTATTTTAGGGTTGATGAAGTCTAAATACAATCCGTTAGTACAATTTTTACAAAAAAATAACGTCACGACTAAACAATTAAAAGATATTATTACCAAATTAAGAGGAGGCGAGCGTGTGACATCTAAAAACCAAGAAGATAACTACCAAGCGCTTGAAAAATATGGCACTGATTTAGTGAAAGCTGTTCGTGAAGGTAAGATGGATCCCGTCATTGGTCGGGACGAAGAAATTAGAAACGTCATCCGGATTCTTTCTAGAAAGACCAAGAATAACCCAGTTTTAATCGGCGAACCCGGTGTTGGTAAAACAGCGATTGTTGAAGGCTTAGCCCAACGAATCGTTAGAAAAGACGTTCCTGATAACTTAAAGGATAAAACCATCGTCTCACTTGATATGGGGAGCTTAATTGCGGGTGCCAAATATCGTGGTGAGTTTGAAGAACGACTAAAGGCGGTCTTAAAAGAAGTTAAGAAGAGTGAAGGTCGGATTTTAGTTTTCATCGACGAAATTCACACAATCGTTGGTGCTGGGAAGACTGAAGGCAGCATGGACGCCGGTAATCTTTTGAAACCGATGTTAGCGCGTGGCGAATTACACATGATTGGCGCGACAACGCTTGACGAATATCGTCAAAACATTGAAAAAGATAAAGCCCTCGAAAGACGATTCCAAAAAGTGTTAATTCAAGAACCAACCGTTGAAGATACGATTAGTATTTTGCGGGGTTTAAAGGAACGTTTTGAAATTTTCCACGGTGTTCGTATCCATGATAATGCCCTAGTGGCGGCTGCAACGTTATCTAACCGCTACATCACAGATCGCTTCTTACCTGATAAGGCAATCGATTTAGTCGATGAAGCGAGTGCTAATATCAACGTTGAAATGAATTCGCAACCTACTGAGCTTGATCAAGCAACGCGGCAATTAATGCAATTGGAAATTGAAGAAGCGGCATTGAAGAATGAAACGGATGCGGCTTCACAAAAACGGTTAGCCGAAACGCAAAAACAATTAGCAGATTTACGGGAAACGACGAATAGCTTGAAGATGCGTTGGGAAACCGAAAAGGCTGATTTGAACAAGATTAACGACAAAAAGGAAGAATTAGACCAAGCAAAACGGCAATTAGAAGATGCCCAAAGTAACTACGATTTGGAAACAGCTGCTAAATTGCAACACGCCACCATTCCGCAATTGGAACAAGATCTTGCTGACCTTGAAAAGGCTGAAAAACCAGAGGATTGGATGGTTCAAGAATCAGTTACCGAAAACGAAATTGCAACAGTTGTTAGTTCGCAAACTGGGATTCCAGTCGCTAAATTAGTAGCAGGTGATCGGCAAAAACTATTACAATTAGCTGATCATTTACACGAACGGGTAATTGGTCAAGACCAAGCTGTTGATGCGGTCACAGATGCCGTTTTAAGAGCGCGTGCTGGCTTGCAAGACCCTAATAGACCTTTAGGCTCATTCTTGTTCTTAGGCCCTACTGGGGTTGGTAAAACGGAATTAGCTAAAGCTTTAGCTGAAGACCTCTTCGATTCTGAGCGACACATGGTCCGAATCGATATGAGTGAATACATGGAGAAATACTCAGTATCACGACTTGTTGGTGCGGCACCTGGTTATGTCGGTTATGAAGAAGGCGGTCAATTAACGGAAGCTGTTCGTCGTAATCCATATACAATTGTCTTGTTAGATGAAATTGAAAAGGCCCATCCAGATGTCTTCAATATCCTTTTACAAGTCTTAGATGATGGTCGTTTAACCGACTCACAAGGGCGTACAATCGACTTTAAGAACACAATTATCATCATGACCTCTAACCTGGGTTCTGAAATCCTCTTGGATGGTGTTGATGATCAAGGTCAAATTTCAAAAGAAGCAGCTAATAGTGTTCAAGCCTTGATTCAAACGAAATTCAAACCGGAATTCTTGAACCGAATTGATGATACGATTATGTTTACGCCATTGAGCTTGCAAGATGTCGAACAAATTGTAGTTAAAATGTTGGCTGATTTATCACATCGTTTAGCAGATCAAGAAATCACATTGACGATTTCTGAAGACGCTAAGTTATGGGTCGCTAAAGAAGGTTATGATCCAGCGTTCGGGGCACGACCATTACGGCGTTATATTACAAATCGGATTGAAACACCGTTGGCCAAAGAAATTATTGCCGGAAACGTTTTACCTAACACAACAGTTGAAATTGGTCTAAAAGATAATCAATTAGTATTTGAAAACAAAGCAACTGACTAATTTTTGCAAGAAGCTTTTTCAAAATAGTCGGATTATGATTGATTTATCAAGATTTGTATTATACAATTACGTGTAATCAGTGATTGACTTTGTGTTTATTAAAAATAAGATTAAACATGAATTCGAGGTTGAAATGATGAGTTTCAATCTCGAATTTTGTTTTGATTGAATGCCTTGAGTAGATTGTTTTTTATGAAATAACTTGCTCTTGTTACGTAAACATAGTATTATAGAAGTCGCGGACAAAAGTAGTGGGACGTCTAATTGATTTTAAATCAATTTAGCAAAGATTGATTTAATCCTTGCTAAGTTCCCTGAGTTCGGTATATCATTAATGAATCTAAGATATAAAGGAGTCTGAAAATAATGGCAGTTCCAGCAAGAAGAACATCAAAGACGAAGAAACGTATGCGTCGTGGACATATCAAATTGAACACACCAAACGTACAATTCGATGCAACTAATGGCGAATACCGTGTAAGTCACCGTGTTTCACCAAAAGGTTTCTACAAAGGCGAACAAGTTGTTACACCAAAAGCTAACGACTAGTCTTAGTTAAGAGGTTCCTTCGGGAAGCTCTTTTTTTATGCGCTATTCTGGTTTTTAAAACTAGATGATGCTATAATTGCAATTAAATATAAGGAGGCTGATTATTATGAATAATGAGCTATTAAAACGAGACTTAAATCAATTACAACTATTACAATTACCTCGCTGGACGGATTTGCCAGGATTGAATTTATACATGGACCAAGTCGTCAGTTATATCAATCAGTATTTAGAAGTGTTGGATTTAGATGAAATCACAGCTGCGATGATCAACAATTACGTGAAGAAGGGCTTGGTGGTTGCGCCGGACAAGAAGCGCTATGCTAAACAACAAATCTCACAAGTCTTGATTATTGCGTTATTAAAGACTAATTTTTCAATTGAAGAAATTGGTCGCTTACTGTCAGTAGAAACAGCGACTGATCGTAACGAAAAGCAACTCTATGATTATTTTATTTTGACGTTCTTAGATGCGATTCATCAATTGGACGAAGAATACAGTCCATTTGAACAAGGGACCAAACCTGCTAACGGCTTAGTGACTGAAACCCAAAAAACATTATTGAAGTTAGCTTGTCAGAGTGTGGTTTATAAGATTGCGATTCGGATTACCGTTAAAAAGGATCAAACGAAAACGTTAAAATCGGCTGATAAAAAATAAGTAATTGAAAAGATTATTAATTTTTGATTAAAAAACAAAATAATTAGATTAGAAAACGAAATAGAGCGTTTACCTAAACCAGTTTGCACCGTAAAATGAAGATGACTAGTTAGTTTGTTATTAATTTAATAATGAACAATATTAGGCAAATGGCTATTATTCTTAGACCATTAAACTATTTGAAAGAGGTGTTTGGGGTGGCAGAAAAGAAAAAGACGAGTAAGTTGACTTTAGGGGCACTTATTCTCATGATTTTCACGTCAGTCTTTGGTTTTACAAATATTCCACGAGCGTTCTTCTTAATGGGATATGCATCAATTTTTTGGTATGTTTTAGCAGCTGTAACCTTCTTTATTCCTTACGCATTTATGCTTGGGGAAATGGGCGCTGCCTTTGGTGAAGCTAAGGGTGGGATTTATTCTTGGATGGAAAAATCCGTCAATGCTAAATTTGCCTTTATTGGGACTTTCATGTGGTTTGCGTCATACATCATTTGGATGGTTAACGTTGGGAACGGGATTTGGATTCCATTATCAAATGCTATTTTCGGGGTTGATAAGACGCAAAGTTGGACATTCTTTGGGTTAACCAATGGTGTGCAAACATTAGGAATTCTTGCTATTATTTGGATTATTGTGATTACTTTTGTCACATCCAAAGGGCTTGATAAAGTCAAAAAAGTAACAAGCATCGGTGGTTCAGCCATCACATTGATTAATGTGATCTTATTCTTAGGTGGATTATTAATCCTGATCCTAAACAAGGGTGTTACAGCACAACCAATCACGGCTAAGGCCTTTTTCCAATCACCTAACGAAAGTTATACATCAATGATTCAGGTCTTTAGTTTCGTTGTATTTGCAATCTTCGCATATGGTGGTTTGGAAGTTGTTGGTGGGTTAGTTGATGAAACAGAAAATGCTAAAGTCAACTTCCCTAAAGGGTTAGCAATTTCAGCAATCGTAATTGCAATTGGTTATGCCATCGGGATCTTCATGATGGGGACATTTACTAACTGGGATTTCGTCTTCAAAACAGGCGGCGGTTTTGCTAAAGCAACTGGCTCAAATGCCGAAGTTACTTTAGGGAACGTTGCTTACATTGCGATGAATAACATGGGTTACCAATTAGGACTTGCGCTTCATATGAGTCATCACGCTGCAATTCAAGTTGGGATTTGGTTAAGTCGTTATATGGGTCTTTCAATGTTCCTTGCACTTACAGGTGCATTCTTTACATTGATCTTCTCACCTCTTAAGACGATTATCGAAGGCACACCAGCTGAATTATGGCCTAAGTCATTCGCTAAGAAGAACAAACATAACATGCCAGTTAACGCGATGATCGTGCAAGCTGCTATTGTAATTGTAATTATCGCTTTTGTTGCCTTTGGTGGTAAGAGTGCTGCTAAGTTCTTCGAAATTTTAACAGCAATGACAAACGTTTCAATGACATTACCATACTTATTCGTTGCCTTTGCCTTCTTTGGTTTTAAGAAGGATAACAGTATCGAAAAGCCATTCACGATTTATAAGGGTAAAACCTTCTACAAATTCTGTGTTTGGATGGTAATGTTCACAGTTGGGTTCGCCAACGTCTTCACAATTATTCAACCTGCAATCGACGGTAACCTTGGCCAAACATTCTGGTCAATTGCCGGTCCAGTCTTCTTTACAGTTGTCGCATTGATTATGTTCAATCGTTACGAAAAGAAAACAGGCTTAAAATAAAAAGATTAATAAAGGTCACCGGATCTGCGGTGGCCTTTTTGTATGGCGGAAATATTTGTGACACGTCGTCGTTTTGACTTGAAATGTTGTTCTAAAAGGGTTACGCTAAAAGCTCATTAACGATAATTTCTATGAAAAGGTGACGAAAAATGAAAAAAACAGTAGTTGGATTAGTCGTGAGTTTGGGATTAGTTAGTTTACTAGCGGGCTGTGGCCAAGCAAAGTTAACGACTTCTAAAACAAATTACCATCAAAATGGGATGGTCGCAGTTGTCAAAGGCACCACTAATAAGAAGGCCCACTTAAGCTATCAAATTGACCAAGGCGCAACGCATAAAACAAGCGTTAGAGAAGGCACATACGTTGTTCAAGTACCAACAACAACCAAACAACAAACGGTCACATTAAAGGCTAAAACGGGCTCAAAGACGATTGAAAAGAAAGTTACAGTGGCAGCAGGCACCGCTGTTGGTCAATACCAAGCGATTGCCGACAAGTATAATCAAGCTGTCATTGGTATGGCGTTATCAAAGGCAGATCAAGCCAAAGCGCAAAGCTTACAAAAACAAGCGGCAGCAGCTAAAGCCGGTCAATTGGCACCAGCCCAATTAATGGCACTCCAACAAACGCAAAAAGATGTTCAAGCAGCTATGCAACAAGCTAAAACGGCTAAAAAGGATCAATTATTACCAGCAAAACCAGCTGATGGCGTTCATCAATTGGTGAAAACTGATAACGTTGTGATCCGAGGGGCAATTGCTGATCAAGATGTGATGGGACTTACTTTAATCGCACCAATCAAAGCACTTAAGGATAAGGCGGCTTTGAAGGAATTCGGAACGAGTTTTGCGTTACTCGCACAATCAACTGGTGCGGATTCTAAGAAAGTCATGTCTGAATTCAGTAAGTTTACGAAGAAAAATAAGAAGAGCAACCAAACGACAATGAAGACCATTACTTCAAATGGCGTTAAGTTTAATACCGGCTTTTCTGCAAGTCATTTATACATCTACATTACAAAATAAAGCAAAAAAGGACGACCCAACATTTTCGTTGGGTCGTCCTTTTTAAGTCTTATGCTGCTGGGTCTTTAGGTAAAACAAGGGGTACTAGGTTGAGTAAAATCCCAAAGATGACTGAGACAGTCAACGTTGCTTGAACATTAAAGTCCAATTTAACTAACTTAGAACCGATGAAGCCGACAACGAATCCGAAGATTAGCGTCCAAAAAAGCGTCATAACGTATTTCATGATTGACCTTCTTTCTTTCATGCAATTCTATGATATTGTAACACGTTTTACAACGAGATTCATTTGAAATAATTTGTTATACTGGAATTATTAGAATCTGTCATCAGAAAGAAGGGGCGTTCTTGGCATTTGTGCAACTCCAGGTTAAGAGTACCTATACGCTCTTAGAAAGTACCACTAAAATTACGGATTTAGTAACAGCCGCCAAAGCGCGTGGCTATCAGAGTTTAGCGTTAACGGATAAGAACGTTGTCTATGGGTTAGTTGATTTTTATAAGGCTGCCAAAGCAGCCGATATTAAGCCGCTATTGGGGATCACGATTGAAGTCGGTGGACTTTTCCAAACTGACGAACGGTTTCCGTTGATTTTACTGGCCAAAAATTTAACGGGTTATCAAAATATTTTAAAAATTTCAACGAAAATTATGACGCAATCAGAATTAGTCCCATTTGAGGCGGTTCAATCACTATTGCAACAATTAGTGGTTATCACACCAAGTCAAGATGGCGAGTTAGTGCGCCTGTTATTGCAAAATGATGCAACGCCAGCACAGACCTATATTGAGCAGTTAAAGGCAGTTACCGACGCGGACAGTCTTTATCTAGGGATTAGTGCTAAACAAGCCGCTAGCCAACAGCGAGTGCCCCTGGGACAATTAAGTCAGCAAACGGCAGTACCGTTAGTTGCTTTAGGTGACGTGCGGTATTTAGAACCGGAAGACGCATTTGCGGTTCAAGTCCTACAACATATTAAAGCGGGTACGCAGGTCAATCTCCAGACGCCGCAAGCGTCAGGCGGCTACTTTTTAGAAGATGCGCAGCAGGTAACGGCCGCCTTTGAAGCATTACAATTGGCAGAAGCCGTCGCTAATACGCAAAAAATTGCGGCTCAATGTCAGGTGGATTTATCTTTCAAACGGGCGCAATTGCCTCAATTTGAAACGCCGGCAGGACAATCGGCCGCCGTTTATTTAAAGCAACAGAGTCAAGCGGGCTTACAAGCGCGGTTTAACAAGCAATCTATCCCAGAGGCGTATCAAACACGCTTGGATTATGAATTACAAGTGATCAACGAAATGGGTTTTGCCGATTATTTCCTCATTGTCGCCGACGTGATGCAATACGCCCACCAGCAAAATATCATGACGGGTCCAGGGCGGGGGTCGGCTGCTGGCGCGCTAGTGGCATATGCGCTGCGGATTACAGATGTTGATCCAATTCGGTATCAATTACTATTTGAACGGTTCTTAAATCCCAACCGGGCCAATATGCCGGATATTGATTTGGATATTCCGGATAACCGCCGGGATGAGGTTTTAGATTACGTTTATCAAAAGTACGGTCAAAATCATATGGCCCAAATCATTACCTTTGGGACCTTGGCCGCTAAGATGGCGTTAAAAGATGTTGGCCGGGTCTTTGGCCTCAGTCAGTTTGAAATGAGTGCTTGGTCTAAGGCGATTCCAAATGTTTTAAAAATTACGCTCCAAGAAGCTTACGATCAGTCGCAAGCTTTGAAGAACCTCGTAGCAGATTCTCAACAAAATCGCTTACTATTTGAAACGGCGCAGCGAATTGAGGGCTTACCACGCCATTATTCAACCCATGCGGCGGGAATTGTGTTGAGCCAAGCGCCATTAACGGAAACCGTTGCGCTGCAAAGCGGTGGCGATGAAATTGAGTTAACCCAACTACCAATGGGCAACGTTGAAGAATTAGGATTGTTGAAGATTGACTTCTTGGGTCTAAGAAACTTAGGGATTTTAGCGAATATTGTTAAATTAGTCAGCCAACAAACAGGTCAGCCTTTTAATCCGCAAAATATTCCGTTAGATGATCCAGCAACGCTAGCGTTATTTCAACAAGGTGATACAAACGGCATCTTTCAGTTCGAATCAACAGGGATTAAAAATGTTTTACGGCGCTTGAAACCGACTTCTTTTGAAGATATTGTCGCAACCGATGCGCTTTATCGACCGGGGCCAATGGAAAATATCGATACATTTATCGATCGTAAAAGTGGCAAAGTGCCGGTGACCTATCCGGATGACTCGTTGGCTGAAATTTTACAACCAACTTATGGCATCTTGGTGTATCAAGAACAAGTCATGCAGGCGGCTTCTAAGATGGGCGGTTTTACCTTAGGGGAAGCCGATATCTTACGGCGGGCAATGAGTAAAAAGAAAAAAGTGGTGATTGATGCGAGTCGAACGAAGTTTATCGAAGGTGCACTGGCTTTAGGGCATACCGAACAAGCCGCGACAACGGTCTACGACTATATCGAACAGTTTGCCAATTACGGTTTTAACCGATCGCACGCGGTCGCTTACAGTAAAATTGCCTTTTGGTTGGCTTATTTAAAAGTCCACCAGCCAGAAGCCTTTTTCGCAGCGGTTTTAAATGCCGTTTTAAATCAAGGAACAAAGACTAAAACGTATTTAGCGGAAGCAAAGAAGCGGCAACTATCAGTCTTACCACCCGATATTAATCTCAGTCAGCGTTATTTTAAGGTGACAGATGCCGGGATTATTTTTGGATTATACAGCATCAAGGGTTTACGACGGGATTTTGTAGCGGCAATTTTGGATGAGCGCCAAACGGGTGGTCCGTTCAAATCTGTGTTACAGTTTCTACAACGACTAGCCGCGAAGTATCTCAAAAAAGAGGCGCTAGTGGCGTTGATTTACAGTGGGGCCTTTGATCAATTTAATCCCAACCGCAACGCACTTTTGATGAATCTCGATGATTTATTGGATAGTGTTAAGTTAGCTGGCGATAATATGTCGTTATTCGAAATTCTAGCACCCAAAGAAAAAACGGTGCCTAATTTGACGTTAACGGAGCGCTTGGATAAAGAAGCGGAGTACCTGGGGGCTTATCTTTCAGGGCATCCGGTAGAAAAGTATGAACGTGTCCGTCGGTACTATCACGTGCCGGAAGTTAGTGACTTAGCACCCAATCAAAATGTCCGACTAGTCTTATTTGTCCGCCGAATTAAGGTGATTCGAACGAAAAAAGGCGAGCAAATGGCTTTTGTGACGGGACAAGATGCCACCGGCGAGATTAGTGTCACGCTGTTTGCATCGGTTTATCGGCAAGTAGCAGATTGGCTGGCCAAAGAACAAGTGATTTTAGTCACAGGAAAGACGGAACAACGCCAAGAGTTGCAACTTATCGGTAATCAGATTATGTTAGCGGAACAAGCGCAAAAAGGGTTGCCTAAGGCCACGCTTTATTTACGACTATCTGCGGATTTAACGCGTGAACAGCAACAAAAAATGTACCAACTACTCGAAAAAAGTCGAGGGCCAATCCCGGTAATTCTCTATAATTCAGCAACGAAGAAGTCAATTCTTTTGAACGAACGCTATTGGATTGCGAACGATGAAAAATTAACGACGGCGCTTACAACCTTACTGGGGCCTACAAACGTTATTTTAAAGGGCTTTAGTTAGTTTAGTTTTGAAAATAAGTTTGTTAAAAACTTCTGAAAAGACAAGACTTCTTTTCAGAAAAGTGATAATATATTAGTGACTTTGAAAGACCAAATCGGTTTTTTAAGTAAAATATTTGCCTGGGGTGAAAAGATGAAACGCATAGGTATTTTGACAAGTGGTGGGGATGCACCTGGTATGAACGCTGCCGTCCGTGCCGTTGCAAGAAAAGCAATGCATGAAGGCCTTGAAGTCTATGGTATCAATTATGGTTACGCTGGCTTAGTTGCTGGTGATATCTTCAAGATGGATCCAATTACGGTTGGAGACAAGATTCAACGTGGTGGTACATTCTTATACTCAGCACGTTATCCAGAATTTGCACAAGTCGAAGGACAATTGAAGGGTATTGAACAACTCAACAAGTTCGGTATCGAAGCTTTAGTTGTTATCGGTGGTGACGGTTCTTATCACGGTGCTCTTCGTTTGACTGAACATGGTTATAACGCAATTGGTCTTCCAGGAACAATTGATAACGATATTCCATTTACAGATCAAACAATTGGCTTTGATACAGCTGTTAACACAGTTCTTGAATCAATTGACCGTATTCGCGATACGGCTGCAAGTCATGAAAGAACTTTCGTTGTGGAAGTAATGGGCCGCGGCGCTGGCGACATCGCTTTATGGGCTGGTGTAGCCGGTGGCGCACAAGATATTATTATTCCAGAACGTGATTTCGACGTTAAGGCCGTTGCTGAAAAGTTACGTGCTTCACGCGAACATGGCCAAAAACATGCTATTATTGTTTTGGCTGAAGGCGTTATGCATGCCGATGAATTCTCAGAAAAACTTTCTGAATACGGCGATTTCCACTTACGTTCAACTGTTTTAGGACACGTTGTTCGTGGTGGTTCACCAACAGCTAGTGATCGTGTATTAGCTAGCCGCTTAGGCTCAAAAGCAGTTGAATTATTGCTTGAAGGTAAAGGCGGGGTTGCACTTGGGATTGAAAAGAATGAAATTATCGCACATGATATGTTAGACTTATTCAATCACAAGCATCACGCAATGTTAGATCTTTATGATTTAAATGAAGATTTAGCTTACTAGTATTTTATAGTTCTACCCAAAATTCGTTAAAATGACTGTAAAGTCTTTTAAAAAAACAGACATAAAAGGAGAGATTCCACTTATGAAGAAAACCAAAATCGTAAGTACACTTGGACCCGCAAGTAACAGTGTTGAAATCATCACAAAATTAATTGAAGCAGGTGCTAACGTATTCCGCTTTAACTTCTCTCATGGTGATCATGAAGAACATTTAAGCCGTATGAATATGGTTCGCGAAGCTGAAAAAGCTACAGGCAAAACTGTTGGTATCATGTTAGATACTAAGGGTGCTGAAATCCGGACAACTGTTCAACAAGGTAAGAAATTTGAATTACACACTGGTGAAGTGGTACGTATTTCAATGGACGATACTCTTGAAGGAACACCTGAAAAAATTGCCGTTACTTACCCAGGTCTATACGACGATACTCACGTTGGTGGCCACGTTTTAATCGATGATGGTTTAGTGGATCTTAAGATTATTGAAAAAGACGAAGCAAACAAAGAACTTGTTACTGAAGTTCAAAACGATGGTATGGTTGGCTCACGTAAAGGTGTTAACGCACCTGGTGTTTCAATCAACTTACCTGGTATCACAGAAAAAGATGCTAGTGACATCCGTTTTGGTTTAGATAACGATATCAACTTTATCGCTGCAAGTTTTGTTCGTAAACCTCAAGACGTTTTAGATATCCGTGAATTATTAGAAGAAAAACACATGGAACATGTTCAAATCTTCCCTAAGATTGAATCACAAGAAGGTATCGACAACATTGACGATATCATGAAAGTTTCAGACGGTTTAATGATTGCTCGTGGTGACATGGGTGTTGAAATTCCATTTGAAAACGTTCCTTTCGTACAAAAGAACTTGATCAAGAAATGTAACGCTATTGGCAAACCAGTTATCACAGCTACACAAATGTTGGACTCAATGCAAGAAAACCCACGTCCTACACGTGCTGAAGTTAATGACGTTGCTAACGCTGTTATTGATGGTACTGACGCAACAATGCTTTCAGGTGAAAGTGCTAACGGTGACTACCCAGTAGAAGCTGTTGCAACAATGGCCCGCATTGATGAAAGAACAGAAAAATCATTAACAGACCGCGATGCATATGCATTGAAAGCATACAGCAAGACTAACTTGACAGAATCAATTGGCCAAGCTGTTGCACATACTGCACGTAACTTAGGTATCAAGACAATCGTTGCTGCTACAGAATCAGGTTCTACAGCACGTATGATTTCTAAATACCGTCCACAAGCTGACATCTTAGCCGTTACATTCGACGAACGTACACGTCGTGGTTTAACAGTTAACTATGGTGTATACCCAGTTATCGCTAAGAAACCTGCTAATACAGATGATATGTTCAACTTAGCTACACAAACAGCTCAAGAACATGGTTTTGCTAAAGAAGGCGACCTAATCTTGATCACTGCTGGTGTTCCTGTTGGCGAACGTGGCACAACAAACGTTATGAAGATCCAATTAATTGGTTCAAAATTAACACAAGGCCAAGGTGTTGGCGATGAAACAATCGTTGGCAAGGCTGTTGTTGCTTCAAACGCTAAAGAAGCAGCTGAAAAAGCTGTTGATGGTGGTATCTTAGTTGTTAAAGCAACTGACAAAGATTACTTACCAGCAATCGAAAAATCAAGTGCTATCGTTGTTGAAAACGGTGGTTTAACATCACACGCTGCTGTTGTTGGTATCGCTATGGGTATCCCAGTTGTTGTTGGTGCTAAAGACGCAACAGAAGCTATCAAAGATGGCGAAGTTGTTACTGTTGATTCACGTCGTGGTATTGTTTACCGCGGTGCAACAAACGCCCTTTAATCAAACGTTGATTAAGAAAGAAAACACCCTCAAATTTTGAGGGTGTTTTTTTATGCGCAAATCGCTTTTTACTTTGAAAATTTTGTTTTCTGAAATTACTTTCATGAAAATACTGACAAGCCGCCTAATTATCGGTACAATGATAGGGAGACTTTATTGGAGGTTCACATGGAAAGTTGGTTATTTTTAGCAGCGATTTTAATCGTTGCCTTATTAGCAAAAAATCAATCTTTAATCATTGCCACCGCAGTTGTTTTAGTCTTAAAGGCATTACCGATTTCTGAAAAAGTATTACCGGTTATCCAGTCTAAAGGGATTAATTGGGGCGTGACGGTCATTTCAGTGGCCATCTTAGTGCCAATTGCGACTGGTCAAATCGGTTTTAAAGAATTAATCAGTGCTTTTAAGACACCGGCAGGTTTTATTGCCGTTGGGTGTGGCGTGTTAGTCGCTGTTTTGTCGGCAAAGGGTGTTGGCTTGTTAGCCGCTAGTCCCGAAATGACAGTGGCGCTTGTATTTGGCACAATTATGGGAGTCGTTTTCCTTAAGGGGATTGCGGCTGGACCAGTGATTGCTGCAGGTATCACCTACACCATTTTAACAATTTTCAATTTAGTACCAATCCATTAAGAAGAATAAAGAGGTTAACTATGAACGAATTAATCGGACAAGTGATTACAGCACTTGTAACAGATGAGAATGAAGAAGCGTACTTCGCCCAAAAAGACGGTGTGACGTTTGAATTAAAGAAAGACCATTTAGAAGAAGAATTAGCAATCGGGGCAACAGTCACTGGTTTTGCATACGAAAATTCAAGTCGGGAATTAGTTTTATCAACGGCTATTCCTAAATCACGTGTCGGCCACTTTGCTTTTGGTGAAGTTGTTGAAACACGTCGTGATCTTGGCGTTTTCGTTAATATCGGCTTACCTGATAAGGATATTGTGGTTTCACTTGATGTGTTACCAACAATTATGAAATTATGGCCTAAGGTTGGCGATCGTTTGATGATTGCCATCGAAGTTGATCAAAAAGGTCGGATGTGGGGCCAATTAGCCGACGAAAATATCTTTAGAGCTATTTCTAAGGGTGCTAAACAAGAAATGAAGAACCAAGATATTGAAGGAACTGTTTATCGTTTGAAGATGGCAGGGACTTTCTTATTAACAGATGATTTCTACATTGGCTTTATTCATCCTTCAGAACGTGAAGCAGAACCACGTCTTGGCCAACGGGTTAAGGGCCGAGTAATTGGTGTGCGTCCAGAAGGTAGTTTAAACGTTAGTTTGAAACCAAGAGCCTACGAAGAAATCGGTGATGATGCCGAAATGATTATGGCCGTCTTAAAACGTCAACCAGGCTACGCAATGCCATATACTGACCGCAGTAATCCAGAATTAATTAAGAGTTATTTTGGGATCAGTAAAGGGAGTTTCAAGCGTGCTTTAGGCCGGTTAATGAAGAATGGTTTCATCGTGCAAGAAGAAGGCGAAACAATTTTAACGGCTAAAGGCCAAAAAGATATTGAACCAATTGTTGATAACGATCAAGACCAAGATTAATTTGAATTGACGACAGTAATGTCGTGATTTATTTAAAAAGGAAGTCTCTATTGATGAGTAAGGCTGAGCAGTTAGAACAAATCAGAAAACAATTGCAAGAAGCGGGCTATAAATTGACTGCCCAACGAGAAGCAACCGTTGCGGTCATTTTAGAATGCTCACAGGCGCATTTAAGTGCCGAGCAAATCTTTATCAAGACTAAAGCCGAAGTGCCAGAGATTGGCTTAGCGACGGTTTACCGGACGTTAGAGATGTTAACTGAGTTACACGTTCTGAATAAGATTAGCTTTGTGGAAGATGGTGTGACGCATTATGATTTATGCGAAGAAAATGCGAGTCAGCATTTCCACCATCATTTGTTATGCTTACAATGTGGGGCCATCGAAGAAATTCACGAGGACTTATTGGTAAGTGTCGAACAGACGGTTGCTGAGCGGTTTTCATTTGCGGTCTTAGATCACCGCTTAACCCTTCAAGGGATTTGTGCAAACTGTCAAGCTGTTAATTCGGCTAATGGTTTACCGGCCAATCAGCTAGATCCAAGTAAGCAAGTGGATATTAGCCAATTGTAGGAGGGGTTTGTTTGGATGATTTAATTCAAGATTATTTACATTATCTGAAGATTGAACGCGGCCTTTCTGAAAATACGCGTCAGAGTTACCGGCAAGATTTGAAACAGTATCAGCAGTTTTTAGTGTCACAAAAATTGACGTCTTTTACAGAAGACCGATTTATTATTTTGGGTTTCTTACAGGCCCAAACGACGGCTAAAAAGGCGCAAAGCAGTATCACGCGTAGTATTTCGACATTGCGTAAATTCTATCAATATTTAGCGCGTGAGGGACGTATTCAAAAAGATCCGATGCTACAGATTGATTCACCGAAGCAAGGTCGCCACTTACCGGCTGTTTTGTCATCAGAAGAGATCGAACGCTTGTTAAAGACCCCGGACACGAGTACACCATTAGGTCTGCGCGACCGGGCAATTCTTGAAGTCTTGTATGCGACTGGTTTGCGGGTTAGTGAACTGGTTCATCTGAAATTGACGGATTTACATTTATCTCTGGGGTTGATTCAGACCCTAGGTAAAGGGGATAAGGAACGAATTATTCCAATTGGCGATGTTGCGGTGGACTGGATTAATCAATATCTAGAACGCAGCCGTAACCGGCTAACCAAGGGCAAGGATTCACCTTATTTGTTCGTTAATTTTCACGGGAACGGGTTAACAAGACAAGGCATTTGGAAAAATTTAAAAGTCATTGTCCAAGCCGCAGGAATTGATAAAGATGTGACACCGCATACACTGCGGCATTCTTTTGCGACCGTTCTGCTTGAAAATGGTGCTGATTTACGGATTGTCCAGGAATTATTGGGCCATTCCGATATTTCAACTACCCAGATTTATACGCATATCAGTAAGAAACATCTCACGGAAGTTTATCAAAGAAGCCATCCGCGTGACTAAGCTGATTTGTCGTGTTTTCTAATTTATGGTAGAGTATTGCTAACAGAACTTTGTTTGATCATTGGAGGTCAACATGTTATTTAAGTACAAGAATGATTATGAAAAAATTGCGATGGGCTTTTTATCGTTTATTCCAGATTTAAAAGAAGTAAGTCATGTACAGTCAGAACTTGCTTTTTACAATCAAGATGACCAACATGTCTTATACCTTTGGCAAAATGATGAAGGCGACTTCTCCGGCATCGTAGGAGTTGAGATTGGCACTGATTTTATTTTGGTGCGTCATATGTCGCTAAGTCCCGCTGAAAGAACTGATACTAATCTATTCCGGATCTTGAATGAACTGGCAGCACTTTATCCTGATAACCGTGTCATGGGATCATTGGATACGGCGCCTTTAATTGCTAAATGGGAGCAACAGCAGACTAAAGAAATGGATTAATGTAACGCATGACTGAACAATTAACGTTAATTTTGACGGATTTTGAAGGACCATTAGACTTATTATTACATTTGATTAATCAGACTAAAATTGATATTTATGATATTCCAATTGCTGAAATCACCACGCAATATCTAGACTACTTGCACCAGATGCAAGAACTGAAGTTAGATGTTGCGGGTGATTATTTAGTAATGGCAGCGACCTTGATGAAAATCAAGAGTAAGCTACTCTTACCAGCGCCACCGGCAATGGCTGAAGCCTTAGAGGAAGATTATGTCGATCCTCGTCAGGAATTGGTAGACCAATTGTTGGCATACCAAGCTTTTCAAAAAATCGCGACGGTCTTACAAGAACGAGAATCTGAAAGACAATTGTTATTTGCGAAACCGGCAAGTGCTAATCCTGCCGAAAAAGTGGTCCCACTGGCGCGTGGCGTAATTAAGCCCCGTGATCTAGCGGCTGCTGTGTCTAAAATGTTGGTTGAGGCGACTGTTCAGCAACCTGATTTTAAGACAGTTCAAAATGATGAAATTACGATTGCTGAAAAGATGGATTGGATTATCGATCGCTTAAAGACGCGAGCAACAACAACTTTTGAACAGTTAGTTATCAACCGTTTTGATCGCGAAGAAATCGTCACAACGTTTTTAGCCGTCTTAGAATTGATGAAAGAACGGCTAATTAATTGTGATCAAGCAGATTATGATGAACAGATATTAGTGACATTGAAAGAAGGTATTGCAGATGAACCATCTCGCTGAAATTGAAAGTTTACTCTATGTCGCCGGCGATGAAGGCATTACACTGCAACACATCGCACGACTTATTATGTTAGATGAGGCTGCAGTACGACAGTTACTAACGAAATTAGCTGAACGTTATCAGGCGGATGAGCAATCTGGCCTTAGTTTGATTCAAGCGGCTGATTGTTATAAGTTAGTGACTAAGAAGGCTTATGCGGGCTTATTGAAGGCCTATTTTGATGGTCCTGTTTCGACGAGTATTAGCCAAGCGGCACTTGAAGTATTGGCGATCATCGTTTATCGGCAACCACTAACGCGAATTGAAATTGACGAAGTGCGCGGTGTGCAAAGTAGTGGGGCAATTCAAACGCTACTTGCCAGACAATTAATCGTTGAAAAAGGGCGTAAAGATGCACCTGGTCGGCCGATTTTATATGGGACGAGCGATTATTTCTTAGATTACTTTGGCTTAGGCTCGTTAAAAGAATTACCAGAACTAGAACAAATGACATTAACGGACGATACGACAGAATCGGATAATGATTCCGCTGATTTATATTATCGTCAGTTTGAACAGACATTAAATGAAACGGGACCAGAGACGGCCCCTAAAGGAGAACAATAACTATGGAACGACTACAAAAAGTCATCGCAAATGCGGGCGTTGCCTCACGACGGAAGGCTGAAACGCTAATTGCGACTGGTCACGTTACTTTAAACGGTAAAGTGGTTAAGGAAATGGGGATTAAGGTTGATAGTACTTCTGCTCATATCGAAGTGGATGGTGTGCCATTAACGCGTGAAAAAAAGGTTTATTATGCCCTTTATAAACCGCGCCAAGTGATTTCAGCTGTCACGGATGATAAAAAGCGCCGCGTGGTAACAGAATACCTTGAAGATATTCAAGAACGTGTTTACCCAATTGGACGTCTTGATTACGATACATCAGGTTTATTACTATTAACCAATGACGGCGACTTTGCCAACATGATGATGCATCCAAAATACAAGGTTGATAAAACCTATGTTGCGAAAGTATCAGGTTTACCAACTGCAGAAATGCTCCGTCAATTACGGAAGGGAATCATGCTTGAAAAACGTAAGACGGCCCCTGCTAAAGTGAAAATCATTTCAACGGATCGTCGTAAAAATACGGCTATTTTAAGTATTACGATTCATGAAGGGATGAACCATCAAGTTAAGAACATGTTAGCTGCTGTTGGCTTACCCGTTTCTAAGTTAAAACGGGAAACATACGGCTTCTTAACGTTAGATGGTTTAGTTTCTGGCGAATACCGTGCTTTGAAACCAATCGAAGTCGCAGAATTCAAAAAGATCGCTGAATTAAATGAAAAACCAAAGCATAAAAACAGACCAAAATTGTCACGACATGACTAATTAGTTGCTTTTCGCACATTGGTTTGCTATGCTTATTGCGTAATAAAATATTTATAGTTCGTCTTCAGGGGCAGGGTGAAATTCCCGACCGGCGGTAAAAGTCCGCGACCTGCTGCAATGTTGATTCTTGTGGTGGCTGAACTGGTGTGATCCCAGTACCGATAGTGAAAGTCTAGATGGAAGAAGATAGGGCTTATTTGAGTATGAACGTATTCAACTAAGGTCTGTTAATCACCCTGATTAGCAGGCCTTTTTAGGTACAATCGACTCAGCGGGTCCGCTGACGAAGGCAACCTCATACGGAGGGTGTTTGCAATGCGTGTTTCAAAAGTACGGACAATGGTGGGGGTCGCGATGTTAGGGGCGATTTCATTTATTGTTATGTTTTTCGAGTTTCCAATTATTTTGGCGTTTCCATTTCTGAAAATTGATTTCAGTGATGTGATTGTCTTATTGGGAACATTTATCTACGGACCAATCGGCGGAATCGGAGTCGCGGTAATTCGGTCGTTACTCCACTTCATCATGACCGGTGCCAGCTTACCTAGTTTGGTGGGCGATTTTGCCGGTGTGATGGCATCGATTTTTTATCTATTACCATTTTATTATCTCTTTAACCGTCAAAAGAGTGTGCTGTGGGGGCAAGTGATTGCCGGAACAGTCAGTTCAATCAGCATGACAATCGTGATGTGCTTAGCCAACTGGTTATTCATCTTACCGATGTATATTAAGCTATTGAACTTTAATTTAGGGATGTCGATGACTAAATACGTCTTTATCGGACTAGTGCCCTTTAATTTGATTAAGGGTGCGTTGGTCACAGTCGTCTTTGCAGTCTTATATCTTAGAATTTTGCCATGGTTAAAACAACATATGAAAACAGCAGTTTAGTATAAAAGCCTATCGCAAATAGCGATAGGCTTTTATTAGTTTAGCGACAAAACGTGTATTATTTAGCTGAATATGCTACGATGAAAATGGTTCCTCCTGACGGACGATTGCGCGGGTCGGACAAGCGGTATAAGCGGCTTTAAAAGCGATTAGCTCATGCGGATTTTCGATGGGGGTTTGGCCGGCATTATTGTCCGGTTTAAAAAAAGCAACACCTTCGTGATCATAGTCGAAGAGTTCAGGTGCTTTTAACTGGCATAACCCGCACGCAATACACCGCTCAGGGATAACTTTACTATAGAGCATTATTTTCACACTTTCTAGATTAGAGGAATTATTAAGATGTTAACAGACTACTTACTCTGTTTATTTGCGACGGAACCCCGTCGCTACCAAGCCATTTATTATACATTGGTCGGTAAGCGCACCACATCCAACTTGTACGCTGGTTTAGCGTATGGTTTATTAAAGTGGCTTCAGATTTATCCTAATCTAGAATTAGCCCAATTTCAAGCTGAATTAACACAACTACAAGAAAAAGGTTGGTTAATGGTTGAAGATCGGCAAGCTTGGTTGACGCCGGCTGGTGCCGATCAAAAGGCTACATTAATGACGACTTTGGAGTGGCCAACGCATTATTACGGCCCAGAAATGGGCCATTTACAGCAGTTTCAATGCCGCTTATTTTTGGCGATTCAAATTATGTCGGAATATAGTCACCATAACACACATTATTTTCCAATTGAAACTAGCATGCGTGATCGTGTGCAAGTTGTCAGTTGGTTTAAACAGCATAAACAAGATTCAGAGATGGTCACTCAGTTTAAACAAGAATTACAACAGATCTTAACGCAGTTAACACCTGTTCAGGCTGATTTATTGGCGAATCGCTTGGTTGGTCACCAAATAATCGGACAGAGTCAACAGCAACTCGCACAAAAATTAACGATCGCACCACTGATCGTGACCATTCGGTTGTTAGATGCGCAAGCCCATTTTTTTGCCATCCTCAGCCAGCATACAACCGACTATCCGTTATTAGCGGGTTTATTGTCACCATTGGATGCCATCTTGAGTTTAAGTACGGCGCAAACGTGGACGTTATTGCAACAAGGACAATCCATTGAAACGATTAGCCAAAAACGGCGGGTTAAGTTAGGTACGATTAGGGAACACATTTTAGAAACAGCAATCTTGCAGCCGCAGTTTCCGTTTGAGCGGTTTATTAGTCCAGATTTAGAGACCGCTTTGGCTGCTTTGATGACTGAGATGCCGGATTTAACATTTAATGCTGCGCATGAACAATTACCAACACTGGATTTTTTCAGTTATCGGTTATATCAAATTAAAACGAAGGTGGTGGCTGCATGACTTCTGAACAACTCATTTATGACCAGTTAGCGCAGCACTTTGGCTATTCAACCTTTAAACCGGGCCAGTTAGCGGTTATTCAGTCGGTACTTGCTGGGCAGGAGACATTAGCCGTTTTACCAACTGGGACTGGGAAGTCGCTGTGTTATCAATTACCGGCCTATATCTTGGGGCATACGACTGTGATTGTCTCGCCACTAATCGCATTAATGCAAGATCAGGTCGCCCAATTGAATTACCAAGGGGAAAAGCGAGCTGTCGCCATTAATTCTAATTTAGTGCCTCAGCAAAAATACCAGTTGTTGACGCATTTAGCGGACTACCGCTTTATTTTTATGGCACCGGAGACTATCAGTCAACCGGAAGTGATTCAAGCGCTCCAACGTTGCCAAATTGATTTATTTGTGGTTGATGAGGCCCATTGTATTTCACAATGGGGGATTGATTTTAGACCGGACTATTTAGTTTTAGCAACCATCAAGGCCCAATTGCGGCCAACCGCAACATTGGCTTTGACGGCAACTGCCAATGATCGTGTACGCCAAGATATTTTGAATAAGTTGGCGTTAAAAAACGCGGCCCAAATCATGACCTCTGTTGATCGCCCCAATATCTATTTGGGCGTGAGCCAACAACCTGATGAACAAGCAAAGAATCAATTTTTAGCCAGCTTAGTGCAAAAAAGCCAAGGTCCCGGGATTATTTATTTTTCAAGTCGGCAAAAGACGATGGAGATTGCGGCCTTTTTGCAGCAAGAAACTGATCTGAAGATTGCGTATTACCACGCGGCGTTATCAACCCAGGAGCGGTATTTGATTCAACAACAATTTATGCAAGGACAACTTGATTTGATTTGTACAACCAATGCTTTTGGGATGGGGATTAATAAGGCGGATATTCGCTATGTGATTCATTATCACCTGCCACAAAACATCGAAAGTTACTTGCAAGAAATCGGACGGGCAGGTCGAGATGGGCAACCAGCCTATGCTTTAGTCCTAACAACTCCGCAAGATTTATATTTACAACAATCACTCGTTTCATTTGGAATTCCGGAACCAGGCCTCATTCGGCGCTATTATCAGGAACCGCAATTATTTAAACAAAGTCAAGGCAATGAATTTGAACTACTACGTCGCTACCAGCAACTGGGGATGACCGAAGAAGAGGTCATTAAGTTATTGGATAATCGTCAAACCGAAAAGCAGTTTTCACTACAAACGATGCTGGATTATTTGACCCTCAAGGGCTGTCGACGGCAATTTATTGTGAACTATTTTGACCAGGCACCAAAGACGATTGAACACAGCGAAACGTGTTGCGGGGAACAGGATTCGACCGACTTTTTAGCACAATTAGACTTAGAACAGGCTATTAATTATAAAACCGCTGAAACCGTTGTTCTGACTGGTTGGACGGGAATCTTGGACCAATTATTTTAGATAAATTTAAAGTTTTTTAGAAAAGTCTGTGGTACAATATCAAAGAATACCAATAGGGAGGGCCGTCAATGCTCAAAGATGATAAGAAAAAACAAGATAATCCGACGGAAGAAAAACCCTGGGAAAGCCAGTTCGACGATGATCGGGATGACAAAGGAAATTTATCCCGCGTCGCTGCCAAGAGTAAGGAAAAAGGAAATACATATTTTGCTATTATTCTAGCTGTATTATTAGTTTTAATGATCGCATTTCCAATTATCGCTTACACCGTTCATTCTAGTCGTGCGAACCGCCCCGGTTTAGAAGATTCTAAGATTGTCGTCAAAACCGCTGATAGCGAGAAGAGTAAGAGTAAATCAACTGCTAAAAAGGCTAAAGAAGCCAGTGAAAGCCAAGAAGCAGCTGAAAGTAAAGCAGCCAGTGAAAGTAAGGCGAAGGCTGATAGTGAGGCAGCTAGTGCTAAGTCTGCTAGCGAAAGTGCTAAAGCACAAGCAGCTAGTGAACAAGCAGCTAGTCAACAACAAGCTGCCGCTGATAGTGCTAGTCAACAAGCTGCTTCAGAATCTGCTGCTAGTTCAAGTCAAAGTCAAGCTGAAGCGTCAAGCAGCTCATCTTCATCTGAAACAGCGGGTGGTACTTATACCCTTAAACAAGGTGAAGGCCTTTACCGTGCTGCTGCCAACAACGGCATGTCATTGAGTGAATTATTAGCATTGAATCCAGGATTAACAGCTAATTCAAGTGTTGCACCAGGAACCGCACTCAAGGTTAAATAATAATGCTAGACAGAAGGCCTGGGGATTCTCCCAGCCTTTTTTAATGATTTTTTTAGGAGGATTTACATGCAAATTGCAATTGATGGACCAGCATCGTCTGGTAAGAGTACCGTGGCTAAGATTGTTGCCACTAAGTTAGGGTTCGTTTATGTTGATACGGGAGCAATGTATCGCTCAGCAACCGTCTTGGCACAACAACTAGGCCTTGATTATGGTGATGAAGCCGGTTTGATGGCTGAATTAACTAAAGCTGATATTCAGTTCCAACCAGATGAAGCTGGTCAAAAAGTCTTCTTAAATGGTTTAGACATTACTTTAGCGATTCGGACACCAGAAATTACGAATAATGTCTCACAAGTTTCAGCATTACCAGCAGTTCGAACAGAAATGGTTGATCGTCAACGCCAAATTGCTGAACAAGGGCAAGTTGTCATGGATGGTCGCGATATTGGCACGACTGTTTTACCAGATGCAAAAGTTAAGATTTTCATGGTGGCTAGTGCGAAAGAACGTGCTAAACGGCGTTATGCTGAAAATACGGCTAAAGGGATTATGACCCCATTAGCAACGTTACAAGCAGAAATCGAATTACGTGATCAAAAAGACAGTACACGGGCAGTTTCACCACTTAGAAAAGCTGACGATGCAATCGAAATTGACACGACAAAGCTCTCAATTGATGACGTTGTTGCTGAAATTTTAACGATTGCGAAACAAAATATGTAATTTTATGGGTTAATCAGATAAAAAAACTGGTAATCCATTGCCATATCAACTAAAATAAAAGATGTATAGATAGTCGTTAAGGAGGATTTTAGCTATGAATGATGCTAATTTGAATGACACCCAAAGCAGTGAAACAATGGCAGCTGCTTTAGATAGTGTCCATGAAGTCAAAATTGGGGACGTTGTTAAGGGTGAAGTTTTAGTAATTGAAGACCGACAAGTCATTGTTGGTATTGAAGGAACTGGCGTTGAAGGCGTTGTTCCTCAAAAGGAATTATCAAGTCAACCAATTGAAACATTAACGGACGCTGTCAAAGTTGGTGATCAATTTGATTTAGTTGTTATTGCGACAATCGGTAACGACAAGGAAAATGGTAGCTACTTATTATCTAAGCGCCGTTTAGAAGCCCGTAAAGTTTGGGCAGAAATCGAACAAAAATTTGAAAATAAAGAAACAATTAAAGCAACAGTTTTAAACGTTGTCAAAGGCGGCTTAGTTGTTGATGCTGGCGTACGTGGCTTTGTACCTGCTTCTATGCTTTCAGATCGTTTCGTTCGTGATCTTAATAGCTTTAAGGGTCAAGAATTAGAATTACAAATCATTGAAATTGAACCAAGCGAAAACCGCTTAATCTTATCACGTAAAGCATTAGTAGAACAAGAACGTCAAGCACAACTTAAAGCCGTTTTTGAAAAACTATTGCCTGGTGATATTGTTGAAGGCGAAGTTGCACGTTTAACTAACTTCGGTGCCTTTGTTGACTTAGGCGGCGTTGATGGTTTAGTTCACGTTTCAGAAATCTCATACGATCACATTAACCAACCTTCTGATGTATTAGAAGTTGGTCAAAACGTGAAAGTTAAGATTCTTAGCTTAGACCAAGAAAAAGGCCGGATTTCATTATCAATTAAAGATACACAACCTGGTCCTTGGGATGACATCGCTGAAAAAGCACCTGTCGGCAGCACATTAGAAGGGACTGTTAAACGTTTAACTACTTTTGGTGCGTTTGTTGAAGTCTTCCCTGGTGTTGAAGGTCTTGTGCACATTTCACAAATCTCACATCAACATATTGCAACACCAAACGATGTTTTAGAAGAAGGACAAACTGTTCAAGTGAAAGTCTTGTCAGTTGATCCTGAACAACAACGTTTAGGTTTATCAATCAAAGCTTTACAAGAAAAACCAGCAGGTGCTAAGGATTCTGAACAGGAAGACGTTGCACCATCAGATTACGAAATGCCAGAAGAAGAAACTGGCTTTAGTATCGGTGATATGCTTGGTAAAGCATTAGACGAAAAATAGTTTGTAAAATCGTATTGAATGCTTAATAGGCTTAAGGTAGGGTCTGGGACGAAACTAGGTTTTTGTCCCAGACCCTTTCCTGATAGTCGCTAAATAGACTAATCGCGGGACAAGGGGTCGCTTTGCTTAAAGCACTTTTTGTCCTTGTGTTATTTTACGGTCTTTTTTCGCAATAACGTGCTTGTCGTCAATTGATGGACAAGGTAAACTGAACAATGAAGGGAATGAATACAATGTCAAAACCAGTTATCGCAATTGTTGGCCGTCCTAACGTCGGTAAATCAACAATTTTTAACCGGATCGCGGGCGAACGGATCTCAATCGTTGAAGATACGCCAGGTGTTACACGTGACCGGATTTATACAGCAAGTGAATGGTTAGGTCATGAATTCAGTCTAATCGATACCGGTGGGATTGAAATTAGTGATGCACCATTTATGGAACAAATTAAACAACAAGCAGAAATCGCAATTGATGAAGCAGACGTGATTATCTTCTTAGTGAGTGCCAGAGAAGGCGTGACAGATGCTGATGAACGTGTTGCACAAATTCTTTATCGCGCTGACAAACCAATCCTATTAGGGGTTAATAAAGCCGATAATCCAGAACAACGTCAAGATATCTTTGATTTCTACAGCTTAGGCTTTGGTGATCCAATTCCCGTTTCTGGTGCACATGGCCAAGGGGTCGGTGATTTATTAGATGCGGCTGTTGCTAAATTTCCAACGGATCTTGAAGAAGAAGACGATGATAGTATTAAATTTAGTTTAATCGGTCGTCCCAACGTTGGTAAATCATCATTAGTGAATGCGATGTTAAAAGAAGATCGTGTGATTGTTTCTCAAATTGAAGGGACAACTCGTGATGCTATCGATACGAAGTTCATGGCGGAAAATAATCAAGAATTTACAATGATTGATACTGCCGGGATTCGTAAACGTGGTAAGGTCTACGAAAATACTGAAAAGTACGCTGTTATGCGTGCTTTACGTGCGATTGACCGTTCAGACGTCGTATTAGTCGTCTTGAATGCTGAAGAAGGTATTCGGGAACAAGATAAGAAAGTTGCTGGCTACGCACATGAAGCCGGTCGTGGGATTATCATCGTCGTTAATAAGTGGGATACGCTTGAAAAAGATAACCATACGATGAAGGAATTCGAAGACCATATTCGGAATCAATTCCAATACTTAGACTACGCACCAATCATCTTTGTTTCAGCTAAGACGGGTGTTCGTCTTCAAAACTTACCAGCAATGATCGAATTAGTCAGTGAAAACCAAAACAGACGAATTCAATCAGCCTTATTAAATGACGTCTTGATGGAAGCCACAACGGTCACACCAACGCCAGCGATTAACGGGAAACGTTTGAGAATTTATTACATGACACAAGTGGCGGTTCAACCACCGACATTTGTTGTCTTCGTTAACGACATTAATCTATTACATTTCTCATACCAACGTTTCTTGAAGAATCAACTACGCAAAACGTTTGACTTTACCGGTACACCAATTCATTTGATCCCTCGTCAACGGAAATAAACAAATTTCGAAGTTGATAAGCTAATATGATTAACTAAATTGGAAAGAAAGCCCTTTTTTTAGCGAAAATCCTTGCTATCACTAGGTTTGTGTGATAAATTTAAAAATGAAATGGTGATCAACTCATTGTTTCGTCATTTTTGACCACTCAAAAATGATTTCGGTATTTATTACTGATTATCTGTGATGAGCAGGAGGTGAAAAACATGGCAAACAAAGCACAATTGATCGAAAACGTTGCATCAAAGACTGGTTTAACTAAGAAAGATGCAACTGCTGCAGTAGACGCAGTATTTGGTTCAATCCAAGACACTTTGAAACAAGGTGACAAAGTTCAACTAATCGGCTTTGGTACATTCGAAGTACGTGAACGTGCAGCTCGTAAGGGCCGTAACCCACAAACTGGTGCAGAAATCAAGATTCCTGCAAGCAAAGTACCTGCATTCAAGCCAGGTAAAGCTTTAAAGGATTCTGTTAAATAAGAATTCATGAGAGGGCTGGGATTTTCCCAGTCCTTTTTGATTGGCTAAAAGTCATTTTATGGTAGAATAGATAAATCGAAAAAGGGTGGTTAAATGACGAATTCAGAAAAAATGCTATCAGCATTAGAAGATAACGATTTAAAACAAGCAGAT
The DNA here is from genome assembly GCF_002370355.1 of Latilactobacillus sakei subsp. sakei DSM 20017 = JCM 1157. Classification (NCBI taxonomy): domain Bacteria; kingdom Bacillati; phylum Bacillota; class Bacilli; order Lactobacillales; family Lactobacillaceae; genus Latilactobacillus; species Latilactobacillus sakei. The sequence continues at coordinate 1,419,225 of NZ_AP017929.1, forward strand.
GAGCTTTTCCAAAAGGCTTTAAAAGAAGACGATCCAGAAACGTTGTACAGTTTGGCCGAAGAACTCTACGCAATGGGTTTCTTGGAACAAGCATCGACAATCTATCAACAATTATTAGCGCAATTCCCAGATGAAGATCAAATTCGGACGACGTTGGCCGATATTGCGGTCAGCAATGGCCAATACGACGACGCTCTTAACTTACTGACGGATATTACGCCGGAATCTAATGCATACGCAGAAAGCCTGTTAACGGCAGCTGACGTGTACCAAACGATGGGCTTGCCAGAAGTCAGTGAACAGAAGTTATTGACGGCGCTGCGCCTTTATCCCGACGAACCAGTGATGCAGTTTGCGCTTGCCGAATTGTACTTTGAAATGGGGGAATACGGTAAGGCGGCTAACTACTACGAAGCCTTAATTGACCAAGATGTGATGGAATTGGGTCAAGTTAATATTCAAAAACGTTTGGCAACAAGTTATGCCAGCAGCGGTGCTTTTGAAGAAGCACTCCAAATCTACGAAACAATGACCGTCGAATTCTTAACGGAAGACGATCAGTTCCAAATGGGCTTCTTGTACTTACAAATCAAGGATTATCAAAAGGCAATTGAAATTCTCACGAAGCTTCAATTAGCTGATCCGCAATATACATCGCTTTACGTTTACCTAGCGACAGCCCAAGAGGCTCAAAATGAGCTTCAAGAAGCGCTCACGACCGTTCAAACCGGAATTGGCTACGATATGTATAGTGAGGTCCTCTATCAAAAGGGGAGCGATTTAGCCCTCCAATTAGGTGACGACCAAGTTGCGGAACAAATGTTAAACAAGGCTTTAGAAATTAATCCAGATAATATGGGTGAAATCAGTGCCTTGAGTCAAGTTTATCGCCGGCAAAATCGTCATGCAGAAAACGTGGCCTTTGTGCAAGAAGCAATTGCCAATCATAAACCAACGGCTGAACTTTATTGGTCATTGGCACAATCACAATTTGCGATTGAAGCATTCGACGATGCACGTGATAATTATTTGCTCGCTTATCCGGAATTAAAGGATAATCCAGAATTCTTACACGACTTAATCCTATTCTTCCAAGAAATGGCGCAAGTCCCAGAATTACTAGCGGCTTTGAAACAATACTTGCAATTAGTGCCAAATGACCTTGATATGCAGACCCTCTATGATGATTATCAAACAATGCAATAATGCTTGAAAGCGTCCGACTATTACTTTAGTCGGGCGTTTTTTACGTCTTTAGTCGCGTTTAATCTCTCTATAAAAGTGTTACATTGAAGAGGAGTAGGGAATTCGAATTCATTTGGGGAGGATTTTATAATGACAAATACAGTACTTTCAGTTGATCAGTTAACACAGGTGGTACCAATTGGGCAGTCTGACCAAACGACAACCATATTGAAAAATATTTCGTTTAAGGTCCAAAAAGGAGAATTGGTGAGCATTGTGGGACCCTCTGGATCCGGTAAGAGTACGCTATTATACAGTATTTCTGGGATTACGAGGCCAACAAGCGGCACCGTGACAATTGCAGGGGTTAATCCGTATCAATTGAAACCTAATCAATTAGCGGCTTTTCGTAGACAGATAATTGGCTTCATCTTTCAACAATATAATTTAATTCAGTCACTTCCTGTGTTTGAAAATATCGTTATACAGCAACGACTGAGTCATCAGCAACCGAAACGTTCTGAGATTGAACAATTACTGACAAAATTGAACTTTGCAGGTCAAATCGATGGTGCAGTTGAGACCTTATCAGGTGGTGAGCAACAAAAAGTCGCGATTGCCCGCACGATTCTAACTGATTGTGATGTGCTGTTTGCTGATGAACCAACGGGTGCGCTAGATTCGGTATCCAAATCGATTATTTTTACATATTTCAAAGAGATGGTTGCCAAAGGTAAAACGGTGATTATGGTGACCCACGATATTGAGTTGGCTAGTCAGACAGATCGTGCGATTGTATTAAAAGACGGTCAGGTTCAACAAATTGTGCCTGAACCGTCACTTGAGGCAATCTATGCAGCCTTGGATAAGGTGGTGTAAGCGATGTGGACGATCAGTTGGTTACAGTTAAAGCATTCCTGGCGTCAATGGCTAGCAACAATACCGGTTTTTGTAACGGTTGGTTTAATCCTCGGTTTTTGTTTAACGGGAATTGTGAATGTGGCGGAGTCGCAGCAAGTTGATCTATACGGTCAGAATACACCGCTCCCTATTTTTATCATGCCCATAGTTTTTGGTGGCATCACAATGTTAATCGTGATTAAAGGAATCGTGAACCAGCTTTTGGATCAGTTTAAAGCGGACTACCGAATGCTTGCGATTCTAGGTGCGACGGTCAATGCATTAGCCGCTATTTTGGGGATTCAAATCGGAATTGTTAGTGGGGTAAGTGCTCTACTTGGCGGAGTCATTGCTTTGCCGCTAACGCGTTTTTGTTATGTTTGGTTGCAGCAGATTGTTGGGCCCAAAATGTTGCCGAATATGTCGATTCATTTTTCGTTCATGGCACTTTTGTTAACGGTTATCCTGGCTAGTCTAATTGCTGGTAGTGGTGGTTTTTGGCATGCACGCCATCAACTAAAGGATGGAAATAAGCATCCCAGTCACCGGCGGCGGATCGTTTGTAGAATTAAGATGATTGTTTTGTTAATGGTCGTCATTGGATTAATCATTAAACTGGCGATGCAAATTATGACGTTAACCTACGTTGGGCAGTCTGAAAAAGTGATTGTCGGTCTCGGTAATTCTGTTGGTAATCTGAATCTTGTGTTGTTCTTACTACTGATTCTAATTACGCTTACCGGGCAAACAGTATTAAAACTAGCTAGCCGAGGTCTCTATTGGCTAGGTGCTAGAACGCTCTTTTTAAACTTGGCAGCTCACGATATTGACTATGCTGTTAAAAAATATTTACCGTTGTATACGCCAGTGACAATCATTGCGGTTTTAATAACAGGGATGTCGGCAATTATGTGGAATATACCAGCCTATACAAATACCACAAGTGCCAACAATGAGCGATTAGTGAATTTCATTTTGACAATCGGTTTATATTTAGGCGCCCCTTTGTTGATTGTTTTAGCAAATGTGTTGGCGACGATGTTAGTCGCAAAGGAGGATAATGACCAACAGATGCGCCAATTACAGTTGCTTGGTTTAACGCAACAACAGTTATTGCTGACACAACAATTGAACGTCGTAATCTTAGTAGGGGTTAGTCTTGTAGCGAGCCTACTTGCAGGGGGCTTAGTTTGGGGCTTGACGATTCATGTCGGGCGAACCATTTTGCACCAAGCGCCCATTTCAATGTCAGCTTTGCTGGCTGGACCGTTCTTGATGGCAAGTAGCATGTTTTGTTTACTAACGATTGTGAACGTATTCCGCGTTTATCATGGGAATTGGCTAACCAAAGAATAAAAAGACAGCTGTTGCTTTTTGCAACAGCTGTCTTTTATTTGTTTTGATTGAGAGTAAGGATATCCTGTGCCCAATCGCACCATTCTAATTCGGTGGCACAAACCATTAAGCGGCGTTTCAAGATGAGGTAGCGGCCCAAATTCTTCTGTTTTTCGATTGAATCTGTAATGGCGTCGTATTCTTGCGTTTTATGTTGGTATTGTTTTTGTGTTTTTTGGTAATGGTGACGGCGATCTTGAAGTAAAGAGGTGGCCTGTTCTTGGTTGAATAAAGCAATGACATACACTTTAGCTAAAAATTCGTCACGTTGAGTAGGGACGTTTGTTTCTTCTTGGAACCAGTCAGCAACTACGAGTTGCCCTTCAGGTGTTAAGTGATAAATTTTTTTTGCTTGTGAATGGCATCGGTTTCGACTGATACGTAGCCTTGTTCATGAAGTTTATTCAAAGCTGTATAAATTTGACTATGGTGTGCTTCCCAAAATAAATTAATATACTGCTTTAGCTCATAACCACTGCAAGGTTTACGAACTAACATACATAATAAAATATAGCTGAGTGTACTCATCTTGTTTCACCCTTTAATCAATTAATTATTGCCCAGTATAACATACTTTTCTTTCACAAACATGTCATTAATTCATGTCAAAAATTAGTGTCAAAATTGACACGTTTTAAAATCTAGTGTACTTTATATAAAGAGAAAGAGAGTGATATGTTAATGGAGAATCAAAATAAAGGGCTGCGATCAGCGTATGCCTTAGCTTTTACGTGTATGGTCGCTTTTATGGGGATTGGCTTAGTTGATCCGATTTTAAAAACCATCGCGGTTAAATTGAACGCGACACCTGCGCAAACAACGCTATTATTTACGAGTTATATGTTGGTGACAGGGATTATTATGTTATTTACCGGTTTTATTTCGACTAGAATTGGTGCCAAAAGAACAATTAGTATCGGTTTAATTATTATTGTATTATTTGCCGCTTTGGCAGGTCGTTCACAGACAATCTCACAATTAATTTCGTTGCGGGCCGGTTGGGGCTTTGGAAACGCATTGTTCTTATCGACGGCGTTAACGGCAATTGTCAGTGTGATGCCTGAAAAAACGGAACAAGCCATTATGTTATACGAAGGTTCAATGGGAATCGGAATGGCAGTTGGTCCGTTAGTCGGTGGGGCGCTGGGGAGTTTTTCTTGGCGTTTTCCGTTTTATGGCGTAGCAATCTTAATGTTTGTCGCTGCGATGACGATTGTCTTTTTATTAGAACCAATTGCCAAACCAGTTAAAAAAGCGCGCTTTTTTGCCGGCGCGGTTGCCTTAAAAAATCATCGCCTCCGCTCAATCGGAATTATTGCATTGTTGTATAACTTTGGCTTCTTTACAATTTTAGCGTACGCACCCTTTTTATTAGTTGGGCTCACTGAAATGCAAGTCGGGTTTGTTTTCTTTGGCTGGGGAATCTTACTCGCCATTGCGTCCGTTTTTGTGGCACCTCGCTTAGAACAAAAAACGAATACGTTAATGACATTGTTGATTGGGTTGGGCTTTTTCCTCGTTTGCTTAGTAGTGATTGGGATTAATGCTGATCAACCAGTCCTAGTGGCCTTTGGCGTGATCATCGCTGGCTTCTTCCAAGGCTTAGTCAATACGCTCTTAACAACGGTTGCGATGGAAAATAAGACGATTGAACGTAGTGTCGCATCGTCTGCCTACAGTTTCATTCGGTTTACCGGTGGGGCCATTGCGCCTTTTGTCGCTGGTAAAATTGCTGAAAAATGGTCAGCTCACTGGACATTTTACTTCGCAGGCTTGATGATATTAATAGGGATTTTATTCGTTCTTCGCAATCAACAGTATTTCATAACGGCGGAGGAAGAAGAAAAAGAAATCGAAATGATCGACGGTAAAGAATTACTATAAATTGAAGACCCTTCAGTTAGTGTTATCTAACTGAAGGGTCTTTTTTGATGTCCAAACGGTTCAGATTTTAAAAAGGCAGAAAGAATGAAGCGCAATTTTTTGACAACGCTTTCTTGAGCTTGATAACATTAAAATGTAATATAAATGATAAGGAGTGGATATGATGAAGAAGCAATTATTGAAATGGACCATCGTTGGCTTTTGTTCAGTATTAGGTGTGACAGCATTAGGTGCCGGACAAGTTAGCGCACACGGGTATATCACATCCCCAGGTAGTCGAGCGTATTTAGGTAGTAATGCGTTCACAAATGATACCGGTCAAAAACCATTGAACACCAATGTTGGTCAAGTTCAATACGAGCCACAAAGTATTGAAGCCCCTAAGAATACATTTATCGATGGAAAATTAGCGAGTGCTAATATCAGTTCATTTTCGAATCTTGATGAACAAACGAGTACGAGATGGCATCAAAATCAAGTTAAATCAGGCGCATTAACGATTAAGTGGCACTTAACGGCACAACATAAAACAAGTACGTGGGATTACTACTTAACCCGCCCAGGTTGGAATCCAAATCAACCGCTAAGTATTTTAAACTTTGAAAAGATTACTTCGATTGATGATCAAGGAAAGTTACCAGCCAAAGATGTTGCACAGACGATTAATATTCCAACCGACAGAAGTGGCTATAATGTGCTGCTGGGTGTTTGGAATATTTCGGATACAGCAAACGCATTCTATCAAGCGGTGGATTTAAATATTACGAAGTAAGGAAATTGGGGTTATTAAGAACAAAGTGTGACAATTGTTTAAAAAAGAAATCAGAAAAGGCCGAGCAGTTATCTGCTCAGCCTTTTTTCGTCTATCTTATTTAATCTTTCGTTGGTGTCTCATACGTAAAGCCTTCTCCTAGCGCTTCATGGACGTCAATAATTGAAATGAAGGCTGTAGGGTCTTGGTGTTCAATAATTCTTTTGAGGTGGGCCACTTCGCTAGCGCTGACGACACAATAAATCATTTGACGCGATTGGTGTGAATAACCACCTTCAGCGTGTAAGAAAGTCACGCCCCGACCGGTTTGAGTCATGATTTGATCGGCAATCTTTTGATAGTGATCACTGACGACTAACAAGCCTTTGGCCGCATAGGTCCCTTCGAGTGTAAAGTTAACGACGCGGGAGAAAACGTACGATGCGATTAGGGTATACATCATGTGTTCGATATCGAGGTAACTGAGAGAAGCTGTTAAAACAAAAATATCAAAAATTAATAGGGAGCGTCCCATTTGAACACCACGCCGTTTTTCAATAATCCTAGCAATCACATCACTACCACCGGTTGTTCCACCGTAGCGGTAGATGATACCACTACCAAAGCCACCACACAAACCAGCAAGTAGCGCGGCGATAAAAATATCATGGTTTAAGTTAATGGTGACAGGAACTCGTTGCCAAATCCATAAGAAGACGGACATCATGACGGTACCGTAAATTGTATAGGCTAAGGCGCGTTTACCTAAAAATTTGTACCCAAGAATTACTAACGGGATATTTAAAATTAAAGTTGTATAGGCTGGATCAATATGAAGCCAATAGCGCACAATTAAGGTAATCCCGGTTAAGCCGCCTTCAGCTAAATGATTTTGAATGTTAATCGTAATCAAACCAAAGGCGTAAATCGCACAACCAATGGCAATCGCGATTAAATCACGAAGAGTGGTGGTCAAATTTGTTTTTTGTGTCATTTGTCATTCCCCCTTACTGTGGTACCTACTATTAAATATAGCACGGAATCGCTGTCATGACTAAGCCAATTAAGTTTAGCAAAGGATTGTGGTATGATAAATGGATAAAATGATGTACCAATAGTGATTAGATAAGAGGTTGAATAAATGAAATTAACGACTTTTGCGCCCGAATTTGCAGAAGCACTGCCAATCCTAGAACAAATTGAAGCAGCTGGTTTTGAGGCTTACTTTGTTGGGGGGAGTGTCCGTGATAATTTATTGGGCTTACCAATTCATGATGTTGATATTGCGACATCTGCCTATCCAGCTGAAATCAAACAAATTTTTAAACGGACTGTCGATACTGGGATTCAACATGGCACGGTCATGATTTTAGACCATGGCAATGGCTACGAAGTGACAACTTTTAGAACGGAAACCGGGTATCAAGATTTCCGGCGGCCTGATTCAGTAACGTTTGTCCGCTCGTTGGAAGAGGATTTGAAACGGCGTGACTTTACCATTAACGCCTTAGCGATGCGCGCAGATGGTGAAATCATCGATCTTTTTGACGGCATTGCTGATTTGAAGGCGCATAAAATTCGTGCGGTCGGTGTCGCCGATGAACGTTTCCATGAAGATGCACTACGGATGATGCGGGCAGTTCGGTTTGAGAGCCAACTCGGTTTTTCAGTGACTGAAACCACGCAAGCCGCTATTGAAAAGCACGCTGCCTTGCTTGAAAAAATTGCGATTGAACGCATTCACGTTGAATTTATGAAGTTGATGCAAGGGATTGAACGGCAAAATGGGTTACGGACGTTTATTGACACGGGCTTATATCGATATTGCCCGGATTTAGCTGATCAATTACCGGCTTTGGAACAATTGACGGCCTTACCAACGGAACAATTACATGATGAAAGTGCGGTTTGGTTAGTGGTGACCTATTTACTCGGGCAAACACCCGCACAAGCTGGCCGTTTTTTGAAGCATTGGAAGAGTGCTAATGATGTGATTGATGCGGTTAAAGCCGGTTTGGTCTTACTCCCTAAATTATTGACGGCAACTGCCGACCAATGGGACCTTTATCAAGCTGGTCAATCGGTGTTAGTGATTAGTCTGCAAATCGCACAATTGGTGACGACTGCGACAATTCCAACTGCTGACTGGTTAGAACGCTATGATCGGTTACAAATTAAGCAAAAAGCCGATTTAGCGATTAATGGTCAAATATTGATGCAAAATGGCTTCCAACCAGGGCCTATTTTAGGCAAAACACTAGCTATTTTAGAACGGAAAGTGGTCCTAGACGAGTTACCAAATACGACGGAAGCGTTACTAAAGGCCGCTAAATAAAAATGAACCACTTTTTCAAGACTTGTGTTAAAATAAGCATGTAAGCACATTCAGAAAGGGTGACATTGATGGCACAACACGTTTTTAAAGAATTGAAATTGTATTTTAGAAATGGTGACGCATGGACAATCAACCACAAGGAATTGAACGATATTTGGATTAGCCGGGTAACAACCAGCTATGGCCGAATTAACGGTGGCCCAATGCAAGAAATTCATCCATGTAAGAGTTTTAAAGCTGAAATCTTACCAGAAGCTGATCATGTTAAGAGTGAAGACATTAATACTGGCTCACTTGAAATGGGGATGTTTGGTCGCGCAACGAAGTATCAAGATATTGAGAAGTTAGACCTTATCTTTGAAGACGAACAAGATAAGAAACCACTTCAAATCTACTTCCCATTCAAGAATAAGGATACAAGCGGTTTAGATAACATTTATCAAACCAGCCAAATCTCACAAAAAAATGGTCATTTATACATCGTCATTGATGCTACAAGCTCAATTGCCGATGAATATCCTGAAATTTAATGACTGCATTAAAACCGATTCGATTATGAATCGGTTTTTTTAGTGATTTTTAATTGTCACCCGCCGGATTATTCGCTATGATTGAGAGAATGAAAGTAAAAGGTGAAAAATATTGCAAACATTAACAGCGACGAACTTAACGAAGACTTATGGCGAAAAAACGCTCTTTAAAGATATCTCATTTTTAATTCGCGAAGGTGATCGAATTGGCCTCGTTGGGATTAACGGGACTGGGAAGACGACGTTATTAAACGCGTTAACAGGCACTGACTCTTATGATAGTGGCCAGATTGAAACCCCTAATCAATACGCGATGAGTTATTTAGCGCAAAAACCGGTCTTTGATACTAATTTGAGTATCATGGCCGCTATTTTTGCCGGCCAAAATCCGGTGTTTAAAACGATTCAGAATTACGAACGTGTCTTGGCGGCCTATACGGCTGATCCAACGAATCCTAAGTTGCAAACGCAATATGAACAAGCTGATGCGCAGATGACGCAACAAGATGCTTGGACTGTGGATACCGATATCAAAACAATCTTGACGCAATTGCATTTAACTGACTTAGATCAACCGATTAATACGCTCTCAGGGGGCCAACAAAAACGGGTTGGTTTGGCACAAGCCTTGATTGAAAGCCCAGATTTATTAATCTTAGACGAACCGACTAACCATCTTGATTTTGATTCTATCGAATGGTTAGAAAAACGCTTAGCACAATACAAGGGCGCACTTTTAATCGTGACGCATGATCGGTATTTCTTGGATCGGGTTGCGAATCAAATTTTTGAATTGGACGCCGGTCAACTCTATACGTATACCGGGAACTACGAACAATTCTTAACACAAAAAGCAGACCGGATTGAACGCGAACAACAAGCCGCCCACAAACAACAACAACTCTATAAGCAAGAATTGACGTGGATGCGCGCCGGGGCTAAAGCTCGAACGACAAAGCAACAAGCGCGAATCAATCGGTTTAACGATTTGAAGGGCAATCTGACAACTGGACCGGATACTGCCGAAGTTGATATTCAAATGGGCCAATCACGTTTAGGCAAGAAGGTCTTGGAACTTAAAGACGCTAACTTAACACTTGATGCTCATCCTATCTTGAAAGATTTCAGCTTGTTAGTGCAAGCTAATGATCGAATTGGGATTACTGGGGTGAACGGTGCTGGTAAGTCTTCACTACTAAATGTTTTAGCTGAACGAATTCCGCTAGATAGTGGTGAATTGGTCGTCGGCGAGACGGTTAACTTGGGCTATTATACGCAACAAAATGAAGATTTGGATCTTGATAAACGGGTGATTGCTTACCTCCAAGAAGCCGGTGAAGAAGTTGTCGGTAAAAATGGGGATCGGATTAGTGTCACGCAATTATTGGAGCAGTTCCTCTTTGACCGGTCAACACATGGGACGTTAATTAAGAAATTATCTGGTGGCGAAAAACGCCGGTTGTATCTCTTAAAATTATTGATGCAACAACCAAACGTTTTATTATTGGATGAACCAACTAATGACCTTGATATCGGGACATTAACGATTCTTGAAAACTATCTCGAAAACTTTAACGGGACCGTCATTACCGTTTCTCATGACCGTTATTTCCTAGATCAAGTTGCTGATAAATTATTAGTACTCGATGGTCACGGCAATATTACGACAGAAGTCGGCTTGTTTAGTGACTACTTGGCTAAACAAAAAACAGCAACGACAAAGGTAACGGCACCTAAGCCCACACCTGAAGTCACTGTCGAAGCGGTTAAGGAACCAGCCGCTAAACATAAGTTAACGTATAACGAACAAAAGGAATACGCCCATATTGAAACAGATCTTGAAAAGCTAGATGAACAAATCGAAACAATCAAGACTGAGATGAATCAAAATGGTGCTGATTACGGTAAATTAGCCGAATGGCAAGCTGAGTTAGACCGTTTAAACCAAGAATTAGATGAAAAAATGGCGCGCTGGGACTACCTAAGCGAATACGCAGACTAAAGAAGTGCGTTCAGCCCGGTTATGTTCCGAGCACTAGCACGTTATTACAACTATCAAAAAGGGAGTTTACCATGTCAGAACAAGTATACCTCGATTTAGCACGGACAATCTTAGCAGAGGGTCACTACAAGGAAGATCGGACTAATACCGGTACTTATAGCCTCTTTGGCTACCAAATGCGTTTTAATTTACAAGAGGGTTTCCCTTTATTGACGACGAAGAAGGTGCCTTTTGGTTTAATCAAAAGTGAACTCTTGTGGTTTTTAAAAGGGGATTCGAACATTCGTTATTTATTACAACATAATAACCATATTTGGGATGAATGGGCATTTGAACGCTTCGTTAAAAGTACTGATTACACCGGTCCTGACATGACCGATTTCAGTCACCGGGCTCAAGACGATGCTGATTTCAAAGTTGTTTATCAAGAACAAATGCGCCTATTTAACGACCGGATCTTAGCCGACGAAGGATTTGCAAAACAATACGGCGAATTAGGTGATATTTATGGTAAGCAATGGCGTGCTTGGCAAACACGTTCAGGCGAAACCATTGATCAGATTAAAAACGTCATCGAAATGATTAAAACGAATCCCGATTCACGACGGTTGATTGTGTCTGCTTGGAATCCAGAAGATGTGCCTAGTATGGCTTTACCGCCTTGTCACACCATGTTCCAATTTTACGTCAACGACGGTAAGCTTTCGTGTCAACTTTATCAACGAAGTGGGGATGTCTTCCTCGGTGTACCGTTTAACATCGCCAGTTATGCGTTATTAACGCATTTGATTGCTCATGAAACTGGGCTTGAGGTCGGTGAATTCATCCATACTCTGGGGGATGCACATATTTATAGTAACCACGTGACCCAAGTGAAGACTCAATTGGCACGATCAATGCATGCTGCACCCAAATTATGGTTAAACCCAGATAAGAAGAGCATTTTTGATTTTGATGTTGCTGATATTAAAGTGGAAAATTATGAATCAGAACCCGCAATTAAAGCACCTGTTGCGGTATAGGAGGTAGCAGATGATAGCATTTTTATGGGCTGAAGATCAAAACGGCTTAATCGGTCAAGACGGACATTTACCTTGGCGCTTACCGAATGATCTAGCCAACTTTAAACGCGAAACGATTAACGAAGCAGTTATCATGGGGCGCAAAACGTATGACAGCTTACCTAAAAAGCCGTTACCCGGCCGACAAAACATTGTGATTACACGCCAAAGCGGTTTGACAGTTGCCAAAGACGTTTTAGTTTTTAATGAGCGCACACAACTGCTTGATTATCAAAGGGAACATCCTGCGCAAAAATTATTCATTATCGGCGGTGCTGATATCTTTAAACTTTTTGCGGCTAATGTCGACTATTTATACGTTACGAAGATTGCTGACAAGTTCCAAGGTGATGTTTATATGCCAACAATTGACTACACGCAATTTAAATTAATTTCGCAACAAGCAGGAACGGTTGATGAACGTAATCAATACCCACATACCTTTGAGATTTATCAAAGAATCACTAAATAAAAACACCTCAAGATACCCTGTGATTCGATTAAGCAGGGTATCTTTTTTTATGCTAGGATAAACAGTCGCTTTTTTTCTCAGTAACTTTTGCTGAAAAAATGGGCGTAGTTTGATATACTGTCTTATAGATATAATCATAGAAATAGCGGTCCGCATATGGGCCTGTTTCGAGATAGAAAGTGTGGCTGAAGTAGTAGTGGCTAATATTAAAATCGTAACGGATTCATCAATTCAATTAACACCAGAAGAAATTAAACAACATCATATTACGGTGATTCCGTTGACCATCATGATTGACAATACCGTCTATATTGATGGTGAAACAATCACACGTGATCAATTTATGACTGAAATGGCTAGTGCTAGTGCGCTTCCTAAGACGAGTCAACCAGCCATTGGTAATTTTATCGAAACATACGAACAACTAGCAGCTGATGGTAGTCAAATTCTATCAATTCATATGTTACGTGCGATTAGCGGGACAGTTGATACAGCACGTCAAGCTGGCGAAATGGCTAAAGCTGACGTCACTGTTATTGATAGTGATTTTACAGATCGTGCAATGGCCTTCCAAGTTTTAAAAGCAGCGGAAGTGATTGAAGCGGGCGGTTCATTAGAAGATGCCTTAGCAGCTATTCAAGCAGTTCATGACAATACGAAATTATACATGGGTGTCACAGACTTAACCAACCTTGTTAAAGGTGGCCGTTTAAGCCATGCAGCCGGGGTGATTTCAAGTTTATTAAACATCAAAGTAATCCTTGAAGTTGCTGATAGTGAGCTTAAGGTGCTCCGTAAAGGTCGCGGTATGAAGACTATTACGAAGTTCATTGATGAAATGGATGATGATCTCAGAAAGTTAAAAAATGTTAAAGCAATCGGTATTTCACACGCCGATGGTTTGGAACTCAGTGAAAAGATCAAGGCGCAATTACAAGCAGCCTTTCCAGCAATCGAAATTTTAGTACGAACCACTGATCCAGTCATTGCAACCCATGCGGGCGCCGGTGCTTTTGCAGTGATGTATTATACTGAAAACTAAGAAGTTTATGACTAAGGCTGGTTGACATTTATTTGTCCCAGCCTTAACTATTATCTAAAGAGATATGAGGATGCCAGATATGAAAAAAATACGACAATTGTTGATCGACCTAGGGATATTTGCCGGGGTATTACTCGTCGTCTTTATCGTTTGGCAGTTATTGACACCACGTCCAATGAAAGTACGTAGTCATCAAGAAAGTGTTCAGAAAACGAAAGTCGTTCAACCAAAGAAAGTCAAAAAAACACTGCATTTAGTAGCAGTCGGCGATTCATTGACCCACGGGGTTGGTGATGAGCAAAATAAAGAAGGTTATGTTTCGCGGATTGCTGCTAAAATTAAAACTGAAACGGGCCATCCTGTTGCAACCGAAAACTATGGTGTTACCGGTGATACTAGTGTTCAGATTGAAAAAAGGGTGCGCACGCAACCAACGCTACAAGCGAATTTAAAAAAGGCGGACATCATTACACTGACCGTCGGTGGCAATGATTTAATGGCGGTCTTACAAAATAACTTTTTGGATTTAGATCAAAAACAGATTACAGCCGGGCAAAAGGCCTACCAAACGCATTTGATGACGCTGTTTAGACAAATTCGCCAACAAAATCCAACGGCACCAATTTTCGTGATGGGGGTCTATAATCCATTTTACGTTTACTTCCCAGAGATTACGGGGATGTCAAAAGCCGTGACAGCGTGGAATAAGACAGTCAAAGAAGTTGCTAATGACTTTGAGTCGGCTTATTATATCAATAGCGACCGTCTTTTAACGCATGGTGACGGCCATTATGTGAAACAAACAAAATCGCTCGCTAAAATGGACAGTAGTAAACTGCAAAAAACACTTGCAGAAAACGAGCATCTCAATCCCTATATTAGCGACGACGATCATTTCCACCCTAATCAAAAAGGGTATCAACTCATCACCAACGCTTTTTGGCAACAGATGAATGCACACCAAAAAGATTGGACCAAGTAAGGAAGTTAGTTAATGCAAACCAGACAAGATTTAAAAAAGGAACAAGTTAGTCCTAAACGAACGATTAATTATTGGAAATATAGCTTTATTGTTTTACTAGCATTAGTGATTGGTACGCTCGGTTTTATCGCCTATAACGTTAGTGCACCGCAAACTAAGCAAGTTCAGACTGAAAAAATGATCAAAGCTGACAGTACCTTTGATATTCAGATGCACAAGAAGCAAATTAATAGTGTAGTGGCCTATTATCTTGAAAACTACCTCGAGAATTCAAAGGTGAAGTACAACTTTACCCTAGATCAACAAGCAATTCTTTCTGGTCAATTCAAATTTTTAGGCTTTCCGGTCGAATTCAACCTCTTTTTCAAACCATATGTGCTTGAAAACGGTGATATTCAACTACGTGCTAAGCAATTAGCTGTCGGTCAACTGAAAGTACCGATGTCATTTGTTTTTAATTACATTCAACGTCAATATAAATTCCCTAAATGGGTTGTTTTAAATGCGCATAAGAGTCGCATTACCTTGCGCTTGAATGAATTTAAGTTAGCTAACGGGATGCAAGTCAAGGCCCGCCATATTGATTTGAAGAACGATAAGATTGATTTATCCGTATACGTGCCACTAAAAAATAAGAAATAAGGTGTGCAAAATGAAGCAGAGTTTCTATCGGTATCTCATGACACAACGCGATCCGAATAACTACGAACCAGTTGCGCAATTTGCCAACAATGCTTTCTTCGATCAATCATTCCCTAAACATGAAGGGGACTATGAACTGTTATCCCAATATTTGGAGTTAAACGGTAGTTATTTACCGAGCATGCTAATTTTTGACGAGGCCTATCAGCTATATCAAGAAAGCGAACAGGCATAGTAAAACAGTGATTGAGGCGATTTAATGAGACGGAAACTAGCAATCGCAGGTAATTGGTTTTTAGCAATTCTCGTGGCCGGACTGGTTGCTTTTGTCATCCGGTCCTTCTTTTTGGTGCCGGCGACGGTTGCTGGGAATTCAATGCAACCAACCCTTAAATCGGGTGATCAACTCTTATTGAAAAAGTTTGGGCAGGTCCATCGCTTTGAAATTGTTGTTTTTCGCTTAGCCAATGGGACCACTTACGTGAAGCGGGTGATTGGTCTACCGGGTGAGCATATCGCTTATCAAGAGGGCCAATTATACGTTAATGACCGGCCAGTCGTGGAATCTTTTTTGAAGCAATCGCAGCAAAAGACGGTTTTAACCTCCGATTTTGATTTAAAAACATTAACGGATCACGATCGGATTCCGGCTAACCAATACTTTGTTCTCGGGGATAATCGTCGAATTAGCAAGGATAGTCGCACGTTTGGCACAATCGAACGTGAAACAATTATCGGCCGCGCAGTAGGCGTTTATTGGCCGTTTGAAGATATCACTTATTTTAAATAAACGAGAAAGGTTACGACTGCGGGTCGTAACCTTTTTAATTTAAGCCGTCAAGTTCGCGCTGAGGTATGATAGAATTAAGAATAATACTATCGGTAAGAGATGTATTCATCTTAAACAGTAATAAAGGAGTTATTATGACAATACAATGGTACCCAGGTCACATGGCCAAAGCACAAAAACAAATTAAAGAACGGCTCAAGGCGGTTGATTTAATTTTAGAAATTGTGGACGCCCGTGTACCGGAATCTTCAATTAATCCAATGATTCAAGAATTAGGTCAAAACAAACCCATTCTATTAATTATGAATAAGGCCGATATGGCTGATCCACGACGGACACAACAATGGATTGAAACGTTCAAGAAACGCGGCATTACCGCAATTGCCCTTGATGCACAGCATAAGGCTAAGTTACCCATGATCGAAAAAGTAGCACAAGAAATTTTAGCTGAAAAATTGGCTAAAAAACGTGCTAAAGGGATTCGTAACCCGGTCATCCGGGCGATGTGTGTCGGCGTGCCTAACGTTGGCAAATCAACGATTTTAAATCGTTTAGTTCAAAAGAATATCGCTGTAACGGGTAATCGCCCAGGTGTGACGAAGAACCAACAATGGTTGAAAGCCGGACAAACACTTGAATTGCTCGATACACCAGGGGTTTTATGGCCTAAGTTTGAAGACCCAACAATCGGCAGTAAATTAGCCCTTACCGGTGCGATTTCAGATGCCATCTATCATCCAGATGATGTCGTTATTTTTGCCTTAGAACACTTCAAAGAATATTATC
This sequence comes from Latilactobacillus sakei subsp. sakei DSM 20017 = JCM 1157, assembly GCF_002370355.1. Taxonomy (NCBI): domain Bacteria; kingdom Bacillati; phylum Bacillota; class Bacilli; order Lactobacillales; family Lactobacillaceae; genus Latilactobacillus; species Latilactobacillus sakei. The sequence continues at coordinate 1,435,982 of NZ_AP017929.1, forward strand.
CAAGTCAACTTCAAAAAGTTTATAAGGTGACAGATGCCGAACTTGAAGAACCAGCTGCAGAATTAATCATGATTTTAACCAAACGGTTAGGCTTCAAAGAAGATTATGACCGTTTCTGCGTGAAGTTCATTAATGATGCGCGCCAAGGTAAATTAGGTCGCTTCACTTTAGACGTTGTCCCAGTGGAGGCGTCATAAGATGACCAAAGCACAATCGATTGCTGAAATTAAGCAATTATTACAAGCACCAGTGACCGAAGAGCAGTTGGCCACTTTTGCGGCTGATTCGCGGGCCGGTGTTCAGAAATTGGTAGTTCAATATCATAAGCGAGCGGCAAAATTAGCGGCTCAAAAAGCAGCTTTTGAAGAACGGCGTCAAATGGAAAAAGCGCTCTGGCCTGATTATCCGTTGGTCGCCGGAATTGATGAGGTGGGTCGTGGACCACTAGCCGGGCCCGTTGTGACGGCCGCTGTGATTTTGCCCCATGATTTTGATCTTTGGCAGGTCAATGATTCCAAACAACTGTCATTTAAGCTCAAACAAGAGTTGTATCGAGAGATTATGGCCCAGGCAGTCAGTGTTAGTATCGGAATTGCGTCACCTGAACGGATCGATACCGAAAACATTTACCACGCAACAGAATTAGCAATGGGTGAAGCAGTCGCTGGTCTGGATAAACAACCGGACTACTTATTAGTGGATGCAATGACCGTACCGACTGATATTCCCCAAGAAAAATTAATCAAAGGCGATGCCCGCAGTATTAGTATTGCCTCAGCCAGCATTGTCGCAAAAGTCATTCGGGATCAATTGATGATTAATTACGATCAACAATATCCGGGTTATGATTTAGCCAACAATATGGGGTACGGGACAGCTAAGCATTTAGCGGGGCTTGCTGAACTCGGGGTTACACCAATTCATCGTCGCAGTTTTTCCCCTGTTCAAAACGGTTTATAGAAAAATAAAACAGCTCTTTTACGGATTATTAATTAACGTAAAGGAGCTGTTTTTGTGTTAACTAAAAATCAATTACTCTTAAAAGTACATTTAGCGGCGGGTTTTGGGCCTATTAGTGAATTACGCTTGGCGGCGTGGCTAGCAACCAGTCATAATTGGGCGTTATCGGCGTTAGAAATTGCGCAGATTACGCGCTTGCCGGAACGTTATTGGCCGACTTTTCAAGCAAGTTTTCAAAGTACAACCTTACAACGCCAATGCATCGAACATGAAGTTCGAACGACTTATTTAACCATCTTAGATAAAGATTACCCACAACGCTTATTGGAAACCTATTTGCCGCCCGTTTTGTTATTTTATCGTGGTGATTTAAGATTGTTAAAACAGCCATGTCTCGCGGTAGTCGGGGCGCGTCAAGCGACTCATTATTCTAAACAATCACTAGAACAGTTATTACAAGGACTAACTGCCACTACGATTATTAGTGGGTTAGCACAAGGAGCGGATGCGATGGCCCACGAAGTTGCCTTGCAGCGTGGTTTGGCCCCAATTGGGGTGATTGGCACGGGCATTAATTGCAGTTATCCACCACAAAATGAGCATTTACAACAGGTAGTTGCTGAAAAAGGTTTGTTATTATCTGAATACGCTCTTGGTACACCAGCCCGGCGCTATCAATTTCCAGCCCGTAATAAAATCATCGCGGGGTTATGTCATAGTTTAATTGTGACGGAAGCACGGCACAAGAGTGGTAGCTTGATTACCGCTAACTTGGCCCTTCAAGCTAATCGCAATGTCTATGCAATTCCGGGGCGCATTGATCAATCACTGTCACAGGGGTGCAACCAATTAATCGCCGCGGGAGCGACACCATTGTTAGATAAAAACATATTAATAGAAGAACTACGTTATTTTGATTAAGCGAAACTGTTTTGGTTGACATTCATAATCCCTCCTGTTATTATTAAAACAACAAGTTACTTATAAAGTAACAAATAAACCACTAAGGGGATTTTAAATTATGAAATATGCAATTACAGCTGTAACAGGACGTTTTGGCCAAGTAGCCGTTCACGAATTAGCAAAATTAGTACCTGCTTCAGATATTATTGGTTTGGCACGGAACGTTGAAAAAGCCCAAAAGATGGTGCCAGCAGGCGTTACCGTTCGCCCTGGGGATTATACACAAGAAGCAATATTAGCAGACTCATTACAAGGTGTTGATCGCCTACTATTCATCTCATCGCAACCAGGCGCAGAAGTCCCACGTGATCAACAACATATGGCCGTTGTCCGGGCTGCTAAAAAAGCCGGTGTTAACTGGATTGGTTATACAAGTTTCCCCCACGCTGACCAAACAACTTCTGGTTTAGCTGAAGACCACCGTAAAACAGAAGCGGCTATTATCGAATCTGGTATTGCGCATTCTTTCTTACGTAATAATTGGTATCTTGAAAACGAACTCGATACAATTAAAGGTGCTATTGCCGGTCAACCATTTGTTTATGGCGCTGGTGACAGTCATGTTGGTTGGACACTTGAACGTCTTTATGCTGAAGCAGCCGCTAAGGTATTAGCCATGACTGATGCAAAAGACATTTATGAATTCGCTGGTGCACCCGCAACTTATGCTGATTTAGCCGAAAGTGTTGCACAATTGACTAATCAAGAATTTGCGGTATCATCATTAAGTATTGCTGAGTATCAAAAAGGGCTTGAAGCAAGTGGTTTACCTGCTGAAGTCGTTGGTGTTGTTACAATGATTCAAAGCTTAATTCGTGATGGTGAATTAGATGAAGTTTCAAGTGATTTACCAGATGTCTTAGGTCGACCATTGCCATCATTAACCGCAGCCCTTCAAGAATTGTTACCAGCAGAATCAAAGTAGAGAATCCGTTTGAAATTGAGGTTAAACGATGAAATATTCCCACAAACTAAGTGATGCCATCCATATCTTAGCTTATGTCGAAATTTATCAAGATGGGGACTTATCGAGCCAGTCAATTGCTGGCAGTATCGAATCCAACGCGAGCTTAGTGCGTCGGTTGATGTCCCTTTTGGTGAAAGCTGACTTATTGGAGAGTCGTCCAGGGACGATTGCGCCTAAATTAGCACGGCCAGCAGAGCAGATTAGTGTTTTAGATGTCTATCAGGCGCTTGATACTGATCAGCAATTGTTGCACATCGATGAAAAGACCAATCCGCAGTGTTTGGTGGGTGCTAATATTCAATCGGCATTGAATGACGCTTATGATCAGGTTCAAAAAGCGGCTGAAGATCAGATGGCGCAAATTAAGTTGGCCGGCATTATTGCAGATATCTTAGCTAATAGTGCGCAAGTCAACGCTTAAAAAACAAGGTAAGGATAAAAATTATTTTTTATCACACCTTGTTTTTTTGTGGTTTAGTGCGGTAGGATTGGTTATGAATTTGTTATAATCCACTGTTTTTCTGATAAGTTTCCTTTGAATACGGGGAAACCTATGCTATGCTTTAATCTGATAATCACTAGCGCGCGTTTAGATTTGACAAACGGCGCCCATGTCACATATTATTATGTACGATTTTGAACAAAGCGTTCTGTTGAAAGGGGTTTGTCCATGGCAGGCAAAAATTTAGTCATTGTAGAATCACCTGCAAAGGCCAAAACAATTGAGAAATATCTTGGACGCAACTATAAAGTCGTTGCAAGTAAGGGTCATATCCGCGATTTACCCAAGAGTCAAATGGGTGTGGATTTCGAAAATAATTATGAACCTAAATATATTTCAATTCGCGGTAAAGGCGAAACAATTAAAGAATTAAAGAAACACGCTAAAAAAGCGGATCATATCTATCTAGCAGCCGATCCCGATCGTGAAGGGGAAGCAATTGCATGGCATGTTTCGCATATTTTAAAATTAGATCCAACCGATAAAAACCGGGTGGTCTTCAATGAAATTACCAAAGACACTGTTAAGAGTGCCTTCAAAAATCCACGTAGTATCGATATGAAATTAGTCGATGCCCAACAAGCACGACGGGTATTAGACCGAATCGTGGGTTATTCAATTAGTCCACTCCTCTGGCAAAAAGTTAAAAAAGGCTTGAGTGCCGGTCGGGTGCAATCAGTTGCGTTAAAACTCGTGATTGATCGCGAACAAGAAATCAAAGCTTTCAAACCTGAAGAATATTGGTCATTAGATGCCGAATTCAAGAAGGGTCGCAGTAAATTTAAAGCTAGTTTCTACGGTTTAAACGGTAAGAAAACAGCTTTAGGCAATAACGATGCAGTACAAGATGTCTTAAAGCAAATTGATAAGACGCAACCTTTTACAATTGAAGATGTCAAAAAGCGTGAACGCAAGCGTTTTGCGGCGGCACCTTTTACCACTAGTTCACTGCAACAAGAAGCTAACCGGAAGTTAAACTTTAGAACCCGTAAAACGATGATGCAAGCCCAACAGTTATATGAAGGGATTAATCTCGGGGGTAAAGAAGGCACGGTTGGGTTGATTACGTATATGCGTACCGATTCAACCCGGATTTCAACGGGTGCCAAACACGAAGCGTCACAATTCATTCACGATAACTATGGTGAAGAATACGCCGCTGTTAAAGCCCATAAGACGAAAAATCCAGAAGGCGCACAAGATGCCCATGAAGCAATCCGTCCAACTTCTGTGATGCGGACACCTAAGAGCTTAAAAGATGTTTTAACAAACGATCAATATAAGATTTACAACTTGATTTGGTCACGATTTGTTGCCAGTCAAATGACACCCGCTGTCTTTGATACAGTGGCGGTTAAGATTAACCAAAACAACGTCTTATTTAAGGCTAATGGCTCACAAATGCGCTTCCCAGGTTTTACTAAGCTATACGTTTCATCCCGCGATACCGAAGATTCAGCGAAAGATAACTTATTACCTGAATTAGCGGTTGGCGATGAAGTGAAATTAGCTAAAACCGATCCAGCGCAACATTTCACGCAACCACCGGCACGTTATTCTGAAGCCAACTTGGTTAAAGCGCTCGAAGAAAACGGCGTTGGTCGTCCCTCAACCTATTCACCAACGATTGAAACGATTCAACGACGCTATTACGTGAAGTTGAATGCTAAACGATTTGAACCAACGGAATTAGGTGAAATCGTCAATAATTTAATCGTCGAATTCTTCCCAGATATTGTCAGTATCGACTTTACTGCCGATCTTGAACATCGTTTGGATGAAGTTGAAACGGGCCAAGAAAATTGGATCAAGATTATTGATAATTTCTACCAACCTTTTGAAAAAGAAGTTGAAAAAGCTAGCGTTCAAATCGAAAAAATTCAGATTAAAGATGAACCGGCTGGGTTCGATTGTGATATTTGTGGGGCGCCAATGGTGGTCAAAATGGGCCGTTATGGTAAATTCTTCGCCTGCAGTCGCTTCCCAGATTGTCGCAATACCAAGGCAATCGTCAAAGAAATCGGTGTGACATGTCCTAAGTGTGGCAAGGGGCAAGTTATTGAACGTAAATCTAAGAAAAACCGGTTATTCTACGGCTGTGATCGTTATCCAGACTGTGATTTTGTCACATGGGATAAACCAGTCGGCAGAAACTGTCCTAAGTGTGAACATTACTTAGTTGAAAAGAAAATTAAAGGCGGCAAACAAGTCATCTGTCCTAATGGTGATTATGAAGAAGCCGTTCAAAAATAAGAGAAAATTTGAGGTAATTAGATGACGACAAAACCTTTTGTAAATGTGATTGGTGCCGGCTTAGCTGGTTCCGAAGCGGCTTGGCAAATCGCCAAACGCGGTGTTGATGTTCATTTATACGAAATGCGGCCGGTTAAAATGACGCCCGCTCATCACACGGAACAATTTGCGGAATTAGTTTGTACCAATTCACTACGGGCAAATCAAGTCACGAATGCGGCTGGTTTGATTAAAGAAGAGATGCGCCGTTTAGATTCAATTATTATCGCTGCAGCGGACGAAAATGCCGTTCCCGCTGGTGGTGCGTTAGCTGTTGATCGGACACCATTTTCACAAACGGTCACCGACAAACTCGCTAATCATGAACGGGTAACCGTACATCACGAAGAATTGACCGCTTTCCCAGAAGGCCCTACAGTAGTTGCTACTGGTCCATTAACGTCACCTGGTCTAGCAGAAGAAATCAGTGCGTTAAACGGTAGTGAAGGTTTGTATTTCTACGACGCCGCTGCACCAATCCTGGATAAAAACAGTATCGATTTTGATAAAGTTTACCTTAAGTCACGGTATGACAAGGGTGAAGCAGCTTACTTGAATTGCCCAATGACTGAAGCGGAATTCGAAGCCTTTTATAAGGCCTTGATTTCAGCAGAAGTTGCTGAAATGCACGACTTTGAAGATGAAAAATTCTTCGACGGTTGTATGCCAATTGAAGTCATGGCAAAACGCGGTATCAAAACAATGTTATTCGGACCTTTAAAACCAGTTGGGCTTGAAAATCCCAAGACCGGTGAACAACCTTATGCTGTTGTTCAATTACGTCAGGATAATGCCGCTGCAAGTCTTTATAACATTGTTGGGTTCCAAACTCATTTGAAGTGGGGCGAACAAAAACGCGTTTTCCGGATGATTCCAGGTTTAGAAAATGCTGAATTTGTTCGTTACGGTGTTATGCATCGTAATACCTTCATGAAATCACCAGACGTGCTATTACCAACTTACCAATCAAAACAACGTTCTGATTTATTCTTCGCCGGTCAAATGACAGGTGTCGAAGGGTATGTTGAAAGTGCTGCTTCTGGCTTAGTGGCTGGGATTAATGCTGCTCGTTTAGCATTAGACACAGAACCAGTTACTTTCCCAGCAACAACGGCAATGGGTTCAATGGCACATTACATTACGCATACCAGTGCCAAACATTTCCAACCAATGAATGCGAACTTCGGAATTTTCGAACCTTTAAAACAACGAATTCGCGATAAAAAAGAACGGAATCAAGCACTTGCAGACCGTGCGTTAGCAAGTATTGACACATTTAAAGAAACACTCTAGGTAAACACCTTTTAAATCCCGCTAAGCTTGTGGTAAAGTATTATTAACCAAGCTTGGAGGGATTTTTTTGGCGCTTGAACAAGATTGGATTAATTTGTTTTTACAATACTTAATTGTTGATCGACACTATTCACCAGAAACGCAAAAGGCCTATCAAGCCGATATTAAAGCGTTTGTCGATTTTTTGGCCGCTAATGGGGGCCTGACCTCCTTTAAACAGGTCGGCACCCTTGAAGTACAAACTTATTTGAATGAAATGGATCAAAAAAAATATAGTGGCGAAACGATTGCGCGCCGGATTTCAAGTTTGCGGTCGTTTTATCGCTACTTGGTACGCAACGAATTTTTACAGACTGATCCGTTTGAAACGGTCCAACTCAAGAAACAACGCCATAAGTTACCCCGTTTTTTCTATGAAAAAGAAATGGATACGTTATTTGCCGCGATTGTGGGGCAAGAACCGCTAACCCAACGTAATCGCGCCATTCTTGAGTTATTATATGCAACAGGGATGCGGGTTAGCGAGTGTGCCCAACTCACGATTGGCCAGATTGATTTTGGTTTACGGGTTATTTTGGTACATGGTAAAGGGAATAAGGATCGTTACGTGCCTTTTGGCAATCACGCGACTAAGGCTTTGCAGGATTATTTAGACGATGGTCGGGTGCAATTGATGGCCAAACGCCAGCAAGAACATGATGTGGTTTTCGTCAACCATTTAGGAAATCCGATTACCAGTCGGGGAATTGAATACGCATTGGATCAAGTGGTTAAAAAGACCAGTTTAACCAGTGGCATTCATCCCCACATGATTCGGCATACCTTTGCGACCCACTTATTAGACCACGGGGCGGATTTGCGAACGGTTCAGGAGTTATTAGGCCACAGTAGTTTATCGACGACCCAGATTTACACCCACGTGACGACGGCCCATTTACAAAAGGATTACAGGCAGTTCTTCCCACGGGCTAAAAACTAGGACTAAAGAACGATTTTTTTAATAAAAAAGAGCGATAGAATTAGCACACAGTCTTAAAGACTGCTAAAATGTGATTAACGCTATTTAAAGGAGCAAATCAAATGACAACAATTTGTGCAGTAAAACATAATGGTCGGACAGCAATTGCTGGCGACGGACAAGTAACAATGGGCGAAAAATTCGTCACAAAAGATTCAGCGAAAAAAATTCGCCGGATTTACGGCAATAAAGTCGCAATTGGTTTTGCCGGTGGCGTTGCAGATGCGTTTACGTTACAAGAATGGTTTGAACAAAAATTAGAAAAATACTCAGGTGATTTACAACACGCCGCTGTTGCCTTGGCACAGGACTGGCGTAAAGATCCAACGCTTCAAAAATTAGAAGCAATGTTGATTGCCATTAACGAAACAGATATTCTTTTGATCTCAGGTAACGGTGAAGTCATTACCCCTGATACACTTGCTGAATCAGGTGATCAAGTGATTGCGGTTGGTTCAGGTGGTAATTTTGCCCAAGCAGCTGCAACAGCCTTGATTTTAGAAGGTAAGCCCGAATTAACAGCAGAACAAATCGTTGAAACTGGCGTGAATATCGCTGGTGGCATCGATGTTTATACGAACCACAACGTGATTGTGGAATCATTTTAGGAGGTGGCCCAGATGGATTTGATGAATAAGACACCCAAATCAATTGTCGCTGAATTAGACAAGTTTGTAATTGGCCAAGATAAAGCTAAAAAGGCCGTAGCGGTTGCGTTATATAACCGTTACCGTCGGATGCAATTAAGCACTAAGATGCAACAAGAAATTACACCTAAAAACTTATTGATGATCGGACCAACCGGGGTCGGTAAGACAGAGATCGCACGTCGCTTAGCGAAAGTCGTTGATGCCCCTTTAATCAAGGTTGAAGCAACTAAATTTACAGAAGTTGGTTATGTTGGTCGTGACGTTGAATCAATGGTCAGAGACTTAGCGGATGTTGCTGTTCACATGGAAGAATCAGAACAATTCAAGAATGTGCGCGGGAAAGCGGCCCGTCAAGCGGACAAACGCTTAGTAAAATTATTAGTCCCTGGTATCAAGAAGGAACAACGTAAGAATAACAATAGCATGAACGACTTAATGTCAATGTTCACTGCTCTTCAAAATGGTGAAACACTAGCTGGCTTAAACCAAGCTGAAACTGAAGAAGTAACCGATGAAGTACGTGATCAACGCCTATCTGTTAAGGAACAACTTGATAAGGGACTCTTGGACGATCGTGAAATCGAAATTCAAGTTGACGAACCCAAAAAGGCCGCACCAATGAATGATATGATGGGCCAAATGGGAATTGACTTGAACGATACATTAGGATCGATCATGCCTAAAAAGAAGATGGTCAGAACCGTTACCGTTAAGGAAGCACGTGAAATCTTCATTCAAGAAGAATCTGATAAGTTAGTTAACCATGCCGATATTTATCATGATGCCCTTCAAAGAGCTGAAAATACCGGGATTATCTTTATCGATGAAATTGATAAGATTGCTGCTGGTGGCAAAAAACAATCTGGTGAAGTCTCACGTGAAGGGGTTCAACGCGATATTTTACCAATCGTTGAAGGCTCACAAGTTAATACGAAATACGGGATGCTTAAGACGGACCATATCCTCTTCATCGGTTCTGGTGCCTTTGCGGAATCTAAACCAAGTGATTTGATTGCGGAATTACAAGGCCGTTTCCCAATTCGAGTTGAATTAGAAGACTTAACTGAAGCCGACTTTGTCCGGATCTTAACGGAACCGAATAATGCGCTTGTTAAGCAATATATGGCTTTAATCGGGGCAGATGGCGTTCACGTCACCTTTACGATGGAAGCCATTGGCAGAATTGCTGCGATTGCCTTCCAAGTGAACCACGATACTGAAAACATTGGTGCGCGGCGCTTGGCAACCATCTTGGAGAAATTGTTGGAAGACATTCTCTTTGAAGGACCAGATATGCAGATGGGTGATATCACCATCACTGAACAATATGTTAATGATAAAATTGGTAAGATTGTAGCCGATAAAGATTTAACCCGCTTTATTCTATAAATTTCTAAAGGTGGTTTTAAAAATGATCCAAATTGCAAATGAATTTTTAACAGTAACACTTAGTCCACAAGGTGCGGAATTACAGAGCGTTAAAGGGGCCGTTTCAGGGTTAGAATACCTCTGGCAAGCGGATCCCAAAGTTTGGGGTCGTCACGCACCCGTTTTATTCCCGTTTGTTGGGCGTTCTAAGAATGATCAATATACGTATCAAGGTAAAACTTACCCAATGGGCCAACACGGCTTTGCCCGTGACCGTCAATTTGAAGTAGAAAGCCAAACTGATACGGCTGTGACATTCTTATTGAAATCAGATGAAGAAAGTTTAAAAATTTATCCATTTGAATTTGAACTACGCGTTTCTTACCAAGTAAACGACACACACCTAAAAGTGGGCTATGATGTTAAAAATACAGCGCAATCTGGCCCAATGTACTTCTCTGTTGGGGGGCATCCCGGTTTTAAAGTGCCATTAACGGACGATACCCAATTTGAAGACTATTTCTTAGACTACCGACCACAAAAATCACGGGTTAAGATTCCATTGCAAGGCGCATTCATCAATTTGAATGAACGCACATTGGCACCAACGGATGTGGCAACTGATATCAATCACCCACTTTTTAAAGAAGATGCTTTAATTTACGAATTAAAGGGTCAAGAAAATAAATTTAGTATTCGTTCTGAAAAAACGGACCATGCGATCAGCTTGAAAGTCTCAGGGGCCCCATTTATCGGTGTTTGGTCACCTTATCCAACGGAAGGCGAATTGGTTTGCCTTGAACCTTGGTGGGGAATTGCTGATGATGTCGATGCTTCTGGTGAACTTTCAGAAAAATTTGGTGTCAATCAATTAGCACCTAATGAAGAATTTAATGCGAGCTATGAAATTACAGTTAAATAGTTAATATAAGGCGTTTCTCGTAGAGAAGCGCTTTTTTGCTCGGTATTACACGAAGCAAACCTGCTAGTTTTTAAATAGATTGCATGCTAAGATAATAATTATTAAACAATAAGTGAGGGAAATCATGACTGATAAAAAAGAGTACTACGGTGCAGATGCAATTATCGATAGCTTAGTAAATCATGAAGTAGAATACGTTTTTGGTATTCCTGGTGCCAAGATTGACCGGGTGTTTGAACGACTAGAACATCCCGTTAACCCTAAAACACCGCAATTAATTTTAGCGCGTCATGAACAAAATGCGGCGTTTATGGCAGCTGGTATCGGCCGAATTACCGGTAAGCCAGGCGTTGTAATGGCGACATCTGGGCCTGGTGCTAGTAACCTAGCGACAGGTGTTGTGACTGCCACTGCTGAAGGTGATCCTGTCTTAGCAATTGCCGGGCAAGTGAAACGGGCTGATTTGCTCCGTTTAACCCATCAAAGTATGCGTAATGCAGCGCTCTTTGCACCAATTACTAAGTTCAGTGCAGAAGTGCAAGAACCTGAAAATTTATCAGAAGTGATTGCCAATGCTTATCAAGAAGCTGAATCAGCTAAACAAGGGGCCAGTTTTGTCAGTGTTCCTCAAGATGTGACGGACGCCAAGGTCCAATCTAAGGTAATTAAACCCCTAATCGCACCTAAATTAGGCCCTGCTAGTCCGGTTGAAACAACCTTACTAGCCCAACGGATTAAAGAAGCGAAACTCCCTGTGTTATTAGTTGGGATGCGAGCATCTTCACCAGAAGTAACAGCTGCTATTCGGAATCTAATTGCCGAAACACATATTCCAGTCGTTGAAACTTTCCAAGCCGCTGGGGTTGTCTCACGTGAATTAGAAACTGATTTTTACGGTCGTGTAGGCTTATTCCGTAATCAACCAGGCGATCGGATCTTAAAACGCAGTGATCTGGTAATTGCGATTGGCTATGATCCAATTGAATACGAACCGCGTAACTGGAATGCCGAAAGTGATGCGCACATCATGGTCATCGATGATATGCGTGCCGAAATCGATCATAATTTCCAACCTGAAAAGGAATTAGTTGGGGATATCGCACAAACGCTCGATTTCTTATTACCATACATGAAGGGCTATCAATTAGCCGATGATGTTCGTGACTACCTCAAAGAACTCCACGCAGAATTACACCAACGGGATACAGCACCTGAAATGTCAGCCGATAAGACACTTAATCATCCATTGAATATTGTGTCTGAGTTGCAAGAACGCGTGACTGATGAAATGACAGTCACGGTCGATGTCGGGAGTCATTATATCTGGATGGCACGCCACTTTAGAAGTTACGAACCCCGTCATTTACTCTTTAGTAACGGGATGCAAACATTAGGCGTCGCTTTACCATGGGCCATTAGTGCTGCTTTAGTCCGTCCTAATACGCAAATCGTCTCAGTTTCCGGTGATGGTGGCTTCTTATTCTCAAGCCAAGATTTAGAAACAGCCGTTCGTTTGAACTTAAATATCGTGCATATCATCTGGAATGATGGTTACTATGACATGGTTAAGTTCCAAGAAGAAATGAAATATGGCGAATCAGCAGCCGTTCAATTTGGCCCAGTTGATTTCGTCAAATATGCTGAAAGCTTCGGCGCTACTGGCTTACGTGTTGAAAAAGCAGCCGATCTAGGTAAAGTCCTAGACCAAGCTTTTGCAACTGAAGGCCCAGTCATTGTCGATATTCCAGTCGATTACAGTGATAATAAGCTACTTGGTCAAGCCTTATTACCAGATCAACTCGTTTAGTCTTTTTGATTGGTGTGAAGGAGGAAGTACAAAATGACATTTGATTATCAACGCGTTTATCAACACGGTACATTGGCACTATTGGTACCCGGTTTATTTACCGGGACTTTGTCGGTTGCCGATTTATTAACCCATGGTGATTTTGGCATCGGCACGGCGCATGGCTTAGCAGGTGAAATGATTATCTTGGATGGTCAAGCCTACCAAGTGACTGGTGAAGGCCGGGTTAATCAACTTGCGCCTACTGACATGGTGCCCTTTGCGACAGTTCATTTCCAAGCACCTGAGCTACCGAGCCAAACACTCGGAACAGTGACTAAGGCGGAACTTGAAGCGCAGATTTTAGCACAACAGCCATTGAAGAACCTCTTCTTTGCCGTTAAGGTAACCGGTCGCTTTAAGAAGATGCATACGCGTGCCGTTGAGGCCCAACAAGAACCCTATCCCAATTTGACGGATGCAACGCGCGTGCAGCCCGAGTTTGAGCAAGATGGTGTGACTGGCACGTTAGTTGGTTACTACGCACCAACGCTCTATCAAGGGGCCGCAGTTGCGGGTTATCACGTGCACTTCTTAAACACGGCGCACGATTTTGGGGGCCACGTCTTAGATTATGTGATTGAAGACGCCCAATTAACCGTGCAACCATTTGAGACGTTTGAGCAACATTTTCCAAGTCAAGATACTGACTTTTTAAACAGTGATTTCGATTTGAAGGCAATTAACGCCGATATTGAAGAAGCAGAACACTAAAAAAAGACCCGTCAGACGTTTTAAGTAACGTTTGACGGGTCTTTTGCTATTCTTATCGCCTTAAGTGGCCTGTACGCACTGATTTAAGAAAAGTGGCTACGATTGATAATCGTGTTGCTGGTTAAGTTTTAGGGCAACCGTATCAGCCGTTATATGCGGTTGATACGGAAAAATATTAAACTTTATTGCGCGTGATGATTGATGGGACCATATTTGTGGCCGACGTCGATTGGATTAGCAATAGCGGCGTGCACGAATTTTTTAGCCGTTTTAATGGCGTCTTCAATCGAATGTCCCTTAGCGATTTCAGCACAGATACATGAAGAAAGTGAATCGCCCGTACCGTTAATGTGGGTCGTTTCGATATAGGGTTCTGATAACCAGAATTCTTGACCATCAGCTAGTCGAACGTAATCCGTAACGATTGATTGACCGGCAGCGTGGTGGCCTTTGATCATCACATTCTTAGCACCCATTGCCAGTAGCTTTTCAGCAGCAGCTTGGAAATCGGCCGGTTCATTTAAGGTAATACCGGTTAATTTTTGAGCTTCATAGAAATTCGGCGTTAAAACGGTCGCCATTGGAATCAATTCGGTTTTTAGCGTCTGGTAGGCTTCATCAGCAAGCAATAGTGCGCCGTGTTTTGTAATAATGACGGGATCCAAGACCAAGGGGCCAAAATCGTGTTGCTTGAGCTGCTTGGCAACTGTCATAATTGTCTCACTATCGGTGAGCATCCCTGTCTTGCAAGCTCGGACCTTAAAGTCTGCGGCGATTGCTTCAAATTCGGCGTTGATAAACTCGGGGGTTAGCGCTTGGCTCGCGTGAATCCCAAATGAGTTACCAGCGACACAGGCGGTTAGGACACTCATGCCATAAACACCGCGTGCGAAGAAGGTATTTAAATCAGCTTGGGCGCCAGCACTACCATCAGAGTCGGAACCGGCGATTGTCATGACTTGGGGAAAGCTGTTTAACATTGTAACCATCTCTTTTCTTAAGTTTGTGGTAGCTTAATTGGCGATATTCAATTAAGAGTCCCTATTGCTAGTATAAGCGTTACTCGCGCTACTTATCAATCATCGTTTACCCTAAAAATTAAAAAGTCGCGTATACTAGAAATAATGACAGATTTAAGGGAGGGTATCATGCTTCAGTTAGAGACGAAAGGCCTTAATTATAGCGTTGATGGCCAATCAATACTGAGCGATATTAACATCGCGATTGAACAAGGGTCTTACAATACGATTGTGGGGCCATCTGGGAGTGGTAAGAGTACGTTACTGCGGCTATTAGCCGATTTATTGACACCAACGAGTGGGGAGATCTTGTTGGCAGGTCAGTCGATTACCGATTTTAAACCGACGCAATATCGGCAACGCGTGTCTTATTGTTTCCAACAACCAACGTTATTTGGGGAGTCAGTTGGTGATAATCTAGTATTCCCGTTTGAAATTCGCGAATTACCGGTGGATGAGACGTTAGTTAAGACGCAATTAGCCCGAGTGGGATTAGCCGACATGCCGTTGACTAAGAAGATTACGACGCTCTCAGGCGGTGAAAAACAACGGATTGCTTTAATTCGCAACCTAATGTTTAAACCGGAGATCCTGCTACTGGATGAAATTACGACTGGACTAGATGAACAGACTAAAGCGCAGGTTAATGGGTTGATTACGCAATTGAATCAAGAAGATGGGATTACGGTTTTATCGATTACCCATGATACACAAGAACAACAACGGAAAGGGCGTCAGCTTCAAATTGTGGCTGGTTGTTTGGTACATGCAGATGAATCTAGCCGTTAACGGGTTATCACTAACTTTTGCTGTTTCGTTAGTCTTTGTCGCTTTAATCATTAGTTTCCACGAAAAAATTGGTCTCGAAAAGGATATGCTAATCAGTGTCGGGCGGGCGATTGTCCAATTGATTATCGTGGGTTATTTATTGAAATTTATTTTTCAAATTAACCATGTCTGGATAACGCTAGCGATGATGTTGATCATTATCTTTAACGCGGCGGCTAATGCGCGTAAACGCGCTAGTACGTTACGACACGCGTTTAGCATTTCATTAATCGCCATTTTAACGAGTACGGGTGTCACGCTCGGGTTATTAGTCCTGTCCGGTGCAATTAAATTCGTGCCCTCACAGATTATCCCAATTACGGGGATGATTGCCTCTAACTCGATGGTCGCCATCGGCCTAAGTTATCGGAGTATGTTGACGCAATTTAAGGATCAACGCCAAGCTGTGTTAGAACGCTTAGCACTCGGCGCTAGCTTGAAACAAGCCTCAATTGCAATTGTGAGAGAGAGTATCAAGACGGGGATGTCACCGACTATCGATTCAGCCAAGACGGTCGGTCTGGTCAGTCTCCCAGGGATGATGTCGGGGTTAATCTTTGCCGGCGTTGATCCGGTTAAAGCCATCATGTACCAAATATTAGTAACATTCATGCTATTATCGGCGACGAGTCTTGGTTCAGTCATTGCCTGCTACTTAGCCTATCATTCATTTTATAATGACCGAGAACAATTAATCGATCTTTAAATGATCGCACAAAAAAACGCCTTTATTGGCGTTTTTTTGTTTATAGCGGTAATATAACCCGAATGGGACTAGGTTTTCCGTACCATTTTTAATGCGACCGATATTCTCGCGATGGCGGTAGGTTAAAAAGATTAGGACTAACGTCGCAATCGTACCGAGTAACCAGTCGTGTGTGTAAAATGACAAGATGGCAATCAGTAAAGGACCGATAATGCTGGCCATGCTGACCATACTTGTGATTAAAATGACACTAATGAAAATGGTACTAGCAATCACGAAGAAAAGCGGATTGTAGGCCAGTAAGATCCCAGCGCTAGTTGCGACGGCTTTGCCCCCTGTAAAGCGTAAAAAGATAGAGTAGGCATGGCCAACAACCGCGGCTAAACCAACGACTAAGACCAATGAATGATTAGGGATGTGAAAAATTATCGGTAGACTGGCTGCTAAAGTACCTTTTAAAATATCGAGGAACAAAACGGCCGTCCCAGCGATTGGGCCTAATACCCGGTAAGAATTGGTTGTTCCAATATTATGACTGCCAGCATCACGGGGATCTTTATGACAAAAGACCCGACCGATAATGACGCCTGAGGGAAACGAGCCAATCAGGTAGGCCAAGATAAAAATAAGACTTAATTTCATTGTCAGAACTCCTATTCACAACATTTGATTAATCTATTCTAGCATTTTGACAAGGGAAAAGGAATATTGTATGTTAGAATAGATAAATACGAACATACATTTGGATAAGTGGTTAAATTAAATTTAGGGATTGTAAAATCGTTCAAATTTGTTGATAATATAACTTATCTGTTCATTTTTAGACAAAGGAGTCATTGTTGAATGCCAAATCAAAAACAAGATTATAATGATAATTCGATTCAAGTCTTAGAGGGCTTGGAAGCAGTTCGAAAACGGCCTGGCATGTATATTGGCTCAACCGATGGGCGTGGGTTACATCATTTAGTATACGAAATTGTCGACAATGCAGTCGATGAAGCACTAGCAGGTTTTGGTGCAGAAATTAACGTCACAATCGGTGCGGACAATAGTATTAGTGTTCGTGATCATGGACGGGGAATGCCAACTGGGATGCATCAATCAGGCATTCCAACGATTGAAGTCATCTTAACGGTCCTCCATGCTGGTGGTAAGTTCACCCAGAATAGTTACAAAACATCTGGGGGATTACATGGTGTTGGGGCCAGTGTCGTTAATGCGTTATCTGAATGGTTAACCGTCCGGGTTGTTCGAGACGGCGTTGCCTATGAAGAACGCTTTGAAAACGGCGGCCATCCAGTCGGCACTTTAAAAAAGGTTGGTAAAGCTAACGAACCTAACGGGACACTGATTACTTTTAAACCGGATGCATCAATTTTCCAAGTCACAACGTATAATTACAATACGTTAGCAGAACGGTTACGGGAATCAGCCTTTTTATTAAAAGACGTTAAGATTACGTTAACGGACTTACGTGCTGATCCTGCTAAGGAAGATGTCTTTCATTATCCAGAGGGGATTCAATCATTCGTTGATTATCTAAACGAGGATAAAGACACGATTGGCAATAAACTCTATTTTGAAGGCACCAAAGAAGACATCGAAGTTGAATTCGCTGGTCAATACAATGACGGCTATTCCGAAAACATCATGTCATTTGTTAATAACGTGCGGACTGGTGATGGTGGTACGCATGAAGCCGGGATGAAGGCTGGGTTAACTAAGGCGTTTAACGATTATGCGCGCAAGGTTAATTTGCTAAAAGAACGGGATAAGAACATGGAAGGCTCAGATGTTCGTGAAGGACTCAGTGCCGTCTTATCTGTACGGATCCCAGAAGAACTACTACAATTTGAAGGTCAGACCAAAGGTAAGTTAGGCTCACCACAGGCTAGAACCGCGGTCGACAACCTCGTTTATGAGCAAATGAGCTTCTTTTTACTAGAGAATGGGGAATTCGCCCAAGCATTGGTTAGAAAGTCACTCAAGGCCCGTGAAGCCCGTGAGGCAGCCCGTAAAGCGCGTGAACAAAGCCGAAACGGTAAGAAAAAGAAAAAATCAGACGGCTTACTCTCTGGTAAGTTGACACCTGCACAATCTAAGAACGCGGCCAAAAATGAATTGTACTTGGTCGAAGGGGATTCCGCTGGTGGTTCAGCTAAACAAGGCCGTGATCGGAAGTTCCAAGCAATCTTGCCATTACGTGGGAAAGTATTGAATACCCAAAAGGCAAAATTACAAGAAATTCTAAAAAACGAAGAAATTAATACGATGATCTATACAATCGGGGCCGGTGTCGGCGCTGAATTCAAAATTGAAGATAGCAATTACGATAAGATTATTATCATGACCGATGCGGATACCGATGGCGCTCATATTCAAATCTTACTCTTAACCTTCTTCTATCGTTACATGCGACCATTAATCGAAGCCGGTAAAGTGTATATCGCCTTACCACCTTTGTACAAGCTTCAAAAAGGCGCCGGTGCTAAAACGAAGATTGCCTATGCTTGGACGGACGATGAATTAAAAGTTGTCGCTAAGGATATGGGTAAGGGTTATAGCCAACAACGGTTTAAAGGGTTGGGTGAAATGAATGCCGATCAACTCTGGGATACAACGATGGATCCATCAAGTCGGACCTTAATTCGTGTTCGGATTGACGATGCTGCTTTGGCAGAACGCCGGGTGACAACCTTGATGGGTGATAAAGTTGAACCGCGGCGGAAGTGGATTGAAGAAAATGTGAAATTCACGCTCGCTGAAGAAGGCAGCATTTTAGAGACAACGGGGCAAACAGCAACGCCAGTCTCCGACGATAACGCAGTAGAATAATTAGACGATTAGAAAAGTGAGTGATTAATTTGGCTGATGAAGCACAAAAAATTCAAGAGTTAACCCTTGAAGAAGTCATGGGCGACCGCTTTGGCCGGTATTCCAAATACATCATTCAGGAACGGGCATTACCGGACATTCGGGATGGTTTAAAACCCGTTCAACGGCGAATTTTGTACGCAATGGCAATTGATGGCAATACTTATGACAAAGGATTCCGTAAATCAGCGAAGTCTGTCGGGAACGTCATGGGTAATTTTCATCCGCATGGTGATAGCTCGATTTATGAAGCAATGGTCCGCCTAAGCCAAGACTGGAAATTACGGGAACCATTAATTGAAATGCATGGGAATAACGGTTCGATGGATGGTGATCCACCAGCTGCTATGCGTTATACGGAAGCCCGACTCAGCAAAATTGCCAGTGAGATGCTAAAAGACATCGATAAAAAGACGGTTGATTTTGTCCTGAACTTTGATGATACGGCTGAAGAACCAACTGTTTTACCAGCCCGCTTCCCGAACCTCTTGGTCAACGGGGCAACTGGTATTTCGGCTGGTTATGCAACCGAGATTCCACCCCATAACTTAGGTGAAGTCACAGATGGGTTAGTTTATTTAATCGATCATCCAGACGCAACGCTAGAAAAAATGATGACCTTTGTTAAAGGCCCGGATTTCCCGACTGGGGGGATTCTACAAGGCCTTGACGGGATTAAGAAGGCTTACGAAACGGGCCGTGGTCGCGTTGTTGTGCGGGCTAAAACTAGCATTCAACAATTACGCGGTAATCGGGAACAAATCGTCGTCAGCGAGATTCCATATGAAGTCAATAAGGCCCAAATGGTCAAAAAGATTGATGAATTACGGGTCTTGAAGAAGGTTGACGGTATTTCTGAAGTCCGTGATGAAAGTGATCGGATGGGCTTGTCAGTGGTCATCGAATTGAAAAAACAAGCTGATAGCCAAGGGATTTTAAACTACCTCTTCAAGAATACTGATTTACAAATTACGTATAATTTCAATATGGTTGCTATCTCTGATATGCAACCTAAACAAGTTGGCTTACTTGAAATTTTGCACGCGTACTTGAAACATCAAGAAGAAGTCGTTACGCGGCGGACACAATACAGCTTACAAAAAGCACAAGATCGTTTGCATATTGTTGCTGGTCTTGTTAAAGCCTTATCGATTCTTGACCAAGTAATCAGTACGATTCGGGCAAGTAAGAATAAAAAAGACGCTAAGACGAATTTGGTGGCACAGTATGATTTTACTGAAGCACAAGCCGAAGCAATTGTTTCCTTGCAATTGTATCGTTTAACGAATACCGATGTGACTGCCTTGGAAGCCGAAGCTGCTGAATTAAAAACAGCTGTTGAAGGCTACCAAGCTATTTTGGGAAATCCTAAAGAACTTGCACGGGTCATTAAGTCTGAATTAAAATCGGTGGTTAAAGCTTACCGGAACGATCGGAAGACAGAAATTGAAGCCGAAATTGAAACCCTTGAGATTGATACGAGTGTGACTGTGATTGATGAAACTGTCATGGTTGCGGTTAGTCATGATGGCTACCTTAAACGGAGTAGCCTCCGTTCTTATCAAGCCTCAGAAGGAGCTGACGGTGGTCTGAAAGAAGGCGATTTTGCCATCTTACAAAAGCCAATGCAGACACTCGATCAATTGATGTTATTTACCAACTCTGGTCATCTGATTCAACGACCAGTGCATGAAATTGCCGATTTGAAGTGGAAAGAAATGGGCGAACATATTTCGCAATCAATTGGCTTAGCAGCTGATGAAGCGATTATTGCGGCCTTTAGCTTTACACCAAACGAGCAAAATGGTTATTTTGTCATTGGGACGACAGATGGTTATATTAAGCAAACAGCTTTCCAAGACTTATTGCCAAGTCGAACTTATCGTTCAAAAGCCCAAGACTTTATCAAACTGCATGCTGGTGCGAACGTGACGAATGTTTATTGGGTCTCTGAAACAGATGCCCAACAACAGGCCGTCTTTAGCGCTAGTTATAACGGTTACGGGCTCAGTTTTGCCTTGAACGAAGTATCAGTCTCTGGTGCCAAAGCCGGGGGTGTGAAACTGATGGACCTTAAAGATGGCGATCACGTCGCTAACTTTACGCTCTTTGATCCAACCGAAAAACACGCTGCTGTGGCAATTATCACGCAACGTGGGGCCTTTAAACGCATGTTCTTAAGCGAAATTGGCTTAACAAGCCGTGCTCGGCGTGGGGTCTTAATCCTACGTGAACTAAAACGTGATCCGCATCGGGTGGCAGCTATGATTAGAGTCGCACCTAAGATCACATTATTAGTGAAAACCGAACAGGCATTATTAACAATTGAACCACAAGCGCATGCAACAGGTGACCGTTATTCAAACGGGAGCTTCGTCATGGATGTTGAAGAAGTTGGTCAACCGGTATTTGTTTTAGCACAATCCAGCGAACCAATTTCAAACCATAAAGATTAATCAAAAGGACACTAATTAACCTAATTAGTGTCCTTTTCTGTTATATAAAAGAAGCGAAAATTCGGCATCTGTACCATAACACTTAAAAGGTTTTGCACAATCTAAATTGAACGGACAACTTGTTATAAAATGAAGTGCTGACACTTACATAGCAGTGTTTTAAGGCGTGTGACAGTTGGTAAATGTTTTTAAAAAGAAAGGGTTTGCAAAAACCTTGTGACGTGTTATACTAAATGTGTAAAAACTGTATGACTGAATTTTAAATAAATGGAGGCAATCCACATGGTAAAAACTGAAAAAATCAATTTAGCCGATTATTGGGACGGTTTTAATAAGGGTGATTGGCAAGATGAAATTGATATTCGCGATTTCATCCAACAAAACTTCACAGCCTATGATGGTGATGAAAGTTTCTTAGCTGGTCCTACTGAAGCGACAACCACTTTAAACGACCAATTAATGGCACTTAAGAAAAAAGAACGTGAAGCAGGCGGTGTTTTAGATGCTGATAACGACAATCCTGCAACTGTCACATCACACGGCCCTGGTTATTTAAATAAGGATCTTGAAAAAATCGTTGGTTTACAAACTGACGCACCACTCAAACGGGCATTCATGCCATTTGGTGGGATTCGGATGGCTGAAGATGCCTTAGAAGCTTATGGCTTTAAGACAGATCCAGAACAACACAAAATCTTTAGCGAATATCGTAAAACTCATAACCAAGGGGTTTTCGATGCTTATACACCAGATATGCGTAAAGCACGTCACTACAAGATTATTACAGGTCTTCCTGATGCTTATGCACGTGGCCGGATTATCCCTGATTTACCTCGGATTGCTGTCTATGGGATTGACCGCTTAGCAGAAGAAAAAGTACGTGACTTTAACGGTGTTGGCGACGGTGAAATGACAGATTCAGTTATTCAACTTCGCGAAGAAATTAATGAACAATATCGTGCCTTACAAGACATGAAGAAAATGGCTGCTAGCTATGGTTTTGATATTTCAAGACCCGCTAAGAACGCACAAGAAGCCGTTCAATGGATCTACTTCGGTTACTTAGCAGCTATCAAGACTCAAAACGGGGCTGCGATGTCAGTTGGCCGGATTGATACAACAATGGATATCTTTATCCAACGTGATTTAGATCGCGGCTTGATCACAGAAGCTGAAGCACAAGAAATGGTTGATCATTTTGTCATGAAATTACGGATGGTGCGTTTCATTCGGACAGAAGACTACAACTCATTGTTCTCAGGTGATCCAATCTGGGCAACATTATCAATGTGTGGGATTGGTATGGATGGTCGTCACCATGTTACTAAGACTGCCTTCCGTGTCTTGAAGACATTGGAAAACATGGGTGCTGCACCAGAACCTAATATCACGTTACTTTGGTCAGATCGCTTACCAGAAGGTTTCAAGCGTTATGCAACTGAAGTGTCAATCAAGAGTTCAACAATTCAATATGAAAATGATGACTTGATGCGCAACGAATGGGGTAGCGACTATTATGGGATTGCTTGTTGTGTTTCTGCACAACCAATCGCAGATGGCGTTCAATACTTTGGTGCTCGCGCTAACTTGGCTAAGACAATCCTTTACGCAATTAACGGTGGGATTGATGAATTAGGTAAAGCACAAGTTGGGCCAGCTTACCAACCAATCACAAGTGAAATCATCGATTACAAAGAATTCATGGGTAAATACGATAAGATGTTAGATTGGTTAGCAGACGTTTACGTTAATGCTTTAAACACAATCCACTACATGCATGACAAGTATTACTATGAATCAGCACAATTAGCATTGAAGAATAGTCGCTTAGACCGGACATTTGCTACTGGTATCTCTGGTTTATCACATGCGGTTGATTCAATTTCAGCTATTAAATATGGTCAAGTTAAAATTATTCGTGACGAAGACGGTATGGCAGTCGATTTTGAAGCACAAAATCCTGACTACCCACGTTATGGTAATAATGATGATCGTGCTGATGATATCGCTAAATGGTTAGTTAAGACTTTCTACAACAAGATGAACACACATCACTTATATCGTGGCTCAAAACTATCAACATCTGTTTTAACAATCACATCAAACGTTGTTTATGGTAAGAATACAGGGACAACACCTAATGGCCGTCAAGCCGGCGAACCATTCTCACCTGGTGCTAACCCAGCATACGGTGCTGAAAAGAACGGTGCTTTAGCATCATTACTTTCAACAGCTAAGATTCCTTATCGTTATGCAACTGACGGGATTTCAAATACATTTGGTGTCACACCTAATACTTTAGGTCATGATGACAATGCACGTAAAGATGCCTTAGTTAACATGGTCGACGGTTACATGGTTAACCACGGTATGCATTTGAACATCAACGTCTTCAACAAACAAACATTAATGGATGCACAACAACATCCTGAAGAATACCCAACATTAACAGTTCGTGTTTCTGGTTACTGTGTCTACTTCGCAGATTTAACTAAGGAACAACAAGATGATGTTATTTCAAGAACATTCTTCGATGAAATGTAGTCATTCATAAGAATAAACGAGGCAGCGGATAGCTGACCCTATCCGCTTTCTTGTAAAGCTGCTAATTTTGATTTAGCAGTTTTGCTAGGAAGAGTGTCTTTTATAAGAGGTGGAAGAAATGGCAATTAAATTTACAACCCGTTTATCAACGGAAACCGCAGAAACAGTCGTACCAGAAGAAACCACAGAAGCACCAATTGGCTATGTCCATTCAATCGAATCTTTTGGATCCGTAGATGGCCCTGGTATTCGTTTTGTGGCCTTTTTACAAGGGTGTCGCATGCGGTGCGAATTCTGTCATAATCCCGATACTTGGAATATTGGTAGTGGTGAACCGTATACTGCTGACGAATTAATTGCAAAAGCATTACCGTACAAAGCTTTCTGGGGTAAGGAAGGTGGCATCACTTGTAGCGGTGGTGAATCACTGATTCAAATTGATTTCTTAATTGATTTATTTAAAAAATGCAAAGCACAGGGCATTAATACGTGTCTTGATACGTGTGGGCAACCTTTCACGTATAAGGAGCCATTTTTCAGTAAGTTTAAAGAATTGATGAAATATACGGATCTATCGATGGTTGATATTAAACATATCGATCCAGAAGGTCATAAGAAGTTAACTGGTTTTTCAAATAAACATATTTTAGAAATGATCGAATATATGTCTAATCATGGTCATCATATGTGGATTCGTCACGTCTTAATTCCTGAACGGACTGATTATGATTGTTACTTAGAACGACTTGGCGATTACATTAAGACATTGAATAATGTTGACCGGGTTGAGGTGTTGCCATATCATACAATGGGGATTGTCAAATATGAGAAAATGGGGATTAAGTACCCACTTGAAGGCATCGAGCCACCAACTCATGATCGGGTTGTTAATGCAGAACGGCTTTTGCATACAGCTGATTATTCAAAATAAATTGTATAAAGCGGTAGCATTAGAAATTTTTAAGTGAATAATAAGAAAGAGCGCCGAAAAAGGTTGCTCTTTTTTTATTTTTTTATTATTATAATGATAAGGGATAACCCAAAGAAATGAGGATTGAGCATGAAGACGAGACAAGAGAATATATTTTCTTCTAAAACGTTAACTTATTTTTTGCAATTAGCGGAAACGATGAACTATACGCAGGCCGCTCAGCTATTAGGGATTACACAACCTGCATTAACGCAACAAATTAAGAAATTGGAACGCACAGTTGGGGCACCACTTTTTTATTCTGTCGGTAAGAAATTACACATTTCTGATGCCGGTCGGACAATGTTAGATGCCACTCATCAAATTTACGATTTATTAAATACGGCAACGGATGAAATCCAAAGTGCAACTAGCGCTAGCCGTGGTAAAATTAATATTGGGATTCTAGCATCGATGGAACTCAGTGTTATTCAAAGTTTCTTAATCAAGTATTACCAACAATTCCCCAATATCGAAGTCAGTGTTCATTTATTGACACGTAAGGAAATTTGGGACCGTCTCGAAAATAATAAAATTGATCTTGCAATCATGTATTTGCCAGATGACAGTATCAAAAATTGGAAGCCTTACCGTTCCAAGAAGATTGCGGATGAAAGCCTTGTTTTCTTGAGTAATAATCCATTATTGAAGAAACGCAAGAAGATTCATTTTGAGGATACATTAACTGAAAAATGGGTAACATACCCCGATGAATACTATCTCAACCAATTCATCAGTGAAGCTTATAAGAATCAAATGGTAGATCGGCCAGTCAGTGCAGCCCAATTTACATCACCATTTGAAATTTTACGGTTTGCTGAAGCAACTGGGTTAAGCACTGCATTGCCTAAGAGTTTTTACGATGCCCATAATGTTGGTATTGAATCGAACGCGGTGCAATTTGATCCAGCAATTCAATTTGAATTGGCCTTTGTATTCCGTAAAGAAAAGGAAGATATTCCTCGGATTGACAGTTTCTTCCGAGAATTTAACCTTTATCTAGAAGAAAAAGACTATTTAACGCGAATTAAGGAACAAAATCGTAAAATTATCTAATTTCTCTGGTATAATCGATAATGTAATTTTGAAAAGAAGGGTCTGTATAAATATGAGTAAAGAATTAGTTTTCGGTCACCAAAACCCAGATACAGACGCAATTGTTGCGGCAATGGCGTTTGCTTATCTACAACAACAACTTGGCAAGGATGTCGAAGCTGTTGCTTTAGGCGAACCAAATGAAGAAACAAGTTATGCATTACGTCACTTTGCTGCAAGCACACCACGTGTGATTAAAGAAGCCGGTAGTGAAGTGCAAAGTGTTATGCTAGTTGACCACAACGAAGCACAACAAAGTGTTGCTGATATCAAAGATTTAACAGTAACTGATGTTGTTGATCATCATCGGATCGCTAACTTTGAAACAGTAAGCCCATTATTCTACCGTGCTGAACCAGTTGGCTGTACCAGCACAATTCTTTTATCAATGTTCAACGAAAATAAAATTGAAATCCCTGCACAATTAGCTGGTTTAATGATGAGTGCCATCATTTCAGATACATTGTTGATGAAATCACCAACAACAACTGAAAAAGATCGGATTGCTATCAAGACATTAGCAGAAATTGCAGATGTTGATTTTGAATCATATGGTCTTGAAATGTTAAAAGCTGGTACTAACTTAGATGATAAGAGCGAAGCTGAATTAATTGAAGCTGATGCTAAAACATTCGATATGGCTGGTAAAAAAGTTCGTATCGATCAAGTTAACACAGTTGATATCGAAGCGGTCTTCAAACGCCAAGCTGCTTTTGAAGCTGCTATCGAAGCAGACAACAAAGCTAACGGTTACGACTTATTCGTACTTTTGGTTACTGACATCTTAAACAGTAACTCAGAAGCGCTTGTTATCGGCGAACCAGCTGAAGCCTTCGAAAAGGCTTTTGATGTGACCTTAAACAACCATCGTGCGCAATTAGCCGGTGTTGTGTCACGTAAGAAACAAGTTGTCCCACAATTAACAGCAGCATTTTAATAGCAATTAAGAAGATAAAGTCCTGCGGGGCTTTATTTTTTTGTTAGGAGCAACAGATGACTGAGGAAGTAACAAAGGCAATTCAAGTGATTGAAGCGACAATTCGAAATTGTCAAAAGAGCCAGCTAAAATTTGGAGAAGGGTCCGCCCAATTTACTTTATTAAAAAATAGAATTCACGCATTGGAAGTTGGTCGTGATTTATTGAATGGGCGCACAGATATAACTGCTGAAGCATTGGTCAGGGCACAGGCACCGATTGAGTCAATCATCCATAAAACCGAAAAAGCGTTGGCTAACCAAAAAAAGACATCGCCTGTAATTAAGCGGATGACAACATTAATAGTAGCAATGACATCCATTCGGACAGCTATTATGGCACAACTTTCTGTAAATGAGACCCATCAATAATATGATGGGTTTTTTTGTGTCTTTTTTACAGATGATAATAATTCTAATATGACAATGAACATGTTATAATGTAATGGAATTCACAAGGAGGCCGATAATGATGAAACATACGTTGAAATTAGTGCTCACAATTGTGGTTGGGATTACCGCATTAATATTAGCCTTTTTATGTCAACAACCACTGTGGGCCCAAGTATTAGTTAGTCTAGCTGGGGGGTTAGTCGCGTTATCGATGCTGATTGAGATGATTCGCACTTTAAAATCAGGTCGATATGGTGTTGATTTACTAGCCATTACGGCGATCATTGCAACACTCGCTGTTGGTGAATATTGGGCTGCCTTGATGGTCCTCGTAATGTTAACAGGCGGCGATTCCCTGGAAGATTACGCCGCGCATAAAGCAGGGCGGGAATTAAAATCATTATTGGACAACTCGCCCCAGGTCGCGCATTTAATGCGTGGTGACGGACTTGTCGATGTTGCTGTCGACGAACTCCAAGTCAATGATCAAGTTGTTGTGAAGCCAGGAGAACTGGTTCCGGTTGACGGTCATATCATTGAGGGGTCATCGCTGTTTGATGAATCGTCTCTAACCGGTGAATCACGCCCAGTTGAAAGAACAATCAATGAGCCAATTATGTCAGGGTCAGTAAATGGTGAGACATCAATCACGATGGTGGTCGATCAATTAGCTATTAACAGTCAGTATCAAGCAATTGTTAAACTGGTTGAAAGCTCAGCAGCACAACCTGCCCATTTTGTTCGTTTAGCGGATCGCTATGCCGTACCATTTACATTAGTGGCGTATTTGATTGCAGGGGTGGCATGGTGGCTCTCAAAAGACCCTGTGCGCTTTGCCGAGGTCTTGGTGGTCGCGTCGCCATGCCCGTTGATTCTCGCGGCACCGATTGCGCTTATCTCAGGTATGAGTCGTGCCAGCCGGAATGGGATTATCGTCAAAACGGGGACGACAATTGAAAAATTGGCGTTGGCCAAATCAGCTGCTTTTGATAAAACAGGCACGATTACGAATGGCCAATTAACCGTGGATCAAGTTGTACCGATGATTGATATTGAACCATCGGAGTTATGTCGTTTAGCAGCCAGTGCTGAACAGGCTTCGGCCCATATTCTGGCTCGTTCCTTACTACAAGTCGTCCCAGCAGCGCAATTATTAGAAATTATTAGTTTAAAAGAAATGACAGGTGCTGGTGTGACTGCCCAATTAGCATCTGGACAGACGGTTCAAGTCGGTAAATTTGAATTTGTGGCGCCTGACCAAGCTAAACAATCCCAGACACAGACAACTGTCTACATTGGCATTGACGGGCGTTATGCGGGCTATATCACATTTATCGACCATCTTCGCCAGGAAGCGCCTCAAACGATGTCAACGCTCCATCAGCTCGGTTTACAGCGCTTAATGATGCTCACAGGGGATCAGGCGACAACCGCTAAAGAGATTGCGGCTCAAGTTGGCATTGATGAAGTTCACGCTGGGTGTTTGCCTGCCGATAAGATTCGACTCATCAATAATGTCACGCCGGAGCAGCGGCCGATAATCATGGTTGGCGATGGTGTTAACGACGCACCATCCTTAGCGAGTGCCGATGTCGGAATTGCGATGGGTGCTCACGGTGCCACAGCAGCGAGCGAATCCGCAGATGTCGTCATTTTAAAGGATGATTTGAGTCGGGTTAGTGGCGCCATCACGATTGCACGGGATACAATGCGGGTGGCGCGCCAGTCCGTTTTGATTGGGATCTTCATCTGTATCGGATTGATGTTGATTGCCAGTACCGGTGTCGTGCCAGCTTTAATTGGGGCCTTATTCCAAGAAGTTGTCGACACAGTTTCGATTTTATACGCATTACGTGCTAGAAATGACCATTAAAAAAAGAGGCCGCTGAGGGCCTCTTTTTTGTATTGTTAACTATTCTTCAGATTGCACTTTTAAAAACATATCTTTTGGGAGGTATAGTTTCGGAATCATCGCTAATAAAATCCCAAAGACGATACCATTTAAGATGAAGCCGGCAACGAAACTACCGCCATTCACAGTTAATGAATAGAGCCAAGCATTCATTCCTTTAGGCGCGTATGAGCCCCAGTAGATGGCCCCAGCTAAGAAGTGGCAGAAGTATTTGGCGAAAGTACCAATGAAAGCTGCGGACCAAAGGAGCGCAATCGTTTTTACTTTGGTATTTTGTTGGATACTTGCTTGAACTGGTTTTTGTAAAACGCCAGCTAGGCCAACGACCATGAAGGCAATCGTAAATTCAAGTAATCCTTGCCAAACATTGAGAACGCTCCCGTTGCCGAGGCCTCGTAAGACGAGGTCTAAAAGGCCCCAGATTAAACCCGAAACCATCCCAGCCGCGGCGCCGCGACGGAGACTATAGATAATAATGGGGATAATCCCAAAGGAAACCTCAATCGCTGATGGCCCTACAGTATGCGGAATATATTCCAGAGCCATCGCAAATGCCGCGATAATGGCCCCTTCAATTTGAATCAATAACCGTTGATGTTGCATAAAAATAACCCCTTTTCTTGGTTAACCAACACAAAAAAGGAGTTAAAGTCTCAACTCCATCACAATTCCTACGCTTGTCTTAACAAACAGGTTCGAAGGGTCTGATCATCTAATCACTCTCAGCCAATGGCTCCCCTTTGCGATGGTTAATATTTAAATTTTAAGAACGTTTTCAGTATACCGGATACAACAAAGATGTCAAGCAATCAAGCTTCATTCGAGCTTATCCATTGCCGAGCGCTGTTCGTCATCAACCACGTGCGTATACAAATGGGTGGCCTGCGTGGTGGTTTGGCCCAATTGGGTCGCTACGATCGTTTCGCTGTGGGTCGCTGACATCAGATCGGTTGCGAGTGTATGACGGAATTTATGCGGCGTTAGTCGAACGCCAAAAGCTTCAGAGTACTTAGCTACCAGTTTTTCAATGGCATAGTTACTGATTCGCTTCGCTTGACCGCGATACTTTGTGACAAATAAGGCCCGTTCGTTAGCGGCTAAATAGCGTTGTTGCCGGATTTGAACGTAATCTTGCAGATAAGGTAAACCCCAAGGTGCGATCGGCACGGTATCTTGTTGACCGCCTTTGCGAATAACCGTAATTGTTAGTTGTTCAAGGTTTAAATCAGAAACGTTAGCTTGGGCGAGTTCGGAAAGACGAATGCCGGTAGTGAGTGCCAATACGCAAATCGCAATATCCCGTTCACAATTCTGCGTATAAGAAGCGAGTTGGCGATTAGATAGCGCACTGGGATAGTCGACTTGCATAAAGGCAATGAAGTCGTGTTTTTTATCACCGGTGAGCAACTTTTGACCGATATGGCGGGAACGAGTGGCCATTGTCTCGGATGATTTGAGCAGTTTGACTTTTTTCATGACGTTGCGGTAGAAATAAGGCTCACCATCGGCTTGTTCGGCTTCAATCGTCAGGAAGTACCAGAGCGCATTCAAAGCGTTGATAGAGCGATTAACAGCCTGAAAGGAGAGCTTGTGATTATTTGCTTTTCGTTTATTCATTAAAAAGATCTTATAGAGTTCGATATCTTCTAATTTCATCTTATCAAGCGCAACAAGAGGGATATCCTTAGTCGTTTGAACAGTAACGATTTGTTCGTCAATTAACCAGGAGAAGAAGCGGACGTATTCTTGGAGATATTGATAGAGCGTTGCAGAGGAGTATGCATTGGCTTGCCGATTAATATAAAATTTACGGACGTAATCGGGAAGATCCGCCAAGCGTTGTTCACATAGTTCGAGATAACGTTGTTGGTCCATGATTGAAACCACCTTAATAGAGAATTATAGTTATTTTAACAAAAAAGCGGCGAGAATACTACAAGTGTTGTTAAAACCATAATTTTAACAACACTTGTTTGGCAAATTTTGACCACTAACCCTAGAAATCTGTTTTCAGACCATCTGCAGCAGCCATTTAAAAACGAATAAAATGCCTGTTTAACGGTCTTTCATCTTAATGAAACGTTGATATAACAGTGTTTATAGCATGATTAGGCCGATTTGAGCATCAAATTAGCGTTTTATTAAACTCGGATTATGGTTAATGATTATCAATTTGAGCCTCAAAATTATGGATTTTACAGCTGCATAAATCAATCCTAAGTTATTTAACGAATTTCATGTGGTTATTGATTATTAATGATTAGGCAGTGGTTTTAATTTGCGATCAGATCAGTAATTTAGCATTGAGATTTGTTAATCGTAGTTGAGTTTTTTAAACGGTTGATGTTTTAGTTAAAGCATTTTAAAACGTTGCTAAAAGAATTTGCTAAATTAAGGACTTAAATACAGATTAATAAGTCAAAATCAGCCACTCTTTTAAAATAAATACATACTTCCTATAATATATATTATGTAAACTAGAATATTTTTTTATTTAATAGGTCCCCCACACCGTCTTTAATCACCGTAATCGATTATTTTTATGTTGAAAACTAGATTAAATTTAATTGAACTGCTTGGTTATTTGAACTAGCTAAAAATGGCACCAAACAGTACTTTAGAATTTAGCACAGGCCATTTAAAAAAAGCCCAGATACTGGTTAAATACCAATATCTGGGCTTTTTAGATTTACTTTAGTCAGTTAGTCGAATTACAACTTTACCGGCTAATTTACCATTAGCAACTAATTCCAGTGCATCTTGAACGTGATCAAGATCAAAATCGTGTGGATCGATAGCTGGTGTAATGTGATGTTTTTCAACTAATTCAGTGACTTTTTTAAGTTGTTGGCCATCCGAACGCACAAAGATGAAGCGGTAGTTAACTTGAGCTTTACTAGCGAGTTTATCCCACTTCTTACCGACTAAACCAAATAAAAGTCGTTTCCAGGCAGGTAATTGGTGCGTGATAGCAAAATGCTTATTAGGACCTGCCACCAAACTTAATAAACGGCCACCGGGTTTCATAATTGAAAGTTCACGTTCGATATCTTGAGCCCCACGAGTATCGATAACGTAATCGACATCGTTTAATACCTGCCAATAATCGGTTGTCCGGTAATCAAGGTATTGGTCAGCACCTAATTCTAGAATATGCTCACGTGCTGCAGCGTTCCCTGAGACAATGACTGTTAAGCCTAAAGATTTAGCGACTGGCACGGCTAATTGACCAAAACTGCCAGAACCACCAGGAATGAAAATCGTCTTCCCTGCTTCAACAGCTAATTCTTCCGTGAGGCCTTGATAAGCGGTTAAACCGGTCAAGGGGACAGCAACGGCCTCTTTAGCTGATAAATTGGTAGGTGTATACCAGATAGCATTGGCATCGACCGCAACGTATTCTGCAAAACCACCAATCTTAGCAAGTGGTAGACGTGTGTAAACTAGGTCACCCGGTTTAAAAGGCGTTACGTTAGAACCGATAGCGGTAATTTCACCAACGACTTCATTGCCAAGGGTTAATGGCATCGAATAGTCTTGAATCAACTTAACACTGCCGTGAATATTCATTAAATCTAACGGATTGACTGCGGCATAGCTAACTTTGATGAGTACTTCGTTAGCTTGGGGCTTAGGGGTGGCAATTTCTTTCACGGTCACATTGAGATCTTTACTATATTTTGTAATTTGAGCTGCTTTCATTTTAAAGTGCCTCTTTCCATGGGAGTATTTGAAGTGTTTGGTGTGCTGTTACGATTAGCGCCTCTGAATCTGGATTTACTTTAGCCATGACACGAATGCCAACCAATGCATTTTGAAGTGTTGCGGCTAATAGCTCGCTCTTAATAGGAGGCTGCAACTCAGCTTGCCCTTCAATCAGTAATCGCTGCAGCATTGCTTGTTCCTGCTGTAAATAGCGTTTAATAAGTTGTTGGATATCTTCTTCTAACGTTGATAACGCGGTTGCCGTATTAACGACTAAACAGCCGTCTGGTTGTTGTGCCGGGTGGTTAATGAACGCCTCAAAAATGGCTGTCAAACGACTACTAAGGTCGCTATAATCATTGATGATTTGATTAAATGTCGCGGTGATTTGATCGTGATAATGCGCTAAGACTGCGATAAATAGCTGGTGCTTATCACCAAACGTATCATAAATACTACGACGATGGATGCCCATTTCGTCGACTAGGTTTTGCATCGACGTTTGTTCATATCCCTGGCGCCAAAAAACGAGCATTGCTTTGTCTAAGACGGCTGTTGTTTCAAATTCTTTCGTGCGCATCTGATAATCTCCTCTTATTAGAACGTTCATTCTATTATAGATGATGACTCTGAATAACGCAACTAGATTTTACGCAATTTTAAACGCAAAAAAAGAACGTCTCATGAAGACGTTCTTTGGTGATACTATTTCGTAAGGTAAAAAACCCCGAAGGCCCCCAGACCAACGTGACTCATAATAACGGGACTCGTTAAAGCGACTGTATAAGGGACGTGGGGTTGGGTTTGTTCTAGCGTTGCTTGGATTTTGGCGGATAGTTCGTCAGTGATGCCGACGTGTGAAATGCCAATTTCAGCAACATCTTGAGTGGCCAAGTGTTCGCGAATATTATTGATTTCTTTGGTGAAGGTCTTTAGCCCCCGTCCCTTAGCAATCACTTCTAATTCCGTATCTGTTAAGCGGACAATCACCTTGAGTTTAATCAGTTTTGTTAAGAGCCCCGCCATCCGGCTAATACGTCCGCCGCGTTGGAGTGCATCTAGTGAGTCTAAAAAGACGTAGGTTTCTGTCTTGCTACGAACCTCATTAAGATGGGCAATGATTTCAGTGAGTGTCTTCCCCGCTTCAACATCTTGAGCGGCTGCGACAACTTGATAAGCCAGGCCACGGTCAATTTCTTTACTATCAATGACGTGGACGTCACTTGTTGATTGTTGGGCCGCTGTATGCGCCCCTTCGATAGTCCCGCTGAGTAACCCTGTGCAGTGGATTGATAAGATTGTACTGCCATCAGCCCCCAATTGGTCGTATAGTTCAACGAAACTGCCGACTGTTGGTTGGCTCGTTGTTGGAAACTCAGTCGTTGCACTTTGCAAGCGGCTTAAAAATTCGGCACGGGTAATTGTTTGACCGTCAACGAAGGATTCAGCACCTTGTTGAATCGTTAAAGGCACAATATGGATATCATACCGTTCTTGTTCTGCTGTAGTTAATTGAATTGATGAATCGGTTACTATTTTAATTGTCATGTGAGTGATACTCCTTTGAGTCAATAATTTAGATGTTCAGATAAATTGAAAAGAACATTAATGTCGTTCCAAGCATTACGAAAAAGTGCCAAATCAAATGTAATCCAGGAATTTTAGGAAAACTGTAGATTAAGGCGCCAACTGTGAAGACGACGCCACCACTGACGAGCAACCAAAAACCTGAGGGTGATAAGTTAGTGTATAACGTCTTGCCTGCCAATAAGCATAACCAGCCCATAATAACGTAAATGCTGGTTTCTAGACGTTGGTAGCGACCGTGGCTAAAAATATGTGTTAAAATGCCCGCAATTGCAAGTGTCCAAATCGCAATCAATAGACTAATGCCCGCCGTATGCCCGATAAAAATCAAACAGTATGGTGTATAGGTGCCAGCGATTAACAAGAAAATATTACTATGATCGAATATTTGAAAAACTCGTTTGGCCTTCGTAAAGGCTAAACAGTGGAATAACGTTGATGCGAGATACAGCGCTAGTAATGTGGCACCGTAAACGATTAAACTAGCAATCGCAACTGGGGATAGCGATTTTTGAACACTCTTAACAATCAGGAGGATTACCAATGCTAGGCTACCGAAGAAGCCCACACCGTGTGTAATGGCATTCCAAACTTCGTAGATAATTTGTTGTCGTTTATTAGTCATCATATGCAAATGATCGCCTCTTTTTTCTCTATTTGTCGAGTATTATAGATTGATATAGAATATAAGTCAACTAAAAATAGAATTACATTCTACGTACGTGACAAATGATTAACGCTATGGCATAATAAAAGAACAAACAAGTCGGTCGTTAAGGAGTATCGAAATGCAATCTCAAGAATTTAAGCAGTGGCTTAGTGACTTTCAAGCCCTGCGCCTGCCGCAATGGGGAGATTTTCCGGATCTAGAGTTATATATGGATCAAGTGATTAATGAAGTCAATAAGCAACTAGAGCCACTCTTGCACGTTAAGATTACGAAAACGATGATTAACAGTTACGTTAAGATGGCCATTATTGAACGGCCAATTAAGAAACGCTATAACCGCGATCATCTAGCTGAATTGATTATTGTCAGCATTATGAAGCTTGTTTTCCCGCTAGACGTCTGCAAAAAAGGCATTCAACAAGCCCTAGATAATACTAGTGCCGGTGAAGCTTATGACCAATTTGTGGCCCTTTTTAACGATGAAATGGCCAATATTAATGCGCCTGCCAGCGTCAATGAATTTGACCTCAGCGAATCGTCGTTGGCTATTGTGCAAAAAGTAGCTGTTAAATCTGTTATTTATAAACTCATTGGTACAAAATTAGTCGAAATTGGCTAACCGCTTACATGATTATATAACTAAAAAATGGTTTACAGACTAAACTTAATTGCTAGTAAACCATTTTTTTTTAAAAGCATTATTTAATATTATTCTTTCGTGAAATCCTTAATCCAAGCTAGGGCAATTGCCTTTTCACCTAAGTGGGCACCGATAACTGGGCCAAAATAGCTGATATCAATCGGTAAATCAGGATGTTTTTCACGGAGTTTATCACGCCATGATAGTGCTGCCGCTTCATCGTTGGCATGGATAATCAATGCCCGTAATGGGTAGTCAACACGTTCTTGTGTTTCTTCGAAGATTTGTTCAGCGCGGGCGTAGGCCTTCTTCAATGAACGCACCTTTTCAAAAGCTGTAATCTTGTTGGTTTCGTCATCAAATGTTAATAATGGCTTAATCTTTAACATGCTACCGATAAAGGCAGAGGCATTTGATAGACGGCCACCACGGACTAAGTTTTGTAAGTCGTTGACGATGAAGCATTCATCAATTGTGCTTCTTAAGTCATCAAGACGGGCCGTAATTTGTTCAACAGTGACTTCTGGATCGCGCGCCATTCTGGCTGCTTCCATTGCTAGATAGCCCATTAACATCACGGTAATCCCAGAATCGTAAGGCACGACTTGGATATTATCGATGGTGCTGGCCGCATTTTTCAAAGTTGTCACAAATCCGGAGATCGTGCTGGCAAGGTGGATACTGATGACGGCATCGTAGCCTTCGTTGCCTAGATCTTCGTATAATTTTAACATCTCGCCTAGTGGAGGCTGTGAGGTGCTTGGAAATGTTTCGGCTGTTTTTAATTTTTGATAGAACTCTTCAGATGTAATGTCGACGCCTTCATCGTACACTTGTCCATCGAGAATTACTGGGATCGGAACAACGTAGAGATGATGGTCTTTCACTTGCTGTTCTGTGAGATAAGCAGTACTATCAGTGACTACAGCAATTTTCATGTTGACACCTACTTTTTTATTATTCGGTAATAACTATATCATAAATGACGGGCTAATTCCCCTATTAATCGCTTTTTTCAAAAAGTTGTATAGGCCCTCTCCCTTTAGTTTATCGTTATAACGGCGATGATAACGGTTTAGCTAATTATGTAAATTTTAAACACCTGCAGTTAGTTAGCAG
The DNA here is from genome assembly GCF_002370355.1 of Latilactobacillus sakei subsp. sakei DSM 20017 = JCM 1157. NCBI lineage: Bacteria > Bacillati > Bacillota > Bacilli > Lactobacillales > Lactobacillaceae > Latilactobacillus > Latilactobacillus sakei. Next base: position 1,472,970 of record NZ_AP017929.1, read on the forward strand.
ATGCGTTAATTTCTTTGAGGTTCTGTGCCAAAACAGTTACAATAAGTAAGATAATTCTATTATAGAAAGTGTGACCAATAATGACCTTTGACGGTTTAATGACTCACGCCGTTGTCAACGAGCTCAATACAACGCTTGCCGACGGTAAAATTACTAAAATCCAACAGCCTTATGCCAATGAGGTAATCTTAACCATCCGGGCTAATCGTAAAACATACCCCCTTTTGTTATCTGCACACCCTTCTTATGCACGAGTGCAAGTAACGCGGGTGCCTTATGCGAACCCTGCAACGCCACCAAATTTTGCGATGACGCTTCGTAAATATTTAGACGGTGCTATTTTAGAACAGATTGAACAAGTTGAAAGTGACCGAATTTTGCGTCTAACCTTTAAATCCCGTAACGAATTGGGCGACATGCAAAAGCTATGTTTGATTATCGAATTAATGGGTCGGCATAGTAATGTCATCTTGATTAACCTTGAAACTCAAAAAATCCTGGATTTAATTCGCCATGTTGGGGTTTCACAAAACCGGTTCCGCTTTTTAATGCCGGGGGCCGACTACGTTAATCCACCAGCACCAACTGGTCTAAATGCCTTTACGACCGATCTAGGAACTCTTGATTGGTTAAGTTACTATAATGAAGATGCCGATGAACAAATTCATTGGTTACAACAACAATTCCAAGGCATGAGCCGCGAAAGCGCCCTTGAATTGCAAACCCGTTTAATGGACCACGATAACTATTTAGCAGTCGTGACTGATTTCTTCAAGCAATTTGACCAAGCACAACCAACGTTAACAATTGGTGAAAAGAAATCATGGTTTACCGCCTTCCCTTATCAGAGCCTAACAGGGACGCAGAGCCATTTTGAAACGCTGAGTGAACTGTTAGACCAATACTATCTTCATAAGGCTCAGCGCGACCGTGTGCAGCAACAAGGTGGGGCCCTCATTCACTTCATTCGTAATGAGATTCAAAAGGATGAAAAGAAACTTAAAAAACTACAAAAAACGCTTAAAGCAGCCGATAGTGCCGATGATTATCGGATCAAAGGTGAAATTTTAACCACCTACTTACGCCAGGTTGAACGGGGCATGACCGAAGTGACGCTCCCTAATTTTTACGATAACAATGAACCTATTAAAATCACGTTATCCAATCAAATTAGTCCTTCCAAAAATGCACAGAAGTACTTCTCGAAATATCAAAAACTAAGAAACTCGATTGCCTATGTGAATGACCAAATGGCTAAGACAGAAGCTGAATTACAATATTTCTACACAATTATGGCCCAAATTGAGATCGCTGAACCTAAGGATTTGGAAGATATCAAGGCCGAATTACAGGCTGAAGGCTATCTTAAGATTAAGAAAACAGGCGCTAAGAAACAAAAACGCTATAAGATTAGTGAACCAGAAGTTTTCTATGCGACAGATGGCACGCGAATCTTTGTCGGGAAGAATAACTATCAAAATGATCAGTTGACCTTGAAAAAAGCACATAAAACCGATATCTGGTTGCATGTTAAGAATATTCCGGGTTCCCATGTGATTATTGATAGTCCGACACCGTCTGAACAAACGATTCAAGAAGCCGGTAACTTAGCGGCCTACTTCTCGAAGGCCCGCTTATCAGCTGCTGTGCCAGTTGATTACATTCAAGTTAAGAAAATTAAGAAACCAAACGGTGCCAGACCAGGTTTTGTCATTTACGAAGGACAACAAACCCTCTATACGACACCGGACGAAGCACTCGTTCAAAAGTTACGTAATAAACCAGTGCAAGCCTAATTAAAAAGCGTTCCGCCAAATTAAATTTTGACGGAACGCTTTTTTGTTGGTTTAGGCATATGACTTCCGCCACTTTCTAAACGTGTTCTATTAGTCATCCTATTCAGGGTTAATCCTCAGAGCATATCCGACTGGTGGCACGCTCTTTTTTTAATGTGCGTCTGACCAGGCTTGTGGATCTTGGCGCCATTCATTTAAGGATGTTGCTTGTTCTGGTGTCAGATTATCGGCAGCTTGTTCAACGGCTAATAATGCTGAAAAGTTAGAAAGGGTCATCAGTGGGAACCCGGCTTGTTCGAAGTTCTTGCGACCAGCAGCCAATTCGTATGAGAAAATCCCAAAGACGCCTAGGATTTCAGCCCCTTCTTTTTGTGCAGCTTGAGCAGCTTGCAGTACGCTACCGCCAGTTGAAATTAAATCATCAATTAAGACCATTTTTTGACCGGCTGTAAAGGGTCCTTCGATTTGACGCCCTTGACCGTGGTCCTTTGGTTTAGAGCGAATATAAACCATCGGTAGATCAAGTTCAGCTGCAATCCAAGCAGCATGTGGAATCCCAGCGGTTGCAGTGCCACCAATGACTTCAACTTCTGGGAATTGGGCTTTGATGGCAGCGGCTAATTGACTGGCAATTAACTTGCGGACCTTAGGGTAGCCAATTGTGAGGCGGTTGTCACAGTAAATGGGACTTTTGAGGCCACTTGCCCAAGTAAAGGGTTGATTTGGACTGAGGCTCACTGCTTTGATATCGATTAAGGCTTGTGCGACTTGTTCGGCAATTGTTGTCATTTGAAAGACTCCCATTCTGATTTGATAGCTTGGTAAGCTTGATAAGGATCACTGGCTTGCGTAATTGGGCGCCCAACAACGATGCCGTTACTATGCATCTGAGCGGCCGCAAGTGGTGTGACTGCCCGTTTTTGGTCGTTATTTTGGCTCGTTGCGGGACGAATACCTGGTGTAACGCAGAGAAAATCTGTAGCGGTCTTACTTTTGATGGTGGTAATCTCTTGTGCAGAACAGATTACCCCGTCACAGTCGGATTGTTGCGCGAGTTGTGCGTAATGTGCCACCGATTCAGGCAGGCTGACAGAAACGAGTTGTTCCTGTTGCATTTGAGCCTCATTGGTTGACGTTAATTGCGTGATGGCTAATAACTTGGCGGGTTTGACGTTGGCTTGTTTAGCGCCCGCTTTTAAGCCAGCGGCACCGGCTTGCAGCATTGTTTGCCCACCAGCTGCGTGTATCGTCGTGTAATCGACGCCTAATTGACCGATAACCGTCATTGCACTTTGAACTGTATTTGGAATATCGTAAAGCTTTAAATCGAGGAAGATCCGATAGCCGCGTGCTTTGAGCGTTTTAATGAGCTGCGGCCCTTCTTGATAAAAAAGTTCCATGCCGATTTTTACGAATAGTGCTTCGTCTTTGGGAAATTGTTGTAGAAATTGGTCTGTTTTTTGCCAATTGGGAAAGTCTAGCGCGATAATTACGGGATTTGTCATTAATTATAGAACCTCCTGGTTAACGGCGAATGTTTTAAAGTCATGTAAATCGTACTTAGCAAGTTCATCAGGGAGCGCCTTGATGATATTGGGACAAGCAAATGGTTCACTGAAATTAGCCGTGCCAACAGCAATCGCGTTAGCACCAGCTGCCATCAGTTCGAGTGCATCCCCCGCTGTTGCGATTCCGCCCATCCCAATAATCGGGAGGTTGGAAATCGAACGCACTTGATGAACTAGGCGGATTGCGACTGGCTTGATGGCTGGGCCTGAGAGGCCTCCAGTTTGATTAGCGAGGATTGGTTGCCGGGTCTTTGGATCAATACGCATCCCAACTAAGGTATTGATTAGTGAGAAGCCAGCTGCCCCCGCTGCTTCGACTGCCTTAGCTATCGGTCGAATGTCGGTGACGTTTGGTGAGAGTTTGACGTAGACGGGGACCTGGCTAACTGCAACACAGGCTTTCGTTAAAGTCGCGGCGGCCTCTGGTGAAGTTCCGAACTCTAAGCCGCCGTGTGCGACATTGGGGCAAGAGATGTTTAATTCAATCGCATGAACGTTCGGTGCTTGGCTAATTCGTTCACAGACAGCGACATAGTCTGCTTCGGTATTTCCCGCAACGTTGGCGATAATTGGTAGGTCTGGGTAACGTTCTGCCAACCAAGGTAGCTTTTCAGTCATAATGGCTTCAATCCCTGGGTTTTGCAAACCGATTGCGTTTAACATCCCACTGGGTGTCTCGGCAACTCTTGGCGTGGCATTCCCTAAGCGGGGTTCTTTTGTCGCGGCTTTAATGATAATTGCGCCGAGTAAATTAAGATCGTAATACCGGCCGTACTCTTGGCCAAAGCCAAAACAGCCTGATGCTGGCATAATGGGGTTCTTCAGTTCTAAGCCGGGTAAAGACACGTGTAAATCGCTAGTCATTAGATTAACACCTCGTTTGTTTTAAAGACTGGTCCGTCATCGCAGATTTTTAGCTGGATTGTTGGGTCGACTTTTAGTTTCGTGACGCAGGCGTAACAAGCACCAATTCCGCAGGCCATCCGTTCTTCTAATGAGATATAAGCGTTTGGATGTGCACTGAAGCGATTATCGACAGCCATTAACAAGCCTTTAGGCCCACAGGCATAGATTGCGTCGTAGGTTGTGGCGGCATCTGCAAATTGCGCGTCGAGTAATAAGCCGACGTGACCTTTGTAACCGTAAGAGCCATCATTAGTTGCATAGGCGGTTGGCCCTAGTTTTTCAAACTCCGCTTGATAAAAGATGGCCTCTTGATTAGCAAAGCCAAAAACGTGTTGGACTTGAACGCCTTTAGCGACTAATTGTCTGGATAATTCGTGTAACGGTGGAATGCCGGTTCCCCCACCGATGATTAAAGCTTTTTGCTGAGGCTTAAGTTGATCAATTGGATAGCCGTGTCCGCCTAATGGGCCTAAGACGGATAATTCAGTTCCCTGTGAACACTCACTGAGAATTTGGGTCCCTTCGCCAACCGTCCGATAAAGTAAGGTAATGGTGTTATGTGCGGCATCGACATTGGCAATCCCAAATGGGCGTCTCAACAGGAGCGCATCGCTAGGAATTTTAACATCGACGAATTGTCCGGGTTGCACCTTTTCTTGGGCTAAGTCACCTGATAAACGGAGTTCGAAAATACCAGGCGCAATTTCAGTTTGGTCTTGAATCGTTAACAGCCATTCTAGTGGCAACATAAGCGTGACTCCTTTGAATTTTATGTAATAAAAGCGCCAAGAGACCAAGGCGGTCCTTGGCGCTTTAATAATGCTCAGAATATAATCAGTTTGAACGCACTTCTTTTAGAGTGGTTTTGTGAGGAGTGATTGTGATTCTAGGACCGTTAAGATGGCATCCGTTGTATCGAGAGATGTTAATAATGGAATGCCGTGTTCAATAGCGGTTTGGCGAATGACAATACTATCTTTAGCCACTTGGGGGGCTTCGTTTAAACCAGTTGTATTGATGACCAGTTGGATATGGCCGGCTTTAATCTTGTCGAGTAAGTCGCCTGAAGTGGCGTTGATCTTGTCAACTTGTTGAACTGGAATGCCCGCCGCTTTAAATTGTTGTGTTGTTCCCGGGGTCGCGATGATTTGGTAACCAACTTCTCTAAAGCGTTTCGCCAAAGCAAGTGCTTGGGCCTTATCTTGGTTCGTGACTGTCATTAAGACGTTGCCGTGACTTGGCAGATGCATGCCACTAGCTTCAAAGGCTTTATAAAGTGCTTTTTGCATCGTGACATCTGTCCCCATCACTTCACCGGTTGATTTCATTTCAGGCCCTAAGAGACTATCAACACGGGTTAGTTTTGAGAATGAGAAGACTGGTGCTTTCACGTGGATGAGTGGGCCTGCTGGTAACAACCCTGTTGGACTCTTCAATTCAGCTAAGGTGCTGCCTAAAATTAATTGGGTTGCGAGTTGTGCCATTGGAATTTGAGTAACTTTACTTAAGAATGGCACTGTCCGGCTAGCACGCGGATTGACTTCGATGACGTAAACTTCGTCATTTTGAATGATGAATTGGATGTTCAACAAACCATGACAATCGAGTGCAAGACAAAGTTTAGTGGTGTAGTCGATAATTGCTGCTTTTTGATCTTCTGTGAGGTTTTGTGGTGGATAAACGGCCATTGAATCGCCTGAATGGACACCGGCCCGTTCGATATGTTCCATGATACCTGGAATTAAGACCTCTTGACCGTCACAGATAGCATCGACTTCACATTCTTTACCCATTAAGTAACGATCGATTAAGACTGGGTGTTCGTCTGAGACCTTAACGGCTTCTTGCATATAGTGAGTTAAGTCTTCTGGCGTATGCACAATTTCCATTGCCCGGCCACCTAAGACGAAACTAGGCCGAATTAAGACGGGATAACCAATCTCTGTTGCGATCGTTAACGCATCAGGTGCGTTGGTTGCTGTTTTACCGACTGGTTGGGGAATATTCAATTCTTGAATCAATTGGTCGAATAAATCACGGTCTTCAGCGCGGTCTAAGTTGGCAACGCTCGTCCCTAAGATTTTAACGCCGTTTTCTTCAAGTGGTGCGGCCAAGTTAATCGCTGTTTGCCCCCCGAATTGAACGATAACGCCTTCTGGTTTTTCTAGTTCGACGACGTTTAAAACATCTTCGAGTGTTAATGGTTCAAAGTAAAGCTTGTTGGAGATTGAAAAATCAGTTGAAACCGTCTCTGGATTACTATTCATGATGATTGCTTCGTAACCGGCCTTTTGAATGGCTTGTACACAGTGGACGGTTGCGTAATCGAATTCAACCCCTTGACCGATTCGAATGGGGCCGGAACCGATAACTAAGATTGATGGTTTAGCTGAAACTAAACTTTCATTTTCTTGTTCGTAGGTTGCGTAGTAATAAGGGGTTTGTGATTCAAACTCGGCGGCACAAGTATCGACCATCTTATAGACGGGTTGAATACCACTTTCTTGGCGCATTTGGCGCACTTGGATTGGCGTGATTTGCCATGTTTTGGCAATCTTTTCGTCTGAAAAGCCGTTTTTCTTAACAATTTCGAGTAATTCGACGTCGCCTTTTTGACTACGGAGTTGTTCTTCTAGTTCAACGATGTGACTGATTTTATCTAAGAAGAATAAATCGATCTTCGTTAATTCAGCTAATTCCTGAATGAGATACCCGCGACGTAATGCTTCTGCGAGGTAGAAAAGGCGGTCATCTTGCGGATGAATAATCCGTTGGACCAGATCGTTGTCGCTGACGCTGGTTAAACCGTCTAATTCAAGGTGGGCTGTGCCGATTTCAAGTGAGCGAACGGCTTTTAGGAGTGATTCTTCGATGTTCCGGCCAATCGCCATAACTTCGCCAGTCGCTTTCATTTGAGTGCCTAATTGGCGGTCACCCTTATTGAACTTATCAAAAGGCCAGCGGGGAATCTTGGCAACAACGTAATCCAACATCGGTTCGAATTGCGCGTAAGTAGTCCCGGTAATTGGGTTATAGATTTCGTCGAGTGTTAGACCAACCGCAATTTTAGCGGCCATCTTAGCAATCGGATAACCTGTTGCTTTTGAGGCTAAGGCTGATGAGCGACTCACCCGAGGATTAACTTCGATAATGAAGTAGCGCTCGCTGTTAGGATCAAGGGCTAATTGAACGTTACAGCCCCCTTCAATCTTCAAGGCCCGGATAATTTTTAATGAAGCGTCCCGAAGCATTTGCACTTCGCGGTCACTTAATGTTTGAACTGGGGCAAAGACGATTGAATCACCGGTATGGATGCCGACTGGATCGAAGTTTTCCATATTGCAGACGACTAAGGCGTTGTCGTTGCGATCACGCATCACTTCAAATTCGATTTCTTTGTAACCCGCAATACTTTGTTCAACAAGGACTTGACCAACTGGGGATAATGCAATCCCGTTTTTGACGATTGTTTTGAGTTGGCCTGCATTTTCGGCAATCCCACCGCCTGTCCCACCAAGTGTGAAGGCAGGGCGAATAATTACGGGGAAGCCGTTTTGCTTTACAAATTCTTGTGCATCATCTAATGAGTGCGCAATGGCTGATTCAGGGATGGGTTCATTGAGTTGGTTCATCAAGTTCTTGAATAACTCCCGATCTTCAGCTTGATCGATGGCACTTAATTTTGTCCCGAGTAATTCGATATCGAGTTCAGCAAGAATCCCACAATTAGCGAGTTCTAAGGCCATGTTTAAGCCTGTTTGACCCCCAAGTGTTGGTAAGATCGCATCTGGTAGTTCTTTTCTTAAAATTTGTGTCACAAAATCAAGTGTGATTGGTTCGATATAAACCGTGTCAGCAACTGTTTTATCAGTCATAATCGTCGCAGGGTTTGAGTTGATGAGCACCACTTGGTACCCTTCTTCTTTAAGTGCAAGACAGGCTTGGGTTCCTGAGTAATCAAATTCGGCAGCTTGACCAATCACGATTGGACCGGAGCCAATGACTAAAATTTTACGAATATCGGTTCTTTTTGGCATCACTAAATCCCCTTTTTCTATTTTTGGCGGCGATTAAAATCATCAATCATGTCGATGAATTCATCAAATAGGTGGACAGCATCGTGTGGACCAGGTGCTGCGTCTGGATGGAACTGAACGGAAAATGCTGGGTACTGACGATGACGGAGTCCTTCGACAGTGTGGTCGTTAATTTCAACGTGAGTCACTAATAGTTGTTGTGGGTCGATTGAGTCTGCGTCAACGGCGAAACCGTGATTTTGTGACGTGAAATCAATCCGGTTAGTGGCAATTTCGCGAACGGGATGGTTAAAGCCGCGGTGACCAAACTTCATTTTGTATGTTTTAGCGCCGTTAGCGAGTGCGAATAATTGGTGGCCAAGACAAATCCCGAAGATTGGTAGCTTCCCTTGAATGCCCCGAATCATTTCGATTGCTTCTGGAACATCTTCTGGATCCCCAGGGCCATTGGTTAACATGACGCCGTCTGGATCGAGGCTGAGAATCTCTTCAGCGGTGGCATTATAAGGTAGGACAGTTAAATTACAGTTGCGTTTTGATAATTCGCGTAAAATACTGTGCTTCAATCCAAAGTCGATAACCACGATATTGCGACCGGTCGCAGGACTAGGATATGGTTTAGCCGTTGATACTTGTTGAACTTGATTTTTAGGTAATACCAAGGCTTTTAATTGATCAAAGGCATGATCGTCAGCGGCATCCACGATGCTGGCCTTCATAGTACCTTTATCCCGTAAGCGACGCGTTAAGGCGCGGGTATCAATGCCCCAAATACCGGGAATTTTCTTTTGTTTTAAGAAGTCGTCAAGGCTCATGTTCATCCGCCAGTTATTAGCTAAGCGTGGGACTTCATGAACGACCACCCCTTTACAAGTAGGTTTGATTGATTCAAAATCATCGCGGTTAACACCGTAATTGCCGATTAATGGGTATGTAAAAGCAATAATTTGGCCGTTGTAGGATTGATCCGTAATGGTTTCTTGATAACCACTCATACCGGTATTAAAGACAATTTCACCGGTTGAGATTGTAGGTGCACCGAAGCCAAAACCGCTAAAGACGGTGCCGTCTTCTAAGATGAGATAACGTTTCATAAGCTATTTACTCCTTTGATAAGCAACTTGACCGGCAACTAGGGTCAATTCTGTACCGCCAAGTACCGTTTCACCGATGAATGGCGTGTTGTGACCCTTAGATTGAAAGTCGGTTGCTTGAATAGTAGTGGGTTGTGTCAGGTTAAAAACAGCGATATCGGCTTGGTCGCCAACGCGTAGTTGACCGGCTGCTGGTAGATTGAAAACCTGTGCCGGAACGGTCGTCATTTTAGCTAATAATTGGGCTAAGCTAAAGGGCCCATTAACGACCAGGTGTGTATAGAGTAAACTGAAGGCTGTTTCACTCCCTACTATACCAAATGGTGCTTGTAATAACGACTGACTTTTCTCAGCCGCGGTATGTGGTGCGTGATCAGTCGCAATCACGTCGATTGTACCGTCCATCAGACCTGCCCAGAGGCTTTGACGATCTGCTAACGTTCTGAGGGGGGGATTCATTTTTAACATGGCGTCGTCACTAATGATTGAACGATCGTCGAGTAAAAGATGATGTGGTGTGACTTCACAGGTGATATTGACACCATCTGCTTTAGCGCGGCGGACAAGCGCCACTGTTTCTTTAGTTGAAATGTGGCAGATATGATAGTGAACGCCGGTTGCACGAGCAAGTTCGATATCACGTGCGACTTGGGCGGATTCGCTCACGCTAGGAATGCCAGGAACGTTTAACCGTTTAGCCGCGGCACCGTCGTGAATGACACCGCCGTTGACTAATGAGATGTCTTCAACGTGCGCGACGATTGGCGCATCAATTGCTGCTGCTTGTTGCATGGCGAGGTACATTGTTTGAGCATCTTGCACACCGTGACCGTCATTGGTAAAACCGGCGGCGCCTGCTGCTTTGAAAGCCGGCATATCAACTAGGTCGTTATTGACTAAATCGCCGGTGATTGGTGCAAATTGATACGTATGGACGCTTGTTTCCGTTTGGTTACGAGCAACTAATGTTTTGAAATCGGGTAGATTGTCAGGCACTGGGTTGAGGTTCGGCATTGCAATGACACTCGTATAACCCCCGTGGGCCGCAGCCCGACTGCCTGTTTGGAGGGTTTCTTTATCGGTGAAACCTGGATCTCTGAAATGAACATGTCCATCAATTAATCCGGCACTTACAAGTGCGCCTTGTGCATCAAAAATGGTTTCGGCTGGCTCGTCAGTTGGTGTAATTTGTGCTTCAATCGCAGTGATCCGTCCTTTTTCATCAATCGCGATGTCTCTTTTGACGAGTTGATCGTCAATTAATAGTTGACCATTTTGGATAAGTCGATACATACTGCAGACCCCTAATCTTTAATGAGATTTTTTTGTTTTAATAAGTATTCAATCATTGCCATGCGCATGAAGACCCCGTTATGCATCTGCTTAAAAATTCGTGATTGGGGTGCTTCGACTAATTCATCGGCGATTTCAACGTCGCGGTTAACTGGTGCTGGGTGTAACCAGATAGTACTTGCTTTTAATTGGGCGGCCCTTTGTGCTGTTAGGCCGTATTTAACGTGGAAGGCTTCGTCGGTCATTGTTTCGGCTGAATCAAAGCGTTCGTGTTGAATTCTGAGTAACATGACCACATCGACTTGATCTAAGATACTATCGAGGGCGACGTGTTGACCGTAATCGTTGAATTCAGCCGTAAACCATTCTTCAGGACCGGCGAAGTAGAGTTGTGCACCCAGTCGTTTTAAAAGTTGCATGTTAGATTTAGCAACTCGTGAGTGGCGTAAATCACCGCAGATAACGACTTTCAAACCGTCGAAGTGCCCGAACTCTTCATGAATGGTCATCATATCGAGTAGACATTGTGATGGATGTTGACCACTGCCATCCCCACCGTTAGCCAAGGCTAAGTGAAAGGCTGGATCGGCGAGTAAATCGTCGTAGTAGTTGTTTTGTGGATGACGAACAGCGACAAAATCGACGCCGATTGCTTGGACCGTCTTAAGGGTATCGCTGAGTGTCTCTCCTTTTGAAACTGAACTGGTTTCGGCTTCAAAAGACATTACTGATAATCCCAGTTTGCGTTCAGCCATTTCAAAACTCGTTTTGGTTCGAGTGCTATTTTCAAAAAAGAGGTTCATCGCGTATACGGGACGCGTTAATTCGCAAGTCGCACCTTGTTTAAAGGCTTCTGCCCGTTCAATTAAATTTAAAACAGATGAATTTGTTAGTTGTTCAACAGATACAATCGCCGTTTGATTAGTCATTTTGTTGTGCCTCCAATTCGATTTCACTCTTTGATTTTTGTGGTAAGATCAGGTTCATTGCGATGCCTAAGACCGTTGCAATCGCTAAGCCTGAGAATTGATATTGACCAAGTTGTAAGTAGGCATTCCCAATCCCAATCACTAAGATTGATGAGCCAATCATTAAGTTCCGTTTTTTATCGAAATCGACTTGGTTGTCGATTAAGACCCGGAGCCCACTTGAGGCGATAACGCCGAAGAGTAAGAAGCTAATCCCGCCGATAACAGGTGCCGGGATGCTTTGGATGAGTGCGCTTAGTTTACCGATGAAACCGAAGATGATGGCAAAAAATGCGGCGCCGCCTAATACCCAAACACTGTGAACTTTAGTAATGGCCAAGACGCCGATGTTTTCACCATAACTGGTGACAGGAGGGCCCCCAACAAAAGCGGCGATGATTGAAGCTGTTCCGTCCCCTGCTAAAGTCCGGTGAAGACCAGGATTTTTGAAGAAGTTGCGTTTCGTTAATTTATTTAAGACCATGATGTGGCCCATGTGTTCCGTCATTGTAACAAACGCAATCGGTGCCATACTGAGGATTGCGCCCCAGTAAAGACCGGGTTTATAGGTGACAAATGGCACTTGGAAATCCGGGACCTTGAACCAAGGAGCGTTTAAGACCGGTTGGAAATCAACGATGCCGAACAAGACGGCGATGATGTAACCTGAGACAATCCCGAGTAAGACCGGAATCAAACTCATGAAGCCTTTGAGATACATGTTAAAGGCGATTGTGATTAGTAAGGTTAAGATAGCGACTGCGAAGAATTTCAAGTCATAGTTACCAGCGGCATTGATTGTCGCTTGTTTAGCGGCTGTACCGGCTAATGAGAGGCCGATGACCATGACAATCGGGCCGACAACAATCGGTGGCAAGGCTTTGTCGATCCAGCCGGAACCAATTAAACTTACTAAGACAGAAACGATGAGGTAAACCGCACCGACGGCCATTGTCCCTTGCGCAATCCCGGGATAACCAGTTGTTTTCATTAAAGCGAGCATTGGGACGATGAATGAGAAACTCGAGCCCATGTAAGCTGGAATCTTTCCTTTAGTAATTAATAAGTACATCAGGGTGCCGACCCCGGAACTAAAGAGTGCGATACCGGGGTTTAAGCCGACCAAGATGGGCACTAAGACGGTTGACCCAAACATGGCGAACATGTGCTGGATGGATAAGCCAATCCATTTCCCGGTTGTTGGACGCTCGTTTACGTCTAACACCGCATCGGGATTGCGGTAAGTTGATTTTGTCATATGAAGACCTCCGATAATTAATCATTAAGCGATAATGGCGATAAAAAAAGGACATCCCTACTCTGCGGGTATGTCCTTTGGACGCATAGTGGGCGAACTGATGCTAGTCAGTCTTCGCCAATTATGCGGGCAAACCCTTTTGCTCTCTCTGGAGACAATTAAACGGTTCTAGCTTTAATTCAATTTTTCAATGGTAATGCCATCATGTTCGTCAATTTCTTGCATAGCGACTTTAATTTGTTCGTTAAGAGCAGTTGGAATGTTTTTACCAACGAAATCAGGTCGAATTGGTAGTTCGCGGTGACCACGATCGACTAAAACAGCGAGTGAGATTTTTTTAGGGCGACCAAGATCCATTAAGGCATCAAGCGCGGCCCGAATTGTCCGGCCAGTATATAAGACATCATCGATGAGGATAACGTGTTTGTCCGTAATATCGACAGGGATGTCATTACCATTTAGTTGGGGTTCATTATGACTATTTAAATCATGTTGATCATCACGGTAGAGTGTAATATCAAGTGTCCCCACTGGTACCGTAACGCCTTCGAGTTGTTCTAAACGTTTAGCGATGCGTTCAGCGATAAAAACGCCCCGTGTTTTGATGCCGACAAAGACAAGGTCTGAAATCCCCTTGTTTTGTTCGATAATCTCGTAAGTAATCCGTGTAAAAACACGTTTCATTGTTGTGCTATCTACGACTTCTTTCACCATGTTCATGACACTCCTTCCAACAAAAAACCTCTCAACCGATATTGGTTGAGAGGTTACAGTTTGAGACTAGTCCTAGAGTCCTAATCTAATGGATTAATTCACCGTGCCTTCTCAGCCTCACGGGACTGAAATTAAAGGTTTCTATTAAGTTGTGATAATCATAGTTGATAAATCACGGTTTGTCAATTGTTTTCGCGTAATTCCTGCAACGTTTTTTCAAAAATGGCTGGTAATGGCGCTTCAAAACGCATGTTTTCACCGGTTGTTGGGTGCTTAAAGCCTAAAACAGCAGCATGTAAGAATTGCCCTTTACCAGGCAATGTCTTCCGAGGACCATAAGTTGGGTCGCCGGCTACTGGTCGGTTAATATAAGCAAGATGCACACGGATTTGATGTGTCCGGCCCGTTTCTAAGCGACAACGAATTAAAGTATAATCCGTAAAGCGTTCAACAACTTCAAAATGAGTGACCGCTGGGCGACCGTCTGGGACAATTGCTTGTTTCATCCGATCCAGTTTTGAACGACCAATTGGTGCATCGATTGTGCCTTCGTCTTCTTCGATATTACCATGCACTAATGCGAGGTATTCACGGAGATTAGACTTAGCCTTTAATTGTTCTGATAATGATTCGTGGGCTTCGTTAGTCTTAGCGACCATCAATAAACCGGAAGTATCCTTATCAATTCGATGCACGATTCCTGGGCGGAAAACACCGTTGATTTCAGAAAGTGGTGTATGTGCTAATAAAGCATTCACCAAAGTCCCATTAGGATGGCCTGGTGAAGGATGCACAACCATCCCTTGTGGCTTATTGACCACAAGGACTTGGTCATCTTCATAGACAATGTCTAAAGGAATATCTTCTGGTACTAAATCGAGTGAGACGGGATTCGGAATCGTGACGCTAATCTTTTCGTCAGCGACCACTTTATGGTTACCTTTAGAAGTTTGCCCGTTGATTTCAACGAGGTCCTTTTTTAACCATTGTTGGATTTGGGAACGCGAATAATCAGGTAATAATTGGCTTAATACCTTATCAATCCGGCCGGTTTCGGTTGTAATTGTAAATTCTTTTTTTTCAGTCATGAGTCACTTTCTCTTTCAACAAGATGGCAATAAAGACGCAGATGACACCACAAGTGAGGGCGGTATCTGCAACATTAAAGATGGGAAAATTAATAAATTCTAATTGGAACATATCGACCACGTATTTTAAATGTAAACGATCTATGAAATTCCCTAACGCGCCGGCTAACATTAACGTCAAGCCGATGCGATATAGTTTTTCAGATCGTTCAGAGGTATAAAATAAATAGCCAATAACACCTACTGCGATGATGGTAACAATATAGAAGAACCATTGCTGACCAGCCAACATACTCCAAGCAGCGCCGTCATTTTGGACGTAAGTAAGGCCGAGAATGTTGGGAATCACAGTGTGCAACGCGCCATAGCTAACATTGGCGACAATCCACCCTTTTAAGAGTTGATCACCCACCAAGATTAATAGGCCTAAAATAATATAAAGTAGCATGGTTGCCTCCTATTCATACTGATTAACATTGTCCTTAAAAAGAGCACGCTTGTCAATCAGTTTTCGTGGTGGGGTGCAGGATTGTACAATTTAGGCGCAGTCTCGTTAGAATAAGCCACTAATTTGGCCGTCTGCAGTAACATCCATATTGAGTGCGGCTGGTTTCTTAGGTAATCCGGGCATCGTTAAGACGGCGCCAGTCATTGCGACGATAAAACCGGCCCCGAGCTTTGGAATCAATTCACGGACGTGGATTGTAAAGTCGCTTGGCGCACCGAGTGCTTTAGGATCATCTGATAATGAATATTGTGTTTTGGCGATGCAGACCGGTAAGTGAGCCCAACCATTTTTTTCAATTTGTTTTAGTTGATTGATCGCTTTGCCTTCGAACACGACGTCGCGGCCACCGTAAATTTCGGTTACAACGGTTGTTAACTTAGATTTGATGTCAGCTTGTGGATCATATAATGGTTTGAAGGCCTTAGGTTGTTGTAAGGCTTCTAAGACTGCTTTGGCTAGTTCAATCCCGCCTTGACCACCATTGGCCCAGACACTAGTTGGGACCGCAGTGACATTCATTGCTTGACAAAGATCTTGTAGCAATTGGACTTCGGCAGCCGTATCGCTTGTAAATTCATTAACTGACACGACAACGGGGACGCCGTAGCGTTGCATATTCGCAATATGTTTGGCTAGATTACTGAAACCAGCTTTCAAGGCATCTAAGTTTTCAGTGGTTAAATCGGCCAAGGCTACCCCACCGTTATACTTCAAGGCACGGATGGTCGCTACAATCACGATGGTATCTGGTGTTTTACCTAATTGTGGTACCTTGATATCGAGGAATTTTTCAGCGCCTAAATCAGCACCAAAACCAGCTTCGGTAATGGCGATATCGCCTAATTTCAAGGCTGTTTGAGTCGCTAGGATACTATTACAGCCGTGGGCAATATTGGCAAATGGGCCACCATGCACGAGTGCTGGTGTGTGTTCTAAGGTTTGGACCATATTCGGTTTGAGTGCGTCTTTTAATAACATGGCGATGGCCCCGGTGACTTCTAAGTCGCCAACAGTCACAGGTTCGCGATCATAGTTATAGCCAATCACGATTTTACTAATCCGGTTTTTGAGATCGGTAATGTCGGTTGCTAAACAAAGAATCGCCATTAATTCACTGGCAACGGTAATATCAAAGCCATCTTGTCTTGGCATCCCTTGTACTGGTCCACCTAAACCAATCACAACTTGGCGCAAGGCACGATCGTTAATATCAAGTGCGCGTTTCCAGATAATCCGTCTAGGATCGATATTTAAAACGTTCCCTTGTTGTAGATGATTATCAATTAAGGCTGCTAGGGTATTTACAGCGGCAGTTAAGGCGTGCATATCGCCTGTAAAATGTAAATTAATGTCAGCCATTGGCACAACTTGGGCGTAACCACCACCAGTCGCGCCCCCTTTCATCCCCATGACAGGGCCTAATGAAGGTTCACGTAAGGCAATGACTGCTGATTGGTCAAGTTGGCGTAAAGCATCCCCTAGGCCAACAGTAACGGTTGACTTACCTTCTCCGGCTGGTGTCGGATTAATCGAAGTGACTAAAATGAGTTTGCCATCTTCTTTTTCTTTTAACCGATTGATGGCTTGAAAGTTAAGTTTTGCTTTGTAAGGGCCATATTGTTCAATATCGGTGACCTGTAACCCGATTTGTTCGGCAATTGCCGTGATGGGCTTCATTTCCGTAGCTTCATTTGCTTGTGCGATTTGAATATCTGACATAACGACCAGCTCCTTTTGTTTATGATAGTACCTAGTATAGCCGATTTCGTACGGAATTGGCAGATAGTAATCTGATAAATTTTATCTTCGACACGTTCCTACTAAAGTGGTAAGATATAAATGTGACCAGTTAAGGGCTACAACTTAATTGGCATAATGACAATGGTGTGTTGACGCACCACTCTTTAGAGGAGGGATTGTGATGGAACGAGGAATCGTGAAATGGTTTAGCAATGCTAAAGGTTATGGCTTCATCAATTACCGAGATGATGAGGAAATTTTCGTCCACTTTACCGCAATCCAAATTGACGGCTATAAGACACTAGACAAAGATGATCAAGTCTTATTCGAGGTCAAAGAAGGCGCCCGCGGCTTACAAGCGGCCAACGTCCAAAAAATTGAAGCTTAACGACATTTAAAAAGAGGACCCGTGCCAAAACGATTTTGCGTTTTGCGCGAGTCCTCTATTTTTTTACTGTTCATTTTGAACTGGCCAATTATTTGCTTCTAATGTGGTAATTAGTTGTTCTTTAACTTTCGCCGATAATAATAATTGCTCTGGTTGATAGTCAAGCTCAGTTGTCTTAATTAATAAGCCGTATTTTTGAACAATCACGGCTGTCGTTTGTGCCAATTGAATTGTTCGGTTATATTTAAATAATGGTCGTTTAAGCGTTAGCGTCTGTGCAGTGATGTCGAGACGATGACCGAATAGATTAATAATGGTTAAAATAACCGCGATGATCCCCACCGTAATCGATTGCCAATTAAGATTAATGAGTTCAAGTTGCAGAATTAAAGCTAGCGTATAAATAAATCCAATCCAAGACCAAATTGTAACGCAATAGGCGTAGTTTGGCTGGTAAAATAGGCGTTTGTTAGTTTGCAATAGAAACACTCCTTATGCAGTCCATATTACCATTAACCAGGGGTCTCTGTCAGTGGAAAGGTGGAAACTTTACGAATGATTAAACTTTATACAGATGCAGCCACGCTTGGCAATCCTGGCCCCAGTGCTGCTGGGATACTGATTGTGACCGCTAAGCAGCAATATCAATTTAGCATTCCCTTACCGCCGGTGGATAATCATGTTGCCGAGTTTATGGCGGTTCAATTGGGCTTAGAAAAAATTACTACGCTTGGTTTGACCGAGTCGATGCTTCAAATTAATGTTGATAGTAAAATTGTCTGTCAAAGCCTCGAAAAACAATATGCGAAACATTACCAGCAATATGTTGATCAGATTATCGCCTTAGAACAGCCCTATTCCCTCGTGCTACATCAGTGGTTGCCTGATCGGCAAAATAAAGGGGCACACCACCTCGCACAACAAGACTTAAAAAAATAGTTATTAAAAACATGGTGTTTCGGAATGCGTTTTAGTAGACTGTTTATAAACACACTTAATTAGTTTCTGGAAGGATTGGTTGCATATGATACTACTAACGGAGATTATTTCCGCAATTATTTTAATTAACGGCCTCTTTGCGGTCATCACGGTCTTACGACAACCGCGCGATATTGCGGCGACTTGGGCGTGGCTACTAGTTTTAATCTTACTGCCTGTCGTCGGCTTTATTTTGTACCTTTTCACAGGGCGTGGGTTATCCCGGAAAAAGATTTTCCAAAGTCAGTCACAAATCAACGATGGGGTTTTGGCCTTAGTTGATATTCAACGTCAAGAAAATCGGCGTAATGAATTATTACCTAAAAAGGTGTTGTCCAGTGAAGCGACTGAAATGGTCAATCTTTTCTTAAACATTAATAACGCACCGGTTTTAAAGGATAATCACGTAACGTTATATACTGACGGGACCGAAAAATTCGCTGCCTTGTTCGCCGATATTAAAAAAGCGACTAAGAGTATTCATATTGAGTACTACACCATTTACAATGATCAAATCGGTAATGAACTACAAGCACTATTGGTTCAAAAAGCCCAGGAAGGTGTCGCAGTAAACGTCTTATACGATGCTTGGGGTTCTCAAGGGGCCACCCAAAAATGGTGGCGGCCACTTGAAGAAGCCGGCGGACATGCCCGGACCTTCTTTAGTTCGAAACATTCAATCACGGATTTTCGTTTGAATTTTAGAGATCACCGTAAAATCGTCGTTTTAGATGGCACAATTGGGTATATCGGCGGTTTTAACGTTGGTGATCAATATCTCGGCCGTAGTGCTAAGTTCGGTAATTGGCGTGATACACACATGCGCATTACCGGGAATGCGGTTTTGGCGCTTCAAGTACGCTTTTTGATGGATTGGAATGCCAGTGTTGAAGAAGCAATTCGTTTAACTTATTCTGAAAGCCACTTCCCGATTGCAGCGGAAGCCAACCGCGGCACGGCAGCGATGCAAATTGTTTCGAGCGGGCCTGATAAATTAGACGAACAAATCAAGTTGGGTTATTTGAAGATGATCAGTTCAGCTAAGAAAAAATTATGGATTCAAACCCCTTATTTGGTACCCGACGATAGTATTATCGATGCGCTCACGACAGCAGCAATGTCTGGTGTCGATGTGCGGATCATGACCCCTAGCATGCCGGATCATCCTTTCATTTATCGGGCCACACAGTATTATAGTCAGTTATTGCATGAAGCCGGTGTTAAGATTTACGCTTATCAAGATGGCTTCTTACACGCCAAAACAGTGGTTATGGACGGTCATATTAGTACGATTGGTTCGGCTAATATGGATATTCGTAGTTTCAAATTGAATTTTGAAGCCAATGCTTTTATTTATGATCCGAAATTAGCACGGCAACTCGAGCAGATTTATTTAGAAGATATCAAAAACGCGGTATTATTAACAGATGAGATGATTGCTCAACAATCTGCGTGGTTACGCTTCAAACAAAAATTTTCACGACTCCTATCGCCAATTTTATAAATCGTTCGGTAAAAAAATGTCCTCCGATTTTTCAAGGGTGGGTCAGAAATTTTAATATTTTTTAGGAACGTTGCTACGGCTGAAACGGTGTCGGTTTCAAATTGTTTACAATCGAATTGGGGATTGACATTATCCTGGATAATGGTAACTTTAAAATAGGAACACTACACAAGTCGAATTTAGAATCATTCGCGAACAGCCACTATAATTAGTGGCTGTTTTACTTTTGACTACCATATCTGGTATTTAAACATTGCATGATTCTTTTTTAAACGGTATACTAAAATTACTAATTAAGTTCCACAAGGAGTTAATCACAATGGCTAACATTACACTATATACGAAGAACGGCTGTCCCCAATGCCGTATGACAAAGCATTTTTTAGAAACACACAACATCACTTTTAGCGAACATAATATTAACGATGAACCCCAATATATTGATTACTTAAAAGAAAAAGGGTTCCAAGCTGTTCCTGTGCTTGAAGCTGACGGTGTTGAAAGTTTCTCCGGTTTTAGACCAGCCGAATTACAAAAATTGGCCTTTTAAGTTTAAGTGCTGTCCTTAAAATAGGCATCTACGAGTGGGACCAACTCCTTGAAGAGTTGGTCTTCACTTTTTTTACACCCAAAATCGGGCATTTTATTAATTTTTTAAGAAAGTGGTGCGCTAATGTCTTTAAAAGAGATTAAAACTGAAAACGTAACTTATTATGAATTGAATAACAAAATCAATATTCCGGTTAACGGTCAAATCCCCCTTCAAAAGGATCAAGAAGCACTAGAAGCCTTTTTAGAACAAAATGTGCAACCCAACATGGTGACTTTTAAATCACTACAAGATCGCTTAGATTACATGGTGGCTGAAAACTATTACGAAGCGGATTTTCTAAAGGCCTACTCAATCGATTTTATGGAACGCTTAAATCAATATTTAATCGATCAAGACTTTCATTTTAAATCTTTCATGGCAGCTTATAAGTTTTATGCGCAATACGCTCTTAAAACAAATGATAACGGCTTTTACTTAGAAGACTTTAAAGACCGGGTCTTCACCAACGCGCTCTATTTTGCGGATGGTGACGAAGCCCTTGCAATGAGTGTTGCTGATGAAATGATCCATCAACGTTACCAACCAGCTACGCCTACCTTCTTAAATGCGGGGCGTTCTCGTCGTGGTGAATTAGTGTCATGTTTCTTATTACAAACAACCGACGATATGAATTCAATTGGCCGGACCATCAACTCTGCCCTTCAATTATCACGAATTGGTGGTGGCGTCGGGATTAGCTTGTCTAACTTGCGTGGTGCTGGTGATCCAATCAAAGGCATCGACGGTGCTGCAAGTGGTGTCTTACCTGTTATGAAATTATTAGAGGATTCATTCTCTTATTCCAACCAATTAGGGCAACGTCAAGGCGCTGGTGTTGTTTATCTGAACGTTTTCCATCCAGACGTCGTGGCTTTCTTGGGCGCTAAAAAAGAAAATGCTGACGAAAAATATCGGTTAAAGACCCTCTCACTCGGCTTAACAGTGCCAGATAAGTACTATGAATTAGTCAAAGAAGACGCTGATATGTATCTCTTCAGCCCATATAGTGTTGAACGTGAATACGGACAACCTTTCTCATACATCGATATTACGGCCGAATATGACAACTTAGTGGCTAACGACGCGATTAAGAAGACGAAAATTAAAGCCCGTGATTTAGAAAATGAAATTAGCAAGCTCCAACAAGAATCAGGTTACCCTTATATTGTGAATATCGATACGGCTAATAAAGCCAACCCAATTGACGGTAAAATTATCATGAGTAACCTTTGTTCTGAAGTCTTGCAGGTGCAAACCCCTTCTCAAATTAACAATCGTCAAGAATATGACGTTTTAGGAACTGATATTAGCTGTAACTTAGGTTCAACTAATATTCCGAACATGATGACCTCTCCTGATTTTGGCCATTCAATTGAAACGATGGTCCGTTCATTAACTTATGTGACTGATCATTCTGATATCGATGTTGTCCCTTCTGTAGCACATGGTAACCAATTAGCCCACACAATCGGCTTAGGCGGCATGGGCTTGCATACCTACTTCGCTAAGAACCAAATGATGTACGGTTCAGAAGAATCAATCGACTTTACAAGCAATTACTTTATGTTATTGAATTACTGGACATTAGTTGCCTCAAACAAGATTGCTAAAGAACGTGGGATTACTTTTGACAACTTTGAAAACAGTAAGTATGCTGATGGTAGTTACTTTGATCAATACCTGAATACTGAATGGGCGCCTAAGACGGCTAAAGTCAAAGGACTATTCGACGGTGTCTTTATCCCGACTCAAGCAGACTGGGCCGCTTTGAAAGAAGCGATTATGCAAGATGGGTTATATCACCAAAACAGACTCGCTGTTGCGCCTAATGGCTCAATTTCATATATTAACGATACTTCAGCTAGTCTCCAACCAATCGTTAATCGCGTTGAAGATCGCCAAGAAAAGAAAATTGGGACAATTTACTATCCAGCACCAGGCCTATCAAATGAAACGATGCCTTTTTATGAATCAGCCTATGACATCGATATGCGTAAAGTAATCGACATCTACGCTGCTGCACAAAAACACGTTGATCAAGGGATGAGTATGACGCTCTTCATGCGTTCAACAATTCCGGCTGGCTTATATGACTGGAAAGACGGTCGCACAGATAAGATGACGACCCGTGATCTTAACATTCTCAGAAACTACGCGCATCATAAAGGCATTAAATCAATCTACTACATCCGCACATATACGGACGACGAAAACGAAGTCGGCGCAAACGCATGTGAAAGCTGCGTAATCTAGAGTGCGTTTGTAGCGCTTAACTTCTGAGTATAGCCTAGTCTGGTGAATGACCAACTTGTTGGTCATTTGACAGACGTAGCTAACCGGAAGAAGCTACCAATTAAACCCCAGCCGTTCCTCAGCTGGTCTACATACCTCAAAGGAGTTCATAGACGATGACAGAAAATTATCATGCAATTAATTGGAATCAAGTTGAAGATCAAATCG
This sequence comes from Latilactobacillus sakei subsp. sakei DSM 20017 = JCM 1157, assembly GCF_002370355.1. Classification (NCBI taxonomy): domain Bacteria; kingdom Bacillati; phylum Bacillota; class Bacilli; order Lactobacillales; family Lactobacillaceae; genus Latilactobacillus; species Latilactobacillus sakei. The sequence continues at coordinate 1,495,862 of NZ_AP017929.1, forward strand.
ATAAAGCGACTTGGGAAAAGCTAACCGAACAATTTTGGTTAGATACACGCATCCCCCTTTCAAATGATTTAGATGACTGGCGGAGTTTACCAGACAATGAAAAATGGATTGTGGGTCATGTTTTTGGCGGCTTAACGTTACTTGATACGTTGCAATCACAAGATGGTATGGCGAGCTTAAAAGCCAATATCAGAACACCGCATGAAGAAGCTGTTTTGAATAACATCCAATTTATGGAATCAGTGCATGCTAAGAGTTATTCATCAATCTTTTCAACGTTAAATACGCCTAATGAAATTGATGAAATTTTTGACTGGACAAATACTAACGAATACCTGCAATACAAAGCCAATAAGATTAACAGTATCTATCAGAATGGCTCACCGCTCCAACAAAAGATTGCCAGTGTTTTCTTAGAAACATTCCTCTTCTATTCTGGTTTCTACACGCCACTCTATTACTTAGGGAACAACAAATTGGCTAACGTTGCTGAAATCATTAAATTAATTATCCGTGATGAATCTGTTCATGGCACTTACATCGGTTATAAATTCCAACTCGGCTTTAACGAATTAGCAAAAGCTGAACAAGAAGAACTTCAAAACTGGATGTACGATTTACTTTACGATCTTTATGCCAATGAAGAAAAATACACTCATGAAGTTTACGATGGCACTGGCTGGACGGAAGAAGTCTTAACTTACCTCCGTTATAACGCCAATAAGGCCCTAATGAACTTAGGACAAGGCGCCCTCTTCCCAGATACAGCCGAAGATGTGAACCCAGTTGTCTTAAACGGGATGTCAACATCAACAGCGAACCATGATTTCTTCTCACAAGTTGGGAATGGTTACCGTCTGGGTAACGTTGAAGCAATGAACGACAGTGATTATGACTTCGATTAATAGTATATCCAACTAAAAAAGCGAGCTTCACTAAGAAATTAGTGAGTCTCGCTTTTTTGATTGCCATTTATTTTTTGAATTGATTTAAGTACCGACTAGCCAATAACTTATGGAATTTAACGCCCAATGTGGGATTAGACGCGTCGATATCAGCGTACATCGCTGTTGTGATTTTTGTCAGTAACGGTACGAGTTGATCTAGTTCTGCTTCAGAAAGTGCGTTCACAAATGGTGGCACTTCTCGACTAGCGGATTCGATTTCCTGGCGACCAGCAGCGGTCAGATTTACTAAATTAACCCGCCGATCACTCGGTAACTTGGTCAAAGTGACCAATTCACGTTTAACAAGTTTCGCAACAAATTCACTGGTAGATTGTGGTGACATGCCTAAACGCGTGGCGAGTTCTCGTTGAGATAAGTGATCTTCATCAGCTAGTGCCAATAAGATTTTCCCCTGACCTTCGACAATCAGATGGGGCCGCGCTTGTTTGACGATATCATCATAGATTTTACTGAGTTGTTCATATTCGGCTAATTTACCAGCAACTAATTCTGCTTTGACGCTGTTTGTCATGTGTCATCTTCTCCTTTGTCTTTCATCCAGTATACACCATTCTAAAATTTGAAAATAGCAATCCTTGACATTTTAGTAAGGGGGCCTTACTATGTTATTTAATCAGGTGACCTGATTAAATATGAGGAGGCGCTAATATGCGTGAGGATAATGTCATTGAAGTCAGAAATGTTCAAAAAAAATTTGGTCAAAAGAAAGTCGTTCAAGATATTTCTTTCAATGTAAAAAAAGGCGAAATATTTGGCCTCTTAGGCCCAAATGGCGCTGGCAAAACGACCCTTTTAAAAATGATGACGACTTTATTACGCCCTGATGAGGGGCAGATTACGCTGAATGGCTTTAATACACTAAGCCAAAGTCGCCAAGCACGCCAACAATTTAGCGTGACGAATCAAACGGCAGCGATTGATCAAGACTTAAGTGCACGTGATAATCTCCGTTTATTTGGACGGTTAAACGGACTTAGCAGTCAAGCCAGCCAGATTCGTGCAGACGAGTTACTGACGGCTTTTGATTTAACGCAATCGGCTAATCAAGCGTTGGCCACTTTTTCCGGTGGCATGCGACGCCGTTTAGACTTAGCAGTCAGTTTAGTGGGTCGTCCGAAGATTTTATTTTTGGATGAACCGACTACCGGTTTAGATCCTAGAACAAGAATTCAAATGTGGCAAGTAATTCAAGCATTGGTGGCCCAAGGATCAACTGTCTTTTTAACCACCCAATATTTAGAGGAAGCAGACCAATTTGCCGATCACATTGCGCTCATTGATCACGGGCGTCTTATCGCTAATGGTACACCTAGTGAATTAAAGCAAAAATTAGGTGGCTTACAACTGTCTTTAGCCGTCACAGAGTTGGCTCAATTACCTCAAGCACGCGCGATTGTTCAGGACGTTTTAAAACAACCAATCAGCGTTAGTGAACAGACATTAGTCAGCCCACTTGGTGGCGACGCTCTTCCAGCGATAATCGTAATATTAAATCAATTACAAATTGCTAAAATTACAGTTAGTCATTTAAAACTTGAGACACCTTCGTTAGATGATGTTTTCCTAAAAATGACGGTTGGTAAAAACTAAGGAGCTCAGATAATGAATACAAATATAATAAAACGTCATACTATACGTGATATTCTCACTTTAACCCACCGTAACTTATTAAAAATGCGCCACAATCCCGATAACGTCAGTGATGTGCTCATCCAACCGATTATCTTTACCCTATTGTTTGGCTATCTATTCGGCGGCGTCATCGCCGGTAGCGTCCACGCCTACTTACCGATGCTGGTTTCTGGTATTTTAGTTCAAAGTATTTTAAATGCAGCTTCTGGTTCTGGCCAACAATTACGGGAAGATATTAATAATGGTATCTTCGACCGTTTTAAAACATTACCGATTTCACCAATAGCACCACTGGCAGGGCAATTAGTAGGTGATATTTTGCGATTAGTGCTTTCTGGCGGAATGGCGATTCTTACAGCGTTGGTAATGGGTTGGCGCCCCACCGTCAATCTGGGGGCACTGATTTGGGCATTACTACTGGCGGTCTTTATCGGCTGGTCAACTTCTTGGATTTTTGCCTTAGTGGGGTTAATGGTCAAAAATGCAGAGCTGATCAGCAGCTTATCGATGATTATTATCCTCGTGTTAACGTTCTTATCGAACGCCTTTATCCCCATCAAAACGCTGCCCCACTTTTTACAGCCAGTCGTTAGGATTAATCCGGTCAGCACAACAATTACCGCTATTCGGACGCTCTTAAATACTGGCAGTTGGAACAATACAGCGACAATGGTCCTCATCAGTGGTGCGCTGATCATTATGCTATTTATGCCACTGACAGTTATCGCGTACCAACGTCGTGACTAATATTGCTAAAATAAAAATAGCGCGCCGCACTTATAAGATAGTGGGACGCGCTATTTTTGTTTAAATTATTTGGTAGTCGATTTGATCAATCTTGATTTTGGGTAATTCATCAATGTTCTTATCCGTAATAATACTAAAAGAGATATCAGCGCGATCATTTTCAGGAAGTGTTTCGTAAATTACAGTCCCATATGCGAGTTTAAATAATTGGGCATGCTTGCCCACCTGTTTTTTGGCGATTGCAAACACATTTGGCTGGCCAAAATACGCATTTGTAACCTGCTCTTTACCGAATTTAAGATAATGTTTCATAGCAGTGGCATCTTTGATAAACCCTTTTGCAGAATTTAAGACTAAATAATCGTTGCCGACACGATAGATATAACCGGAGATTTTCTTTTGATCCGAATGAGTCGCAGTTGTTAATTTCATGGTTCCATGCTTAGGCAAACTAGTCACTTTTTTAGTCCGTATTTTGGGTGATGTGTGTGTTTCAATTGAACGATTGCAACCAACAATAAAAATTATTACGATTGATAGGCATAAAATGAGAGGGAATATTGTTTTTTTCAAAGAGCGGTCTCCAAGGATCATTAGATTTTATTTTTGACGTTTAACCATTAGTATCAGATAGGTGATGATACTTAATCCAATACCGGTTATGATTGTGCGGATCCAAATCGTGTTCGGATTAAAATAGAGGTCTTGAATTTGCATTAAGACACCACCAATAACGAAACTGATAGGAAATATCAGATCTAATTTGCTATTTTTCATGGACTTTACCTCAATCATCGAATTTGATAAATTTTGTAGCGATTATAGGACGGCTCGTTTAAATTGGCCGTGGCAACGATGTCATACAGTGTGTAGTCGCGTGGGATTCCCACTGTGACTGCCCCATAACCAAAATGCTTGTGTGGTTTAAAGTGATTATCGCCAATGAAAATGAAGCCGTCTTCGTCTAGCTTCTGATAAGCAGAATGTGCTAGTGTTTGCGTAGTGGTTTGACTCAAAAACGTTTTGAGCTTATCTTTCGTGTTCAGCTGCTCATTCGGTTGATGCACAATCACGAAGAACGTCTTATGTCGATAATACAACCAATAGGTTTGGACCGTTTTTTTGGTGTAGGTCTGTTGGTTTTGCCGGCTGATACTTTCTGATTGTGAATTGTGCCGCGAGCTTGTTGTTTTTGCTGGAGTTTGCTGACAAGCCGTTAGCATTAACAATACGATTACTAACGTGATTGGCAACAATAATGGTCTCATTTTCATATGAGTCAATCCTTCATAGATTAGTTTACCCCTCTGATTATAACAGTCAACACATTTTTAAACAGTTGCAAATTTTGAAATTTATCGAAAAACGATAAAAATTAATTGCTTATCGATATTAAAATGTTATAATCAAGCTATTAATTCATTCAATGAGGTGTTTGATATGTTAAAAAAATGGCTTTTACGTTTAGCACTTTTAGGAATCGGCGCAGTCTTCTTCCTTTTTAGCTTTTTAGTCACCGTCCAGATTGTGACGGCGTCTAAATTAGACTATCCTTTTGAAATTATCACGTTGGCCCTGGCCGCTTATAGTGTGACGATTTGTGTGTGGGTTGCTTTATATGCGCTGCATCGCATTCTCAATACGATTGAACAACACCAAGTGTTTGCGCCACAAACATTGCGTTATGTATCATCGATTAGAAATGCGGTCTTAATCGCAAGTTTTGCTAGTTTATTGTCACTTCCCTTTTTCTATCGGATTACGCAACTAGAAGATGCGCCGGGCTTGTTATTACTTGGGATTGCGTTCATCTTTATTCCGTTTGCTTTGGCCATTCTGATGCAGATTGTTGAAGACCTATTTAAGAGCGCCATTGCATTGCAGACGGAAAACGACCTCACAGTCTAAGGAGGATTTAAAATGCCAATTCGGGTTAATTTAGACGTCATTCTGGCCCAACGAAAGATGAGTGTCACTGAACTTTCACAAAAAGTTGAGATTACCATTGCCAACCTTTCAAACTTAAAGACGGAAAAGGCAAAAGCGATTCGCTTTTCGACATTAGAACGTCTTTGCCAAGCGCTTGACTGTCAGCCAGGCGACCTATTAGAATATGTAGATGATTAAGAAACCCCGGATAAATGACCATTATCCGGGGTTTTTAGTAACTTCCTTTTTGTTAGTCCCTTTTTTTGAATCTGTAGTATAATGAGAAAGTAGTGAAAATGAAAGGGGTTTTATGCTGATGTATTACGTTGTTATGAAGTCAAATGATATTCGCCGTAACCTGGCCACCGAACAATATTTAATGAATCAAAAGAACTTTGATGAACCATTATTGCTTTTCTATATTGAAAAACCATGTATTATTGTGGGTCGGAATCAAAATACGTATGAAGAAATTAATCAAAAATACGTTGAAGATAATCACATTACGGTGACCCGCCGCTTATCTGGTGGTGGTGGCATTTATCAAGATCTCGGTAACCTCTGTTTTAGCTTCGTTGTCGATGCTGATTCAGAACAATTTGGGGATTTCAAATCCTTTACGCAACCAATCGTCGATGCACTTCACGAAATGGGCGCCACATCAGCTGAAGTCTCTGGCCGTAACGATATGTTAGTCGCTGGTAAGAAATTCTCTGGCAATGCAATGTATACCAAAAATGGCAAAACGTTCTCTCACGGGACCCTTTCATGGAACGTCGATCTAGATGTCCTCACACAAGCGTTGAACGTCCCTGCTGATAAGATTGCTTCTAAAGGCATCAAGTCCATTCGCCAACGGGTAACTAATTTAAAAGACCACGTGAACCCTGAATATCAAAATATGTCGACTGAAGAATTTAGAGATGTCTTACTCTTGAACCTTTTTAATGCCAAGAGCTTACCAGAAATTGCTGATCGTGAATATCAATTAACGGCGGCAGATGAACAAGCCATCGACAAGATTTTCAATGACCTCTATAGTAACTGGGACTGGGTTTATGGCAAGTCACCTAAATCAACAATTCAAAAGCGGAAACACTTTGATTTTGGGACGATTGATGCTCGCTTATTGATCGAAAATGGTAAGATTGCCAACGTTAAATTCTACGGCGATTTCTTTGGTTCAGGTGATGCTAATGATTTAGCAGAAAAATTAGCCGGAACGATTTATGACCGTGAACACTTAGCAGCAGCCCTCGAACCAATTGACACAACACCTTACTTTACAGGCATTCCTAAAACGGAATTAGTAGAATTATTAGCGCAATAAAAAAAGTATGCCGTAACTCGGTTAACCGGAAAGTGTTGGCTGACAGAACACGTTTAGACTATAAAAGTTCAGATAAATAAAAGAGGCTGAGACAAAATTTACTTTTGTCTTAGCCCCTTTTTCTTTTACGCGATGATTTCAGTTGTGATTTCTTCTGGGTTAAAGGCTGCCTGAAGGACGGTTTTAACGGCTTGTTCAATTGCCGCTAATTGGGCTGATGATTGTCCGAAAGCATAAACAACAAGCATCGCTTCTGTCGTTTCAGGGGCAATCATGGCGCGTGTGGAATCCGAAATTGGACTGCCAAACGCACCATGTTGATCGACTAGTGTTGGAAAGTGACTGATATTAATCGCGCCCTTACCAATTCCAGCGTACTCGGCCCCTTCTTCGGCGACTTGATAACTGATTGGGCCGTCAATTTTGGCCAAATCGTAACTGCCAATCGGTAGTTGTAGTTTCAAAGAGAGATAATTATTCACGTCAACTAACGCATTAATTTGATAAAGCCCCTGCCCTTTAACGACGCGGCGTAATAAACTATCCGAAGATGGCCGATGACGTGCTGCATCAAGACCGACTGCTTTGTACGCTTTTTTCGTCGCGATGATGTTAGGCAACTCGCGAATTTGTTCGAGTGTTAAATCGGCTTCGATCTCATTGAGTAATGGTGATAAAGTCGTGTCCCAAAATGCAGTATCTTTTTTAGAATTAGTAAATCCAAATGTTGCGGTTACCAATTGTGCTTGCTCTAAGTTTGCTTGTTTAGTGATTGTCATGTGTAAATCCTCCAATTTGTGTTAAATGCACGGAATTAGTGGACTGTTGGGACATCACATTCAAAAAGTGGGGCTAAAAACATAAGACAACCTCCCTGATTAGTAGATTAGCTATAAGTATAGCAAATCTGTGTCAAAAAATAAATATATCCATGTGTTTAGAAATGACGTTGTTTAAAGCACCAATTACCAAGCCATAGAAAGAATAGTACATAACTAAGGGTTCCAAGTAATAATTGACCTGTCGTTAGTTGTGTCAACTTGTGGTAAACGGGATAATTTGCGTATTGGAACGTCAGATTTAACATATTGAGTGGATTCCATTTGAGCCAACTACCGAATTGTGGGTGCTCATGAAGTAATATGCTTGAGAGTGACTGTCCCATGAATACGATTGTGATACTCGTCGTGATGACCACGGCGTTATTCGTCAGCAAACAGGACAGTAAGAATAAGAATCCAATCAGCATGAGCGACATCCCGAGATCAATTGTGGCGGTCATGATGGTGTTCATGAGTAAACTTTGGTGATACAGATAATGTGTTAACCAATTTGCGTGCCCCCCAATCGCCAGTGTGTTGAACAAGATTGTGAGCCCTAATGCGAATAGATGCAATGCAATATTGTAGCCAAAGAGAACAACGAATTTAGCTAAATAAATGGTCCGCCGATTTGGTGTTTTGTAAAGTAGCGTTAAGATGGTATGATGCTGAAATTCCATTGAGAAAAGCGTCGCACCAACGATAATCAACACGAGTAAAATCCACTGACTCGACCCAAAATTGGCCATCACCAACCAATAAGAATCGTCGAAGGTTATAGGCATCAGGAGCATTAAACCCACGATAATCGCAGGTGCGAACCACGTTAATTTTTTGTGCAACAGTTTGTAATATTCTTGAGATAGTGCCGCTTGCATATGAATCGCCCCTTTCTAAACTCGTTTGTGTTTGAAGCGCCAATAACCAATTGCTAGGAAAAAGCCACTATAGCCGATAATCCCCGCGAGTAGTTGCGAATTACTTAAATAAGTGTCTTTTTGATAGCTTGGATCTGGTAGTTGCGCCATCAAGTTGAGCATATTTAACGGTTGCCACTTCAGGATATTGACTAATATCGGACTACTAGAGCCGATTGTGAGACTGGCAATTCCTTGCCCGGTAAAAATTAGAATCAGACCAAGGCAAATGACTACCGTATTCACTGGGAAAAGACACGATAGTAGTAAAATAATTGTCAACAGCAAGATTCCGACTAAGCATGTGCCTGCCATCCCGACAACCAAGTGACTGAATAGCCGCTCACTTTGCCAACTCAGTTGTGAGGCAAGAGTCGTTTTTAGCAGAACTGTGAATAACAAACTAAGTGTGGTAAGCACACCAGTGTAGAGAGTGAGAATCAACAACTTAGCGAGATAAATTGACCACCGATAAGTGTGACGATACAAAAGCGTTCGGATTGTAGTGTGTTGGTCTTCCATAATCATAAAATTAGCACCGATAATAACGATGATCATCAACAACCACTGTGGTGTCTTGAATCCCGTAATGATCGCGGTGCGAGTAACGGGAACTGAAATGGCCATGATGAACATTAAGCTTAGGAGCGCTAGAATTCCCATTAGTGGCCCTTTTTGGTGGCGAAATTTATACCATTCTTGGCTTAAGCTAGTTTGCATGTTCATCGCCACCCTTTTCGTGGAGTAATTGGACAATTCGTTGTTCGAAGCTAATTTGTTCAGGAATCAATGCTTTGAATTGAATCTGCTGGTCGAAGCACAAGGTTTGCGCCGTGTAGAGCACCGTTTGAGAAATGTTTAGATAGCCAGCATCCTGCTCAAACGGAATTTGATGGTCAGTTAATAAAGTCAGAGTTTGCGCCATATCAGTGGTTTGAAGGCGATAACGTTGTGCGGTTACTTGATTAAACGTTGCGATTGGTTGGTTCAGGCGCACTTGCCCGTTATTAATGATAATCACATCGGTAACGACTTTTTCGAGTTCACTGAGAATGTGACTCGCAATTAAAAAGGCCGTTCCCTGTTGCGCATATTGTTGAATGATTTGCCGAACCAAAATGGTTGCGTCGATATCTAAGCCATTCATTGGCTCATCCAAGATGACTAATTGGGGGTGATTTAATAAAGCAAGTGCAATTCCGAGCTTTTGTTTCATCCCGAGTGAATAGCCTTTAGCTTTACGGTTGATATAAGGTGTCATTTCGAGTTGGGTGACAATCGCTTGCAGGTCCGCTTCATCTTGGGCATATAACGCGAGATTTTGATAGCCCATTAGAAACGGATAAAGTGCGGGATGTTCGATCAACGCTCCAACAGACTTTAAACCCGTATGATTGGTTTCGGTCACGGATTGATTATCAATTGTGACTGTCCCGGAAAATGGCATCAGTCCCAGAATTGTTTTCATAATGGTTGTTTTACCAGCACCATTGGGACCGATTAAGCCGACGATGGCACCGGGTTGCACTTCGAGTGAAACAGCGTTAATAATTTGGCGGTGTTTAATCCAAACATTGATATCGGTTATTTTAAGCATCAGTTTCCTCCTAATTTTAGACAAAAAAAGCCCCTAGTAATACACATCAAAATTGATTAATGATTACTAAGGGCAATTCAATAAAATTTAAAACATGGCGCGCCTAGAATTGCGTGTTGCAAAATAGATGTAGCCAAGGATGATTATCAAGGTAATCATTGTGATTAGGCTGCAATCCGCACCATATTCCCCACCTGTCATTAAACGGTTGGGTTGGTTGAGTAAGTACTGAATCGGCCAGTCATTGCTAGTGTGAACACGGATTGGAATGACTGATGTTAAGACATTATAGCCAGCATGTAAAACAATACCGGCCCATAATGTTTGATACCATCTTGAAGTCAACCAGAATAATGCTCCTGCCAGCGTACCAGCGATGATTAGTTGAACGGCACTCCAGAAATCAAGGACGCCGTTGAGCAGATGGGTTAGACCAAATAGTAGTGACGAGCCGATTAAACCGATCCGTGCGCCATATGCCTTAGTTAGACGTTGACTAATCAAGCCGCGGAAAATATATTCTTCGACAATTGGCGCGGCAATTCCAGCTAAGAGTAAAGTGGCTAACAGATTCAATGTGACATTCAGATGATTGATTGTTGGCCAAACAATTCGTCCAGGGACAACCAAGAAGAATGTTAAATCAATCAACAGAACCCAAATTACTGGCCAGATGAAAAATTGTGGTTTGAGGTTTGGTCGCCAAGTGAATAAAGCAACTGTTTCATGAAAGTAGTGTCGGTTTAACCAGTTGATTAAGCCGTAAAAGACTAATAAATATAGCACTGGTGAATACACCGTTTGAATGATTCTAAAGGTGGGATGACTGGCCCAGCTAGGTAAACTAAACCCGGCAATTAATTGAGTTACTAGAATGACTGCTAAAGCAATCACAACCTCACTACTGACCTTTAATAAACGCCGCATGTGAGCCACTTCTTTCTATCGAGCGAATTTTTTTAATCTAAACGTAATCCGTCTAGTTTGCATGAAGTGTTGGCAAATGCCAGCGATGATGAGTGGTGCAACAATACTGGTCAAGGTGCTAATCCAAAAATTTGGCTGATCGAAGGTAATTTTAATCGCCGATACGACATTCGCTTGTTCGAAATTAACGAAGAAATAATCGGTCCAATCTGGAAGCATGCGCGTAATGATTGGTGTGATATAACGTTCATAAACCGTGGCGATAATTAACCATGCTGCAAATAGGAAAACCCAGGCTTTGCGTTCAAATAAGGTAATGAAGCTACTGATTGCAAGACCTTGGGCAATGAAAGTCCATACGACAAGAATAAATGCCACGGTAATGTGTGGATCTAACAGGTTAATTTTAATACCGGCAAATATTTGATTATGAATCGCGATTGGATATAAGATTGCAAACGTCACCAGTTGACTACTAAAGAGACTAACTAATTGTGTTAGGAAGCTAATTTTTCTCGGAATCCCATTTAAAATGGCAAAATTAAAAGCTTTTCGAGTGGTTGTAAATGACTGAACGATCAATGTGATTTGGCTCAGGAATAAGAAACCAGTCACAATTGTGAGACCAAAGTTGCCAAAGTCAATGCCCTTCTTTATGAAGATAAGGGCAACGACAACCATTCCACCGAAAAATCCTACGGCAACCATCGCCAGTGTTTTCCAAATGGCGGTCAGGCGGTACCGCATCATTGCATTAAACATGTGCTTCACTTCCTTTGTTCGTTAATTTAATGAAGGTTTCTTGTAAATCGATATGTTCAATTGTTAGACGATCCGGAATAATCCGTTCTGTCGGTAACGTATCATAAAGATAAACCGTATATAACGTCCCCATTTGTTGGCTATCTAAGATATTTAAGTCGGTACAGTATTTTCGGACGAGTTCTTCGGGACCGCTGACACGGTAACTCTTAGCGAGGACGTTTTCCAAATCATCATCGACGATTAATTGGGTGTCATTTAAGACCAAGACGTGTTCGACTAAGGTCGCGATTTCTTCGATGATATGAGTCGCAACGACAAATGTTCGTGGTCGACTCTCATAGGCTTGCAAAATGTACCGGTATAAGAGACTACGGTAGTTAGCATCCAGTCCAAGCACTGGTTCATCTAGAAAAACATATTCCGCTGGGACACAAAGCGCGACAATTGTTTTAAAAATCGTCCGGTAGCCGGTTGAAAGTTGATTGAGCTTCTTTTTCGGACTCAAGTCAAACGCAGTCAGCATTTCTTCGGCTAATTCATGATCAAATGACCCTTGAAGTAAGGCGGTATTCTTAATAATTGTCTTTAATTTATCATCTTTATTGAAGAGATTGATTTCCGACATCAAGTAAATCGTTTGTAACGGATGATCGCGACCGGTTAAGACCGTATCGCCCCATTTGATCTCACCCAGGGATGCGGTTTGATGGTTGGCCAGAATACTTAATAAAGTACTCTTACCCACCCCGTTGCGGCCGAGTAATCCGTAAATCGTATTGGGCTTAAGCGTTAAGTTGATGTCATCGAGGACGACTTGGTTTCCGAATTGTTTAATCAATTGTGTGGTTTGTAAGTTAGGCATGGTCGTAGCCCCTTTCGATCAGTGCAATCAGATCATTTTTAGATAAGTTCAGTTGTTGTGCTTCAGTGATGAATTGGGCAACATAGTGTTCAAAAAATTCTGATTGCCGTTTTTCAGTAATTTGTGCGGGTGCGCTTGGTGTGACAAACATGCCGAGTCCTCTTTTCTTTTCGATTAAGCCGCTGGCAACCAGTTGATTCATGCCTTTGAGTACCGTGGCTGGATTGATGTTGAATTGTCTGGAAATTTCAGTTGTCGATGGTACTTGACTACCGGGGGGAAAGACCCCTGTAAAAATGCCCTCTTCAATCTGTTCGGCGATCTGCCGATAGAGTGGTGAATCGTTATTAAATTCAAAAAGCATCCGGAACACCTTCGTTTCGTTGATTGGTTAGTTACTTATGTAGTTAACTATAACACTAACGCGTTAAAGTGCAAGTCTTACAGTTAAACATTTGATTTTAAGGATATATTTAGCTATTATGTACTTATAATCAAATGTTTTCCAAAGGAGGTTCATTATGCAAGCTGCTTATTGTTTTATCGATTTAGTTGGTAGTCGAACGAATTTTGCCGATCAAACGCAAGTTTTAACGTTATTACAGCACCTGCAGAAAAAACTGAATGATCGTTTCCCGGATTTACTCACCCCTTTCATGGTAAAAGATGGTGATGGGTTATTAGGTGGTTTTCAAGCGGCAGACCAAGCGCAATTGGCAGATTTATTTATTTTCTGTAATGCCTATTTGCGCAGTGTGGCTTTTAGACAATTTTGGGAACCGCTTTTTGGGTCAGTAGACCTTCCTGAATTCTATTTTGGCGTTGGTTTAGGAAAACTAGTTACAGTTGAAAAGGCAGATTATCAGGATGTTAATCGCGTAAATGGTTCGGCAATTGTTAATGCCTTAACTGCGGTTGATCAGGCAAAACGCCTAATGCAAGGCGCAACTTTACCCCTCGGTTATCCATTTTCAACCTCTCTTTTTAAGTGGCAATTAGTCACTGATCAGGCTGCAGAAACCGCTAATGGCATTAGTGCCCTTTTTTATTTAATTTATGAACGGCTATTAAACACGAAGCTGCGAAAAGAGACGTTTGCTCTACTTTATGCGCAACCGAACTTGAAACGTTATGAGCTGGCTCAAATTTTATGGGAAGCATATGGTAATCTGACTTATCAGGTGGATTATACGCAGCAAAAAGAGCGTGCTGTCGCTTCTAGTAAGATCAGTCGGTTGCTCAATCAGATGGATTATCCGCTCATTGAGCAGACGTTAACAACGGTTCGAGCGCAACTAATGAGTTTGACGGAGGTGAACGCATGACGTTATTTGCGATTTTGCTATTGGCCCATTTCTGGACGGATTTTTTAATCCAATCCGATCAGATGGCCCGATGCAAACGCTCAACGAAATTGGCGGTTAAATGGTATCCCTTATTGGGGCACGCGTTGACGCAAGTGCCAATGGTAGTTGGCATCTGGTTAATCGGAACGCTACTGCGTGTTGCAAACTGGCCTTTTCTTGAAACGTTCGGCATTAGTTTAATAATCGTTGTGCTAACGCATTGGCTAATCGATGTCACTAAGCAGAATTGCCAACCCATTTTGAAACGTGCATTACGCTTAAAACCCAATCAAGTCCCTCTAATCAGTTACGTTTTAGATCAGGTTTTGCATTTAGTTGTGATTGTCATTGTTAGTGAATTATCAGGGACTAATTGGCAGTCAACTACGATTAGTCGGTGGTTATTAGCCGCAAGTGTGATAATTGCGACATTATATTTTGCCGATTATTTCATCAGCTTATTTTTAAAAAGCTTAGATTTAAATGTGGAACGACTACCAGACCGAGCACAACTGGGTCGGCACATCGGTCGCTTAGAACGTTTGGCGATTCTGTTATTATGCTATACCAATAACGTTGCGAGTATCGCGGTCGTCGTCGCAATCAAAGCCCTCACACGGTTTCGCGCCATTGAAGCCAATGAACATCATTTTGCAGAATACTACTTAATTGGTAGTTTATTAAGTCTTATCTTTGGTTGCTTAGGTGGTTATTTACTTAAACTCATTTAAAAATACATAAAAAGCCGTCCGGATAAATTATCCGAACGGCTTTTTTGAGCTATATTAGCGTGTTAGTCGCTGATGTCGATCAACGAAATAGTAAGTAAGACCATATATAAGAATCATAACTGGTCGGTAATCATTGAAAAATGGAATTTTAATCCAGAAGCTAAGCAGTAATAAAATGACAAAAATTAAACTAATTAACCGGAAAATCATGCAACCATTCCTTCCATTGATTAATCGCTAATCACTAATAACGATTTAATAGCTTGGCGTTGATCCATTGCTTCATAAGCAGCTTGGATTTGATCCAATGTAAAGCGTTGCGTGAAGACCTTACCAGGATTGATTTCGCCCTTTAAAACAGAGTCGAGTAACCGTGCTTTATCATGGGTTGTGACTGCCGCAATCCCACCACGGAGGCCGATGTTCTTACGGAATAAGACGTTGGTATTCATTTCTGCCTTTTGCGGAATTCCAACGCGCCCAATAACAGCGCCCGCACCAGCAACAGCTACCGCTGTTGCAACGGATTGTTCAGTCCCTACACATTCTAAGACGGCGTTAGCCCCAGCGTTGTCAGTTAGCGCCATCACTTTTGCAACAGCTTCGTCCCCACGTTCAGCAACAATATCAGTTGCACCGAATTCTAGTGCTAGTTTTTGCCGATCTTCATGACGACTCATGGCGATAATCCGTTTTGCGCCTAATAATTTAGCACCGATTACACCACATAAACCAACTGCACCATCTCCCATGACGACCACTGTATCACCAGGTTTAACTTCAGCTGAAACAGCGGCGTGATACCCAGTTGCCATAACGTCTGAAAGTGTTAAGAGGTTATTTAACATCTCGTCCGAATAATCAGCTGGTTGGCCAGGGATTTTAACCAAGCCCCAATTAGCATTGGTATAACGGAGGAATTCACCTTGATAACCACCATTGCCACCGCCTTCTTGGTTTGTACAATCACCATCGAAGCCAGCTAAACAAGCAGCACAGTGTCCGCAACCATGCGTAAATGGGACAATTACAAAATCTCCAGCTTTAATATCAGTCACTGCTTCACCAACGGATTCAACAACACCGATTGCTTCATGTCCGACTAGTGATCCCGATTCGCGTTTTGAAAGGCCACGATACCACCATAAATCAGAGCCACAGACGCAAGCCCGAATAATCCGAATAACGGCATCTGTCTTCTTTTCGATTGTTGGTTTAGGTGCCTCAGTAATCACCATTTTTCCTGGTTCAATAAAAGTTGCTGCTTTCATAAAAACATCTCCCCAAATTTTTTTGAACGTGTTTCTTCCTATTATATAGCGAAATTTCTAAACACAATTACAACTTATATAATTGATATCTCTACTATACACCTTGAAGCTCACTTTAAGGCAAGCCTTTTTTAAAGGCCGATTGCCAATTGTTGTTTCTTACTTAAAACTTCATCTTGGGTAATCCCAATATAATGTAAAGTCGTTTCCTGTGTTGAATGGCCAAAATCAATCATTAATGATCGCACATCACCAAATTGTTTATAGAACCAATACCCGTAAGTTTTGCGCATTGTATGTGTGCCAATATCATTGCGGCCGAGTTTCTTGCCCGCCTCGGTCAACATACGATAAACACCATTGACTGTAATGTGACTATCACCGATGCGACTCCCGAATAACCAGTCGTTACCAGTCAGTTCATTATTTTGAATATATAAACTAATGTAGGGTCGCAAACTGGTTAAACTAATTTGGCGCCACTTACCTGTTTTTTGTTCGACGATGACGGGGTTGTCTTCGATTACGTCTTTCACTTTTAATTGGACAATATCAGAACAACGTAAACCGGTATTGATGCCTAATAAAAAAAGTAAATAATTCCGACTACCCATTTGGGAGTGTCGTAAGATAACTTTCATGTCCTCAATCTCGTCTTTGGTCCTTAAAGGCTGTACGTTTAATTTTTTGCCTTTTTTAGTTCGTGATTTTCGCATTAAAATTCCGTCCTTTTGACCGCATTCTTTTTACTTATATCATTATAAACCATGCGGTCGTATTTTGCACCCCTAACTATCGTTGATTTAAAGGGATTCCGAGCGCATTCTTTCTACCAAAAGCGTGCGCTCATACCGATAAATACTAAAAGTGTCCCAAAGACCGGTCTAATCACGTTTAAAATACATTAATTACGAGAGGCGCATTTTAAGCGCATTTCAGATTAACTAACGGACAAGTGGTCGTTAAAACGTCTCAAATTACGGATTTAAAAAAGCCGGTTTTACTTGTCCAAAATTCGTAATTGTTGTACGCTAAAAAGAAAAAATAGAAATGAGATTAGTGATGTTAAATTATAACGCAATTCAAAAAGCGGTCGACGCTGAACAGAATGCTGGTGACTTTCCAAAATTAATGCAGGCCTTTAAAAAACTGGGTGTCCTTAAATATGATTACCTTGTTGAATCCGGAAAATATCGCTATTACGATAATGATGGTTATCTTGATTTGAAAATGAATGGTGTGCCACAAAAAGTTACCCCTAAAAGTAATACCACTCAAATTAAAGCTGCGGTCCAAAAAGCACAAACTGGCCAAATTACTTTTGAAACATTTTGTGAGCTAGCTGCAGCTGCTGGCATTATTTATTGGCGAAGTGATTTAACCCAAAAAGTTGTCAGTTATTACGATCGAGCGGATAACTGTTTATTAGCGGAACCAATTCCCGGTCTATAAAAATTTAACCAAAAAAATAAGACTTAACACTATATCAGTGTTAAGTCTTATTTTTTTAGTAACCAGCCGATAAATCAACTTGGTTAACAGCAAGTTGCCCGTCCGTTAAGAAGACTGGTAAATTCTGTTCGAAGATTCTAAAGAGCCGTTCGTGAATATCTGGAATGTAACCCGAGATATGTGGGGTGATCACTAAATTGGTTGTCGTCCAAAGTGGTGATGTTTCTGGCAATGGTTCAGTTTGCGCAACATCAATTGCGGCCCCTGCGAGATGGCCATTATTCAATTGTGCCATGAGCGCCGTCTCATCAATTGAAGCACCACGACCTAGGTTGAAAAAGTAGTGCCCTTCACCCATTGCGTTAAAGAATGCCGTATCGAAAAAGTTTTCCGTTTCCGGTGTTAACGGCATCACGTTCACAACGAAATCCGCATCAGCTAATTTCGTTTGATAATCCTGATCCGTTAAAATTTCGTCAAACGCATCGCGTTTTTCACCGTGACGATTAATCCCGATGGTTTTTAACCCCAACGCTTTAGCGTAAACGGCAATCTGATGACCGATTTGTCCGGTACCAAAGACCATAATTGTTCGGCGCTCAAGTGTTTCGGTTGCGCGCCCAATCTCATGATGGCGCCATTCCTTGTTAGCTTGAGAACTCAAACTTTGACGAATACCGCGAGTGAAATATAAAATATAACTCATCACAGTTTGTGCAATCGGAACAGCGTGCATACCCTTGGCATTTGAAACGATAATGCCTTGTTCACTCAATGTTGCTAATGGTAAATAGTCAACACCAGAGCTAGCTGCTTGAATCCATTTCAAGCGATGATTTGGTGTTGCTAAAATTTTAGGCCCCACCACTTTATTCCAACCAAACATAATATCGATGGTTGCCAATTGTTCGGGTTGTACGTCATCCAAATTGATAATGGTTAACCCTTGTTGTCGTAAATCTTCTACGTGTTGTTCAGGAATTGGTTCTGCTGCTAATATGACTGTCAAGTCGATCCCTCACCTTATTATTGAAGTAATCTTAATTATAATGGATTTTGAGCAAATAAAAAAGCATTTACCCCGATATAATGGGAAAATGCTTTAAATTTCTTATTTTTCGGCTTTTTCAGCACGTGGCCATACTGGACGACCCCAATATTGGAATAAATCAGTCTGAATCCGACCATTATAAAGTTTACGACGTTTTGTTGCGCGTTGGCCGAAAGATTCTTGGAATTGTAAATCACTTGTTAAAATGTATTTACTCCAAGTTTTTAATGAACGATAAGTATCGCCCATTTCTTTATACAATACCCGCGCTTGAGTTTGATCACTCAAACGTTTACCGTATGGTGGGTTAGCAATGATGACCCCGTTCGTTAAATCTGTTTTAAAATCTTTAACAGCTAATTGTTTAAACTGAATATCATGTAAGACACCCGCTTCATTAGCGTTCAACTTAGCGATATCAACCATATTTTGGTCAATATCATAACCGAAGATTTCAAGTTTTTGATCTGGTTTTTCTTGTGCTTTAGCATCAGCCTTCGCATCAGCTAAAACAGTAGCGTCAATCCAGTCAAAGTCTTCAAAAGCAAACTTACGGTGCATACCAGGGGCGATATTACGACCAATTAAGGCCGCTTCAATCGCAATTGTTCCTGAACCGGTCGTTGGATCAACAAACGGCATATCTGGTTGCCAACGACTAAGGAGAATTAATGAGGCCGCGAAGTTTTCCTTCAATGGCGCTTCCCCTTTTTCAAGACGGTAACCACGTTTGAACAAACTAGGACCGGTTGTATCTAAACTAATTGTCACCATGTCTTTTAAGATGCTGACCTCTAGCGGATAGACAGAACCGGTTTCAGCTAAACGCGTCCGACGGTGATAAACGGTACTTAACTTATCAACAATCGCTTTTTTAGTGATGGCTTGGACATCTGGTTCACTATGGAGTGTTGAACGCACAGAACGACCAGCTACTGGAAAGGCAGCGTCTAGTGGTAAATATTGATCCCATGGCAAAGCTTTCACTTGTTCAAAAAGATCATCGAACGTTTTTGCTTCGAATTGACCGATGGCAATCTTCACACGATCGGCACTGCGTAACCAAAGGTTAGTCTTGGCGATATCTGCCAAGTCACCTTCGAAATAAACCCGACCGTTATCTGAACGCGTTTCGTAGCCTAAATTCTGTAGTTCTTTAGCCGTAATGGATTCGATACCACTTGCCATTGTAGCGTATAGTTGGTAAGTCATTTTTTAAAGATCCCCTTAGGAAATTATTTTTTAAATAAAAAGAGCTTGGGCAAAAGCCCAAGCCACCTGTTTGTAAACCTCTATAGGCCATGTTTTGTTCCAGAACTTCCCCAGGAAGAAAGCTCCTTCAGTAATCATCTATCTGTTCTTTCGAACTCTCATTTTTAGTTCATTTCCATAAATGAGACGCCCCTACCAAAGTTTGGGTTACTCGCTCGCGGGGTTTACCTCGTTCCATCGTTTGGGTTTCCCCAAACGCTCCGTCACTGTGGCACTATTTAAGGATATTAACGCATGACCGAAGTTTTAGCGCTTTTTCCGCCGTTACCGTTAAGGTACCCTGGCTTATTGGGCCAGGCACGAACACTACAAGCATCTCAGCCTGTGCGGGCATGGACCTTCCTCAGCCTACTGATGTAGACCGCGATTACTCAAGATTTACAAATGTTAATCAATGTATATTATTATAGTACATCTTAAGCGATTTGTCTAATCAAATTGTGAATGATTTTGAACTCTTGTTTGAGTGGCACCATTTTGGTCACTTAACTTAGCACCAAATACGTGACGTTCAAGATTTGATAAACGTTTCAAAATATCATAGTTAGTTGCTGCTGAAGCCTGTTGTGGCTTGACTTCTTTAACACTGTCAGAAGCACTTAGTTGACGATTAAGTTCTTCAACCTTGTTAAATAAGCGGGTATTATCGGCCGTTAAACGATCGATATTTTCTTGATAAGTTTGGTAATCTTTAATCACTAAATCTAAATAACCGTCGACTTCTTCAGGATCATAGCCGCGCATCTTTGACTTAAATTCTTTTTTCAAAATTTCAGTTGGGTTTAATTCGATTTCTAATTGATTATCCATTTTGACACCTCATTTATAATAAATATACCATAAATCCCATTATAGCAAAGTTATTAAAGTTATTAAAGAATTAAAAGCCCTAAAAAGCTTGATTCTCTAACTCCGCCAACTCGTTTGCTAAATCTTGCAGTTCAAAAAAATCGACCTGATTATTGGGATACTCATGTTGTTCTTGATAGGTCTCAATTGCTTTAGCGTCGTATTCTGGTTTACCAGGTGCTTCACGATCATAGTACAATAATGCACCATCTGTATGCGTCAGCATAAACTGCTGATATTGGCGCAACTGTTGGGGCCCAGAATACGGGGCTTTAATGACGGGTTCGCAAAAGTCGACCTGGGCTTTTAACGTCATCAACGTGCCCTGATTTTGTTCATTCCACTGTTGACCAAAATCGCTAAACGGTAGCATCATCGCAACCTTCAATTCAGGATAATCTATTTTAAGTTCCTGTGCAACTTGAATCCCCCACTGCTCAATACCCATCTGACCCCCGGTGATAAGCCATTCTAAGCCATCATCGAGGTAATTATTAAGTTGCTTTTTTAAAGAATATTTAATAACTTTAAGTTTCTCATCGGAATCGCCAAAAACGCCGAGTTCATAGCTTCGATAACCGGTTAACCATAATCGCTTCAATTGTCAGTCCTCCACCTAATGATTTTAAATTTGAGTGAATATTGCTATAATAGTTTCACAGGAGTGTGATTCTTGATGGCCTTTCATTATCCAAACGGACAGCCCTACTCAAATCATGAAACAAAACAGCCTAAAAAGCAAGGGCGACATACTAGTCCAACCACCTTATACGGTAAACGCGGTATGTCATTAGAAGAAGAGATCAACGATAGTAATCAATATTATCGACTACGTGATGCTGCGGTTATCTATAAGAAACCCACCCCTATTCAGATCGTTAAGGTTGATTATCCAGCACGTAGTCAAGCTGTTATTAAGGAAGCCTACTTTAAGCAAGCTTCCACCACCGATTATAATGGCATCTATCAGGGGCACTATGTGGATTTTGAAGCGAAGGAAACTAAGAATAAAACGTCATTTCCGTTCCAAAACTTTCACCAACATCAAATTGATCATTTTAGAGCTTGCTTACAACAAGGTGGGGTTTGTTTTGTGATTATGAAGTTCGTCCCACTGCAACGTTTATTTGTGTATCCGGCAAGCTTATTGATTACACAATGGGACAATCAAGCAACTGGTGGTCGGAAGTCAATTCCACTAGCGGCGATCGTTGCCGATGGGTTTGAAATTCAGTATCAATTAAACCCAAGTATTCCCTATTTAGAGGCCGTCGATCAATTAATCGCACGCCACCACAAAGGAGTTTAAATTAACATGTCTGCCAATCAAACAGGTAACACACGTGTCACAAGACACCAGAAACCGACCAAAAAGCGTACTAAGTCGCTATTTGGCCGTATTATCAAATGGGGGTTATTAGCCCTCTTAGCGCTAATCATCGCGGGTATTGGCTTATTTGCGTATTATGCAAAAGATGCCCCGGAGATTACACAAGCGAAATTACAAAACGGTAATGCAAGTGTGCTCTATGACAGCAATAACAAAGCTTTTAAACAATTAGGGGCTGCTAATCAGACTTATGCTAGCAGCGATCAAATCCCACAAACGTTAAAAGATGCCGTGGTTTCAATCGAAGATCGACGCTTTTATAAGGAGAAATTTGGGATTGATCCAGTCCGAATCGCATCGGCGGCCTTTGCTAACATTACTGGGCACTCTTCGTTAGGCCTACAGGGTGGGAGTACTTTAACGCAACAATTAATCAAGTTATCGGTCTTTTCAACAAAAAACAGCGATCAAACCTTCAAACGTAAAGCACAAGAAGCTTGGTTGGCCGTTCAAGTTGAACGACAATATTCTAAGGATCAAATTTTGGAATATTATATGAATAAGGTTTACTTGAATAATGGTGTTTATGGTATGCAAACAGCTGCTAAGTACTATTATGATAAGACGTTAAAACAATTGAGTCTCCCACAATTAGCATTGATTGCTGGTATGCCACAGTCCCCTGCTAATTACGATCCTTATGCACATCCGGATCAAGCCAAGACACGTCGTGATTTAGTAATCGATGCCTTACAACGGAACAATAAGATTTCTGAAGCAGAGGCGACTGAAGCTAAAGCTGTTCCGATTAACACTGGTTTAGTCGCACAGAAATCTGAAACCAATGAATCAACGAACGCTAAAGCAACTGATGCCTATGTTAAGGAAGTTATTACAGACCTCAAGAAAAAAGGCTATGATCCTTATAAAGACGGCTTGAAAGTTTATACGAATATCGACATGGATGCGCAAAAGAAGTTATATAATACCGTTAATGACGATACAACCGTTCAATTCCCTGATGACAAAATGCAAACAGCCGTCACTATTACTAACCCTAACAACGGTAAGATTGTTGCGATGATTGGTGGTCGCAAAACTGGTGATGTCCAATTGGGCTATAACCGGGCAGTCTCTTCCGGACGTAGTAATGGGTCTTCTATGAAACCAATGATGGACTTTGCACCAGCGATTGAATATCTTAATTATTCAACGGCTCAAAAACTACAAGATACAGCCTATATTTATCCAGGTACCAACATTCAACTGCACGATTTCGATAACCGCTACCTAGGTACAATTACAGCCCGTAATGCGCTAGCTAATTCTCGAAACGTACCCGCAATTCGCTTATTAGAAGATGTCGGTATGACGCGTGCACGTAAGTTTGTTAAAGGCTTAGGGATTACGATTCCTGAAGATACCGGCCTTGCCTATGGGATTGGTGGTAATGTTTCTACCTTAGAAGAATCAGCTGCCTATAGCGCTTTTGCTAATGGTGGAACTTACTACAAACCAACCTACATCAATAAAGTTGAAACGGCAGATGGTGTTACCCATAATTACAATTCTGAAGGCTCTGACGCAATGAAAGACTCAACTGCCTATATGATGACTGATATGATGAAAGACGTCATCAAGAATGGTTCTGGGACGTTAGCACAGATCTCAGGATTACATCAAGCTGGTAAGACCGGGACAACCGATTATTCGAGTGAAGAATTAGCCAAATCAGGACTCAGTTCAGACCTTGCGAAAGATAGTTGGTTTGCCGGTTACACGAAGCACTACTCCATTACTGTTTGGACGGGTTACGACAAGCCACTCGAAAATGGTTTAACGATGGAGGAACGAAACATTGCGGCCTATATTTACCGCGCAATGATGGTTTACCTTTCACAAAATGTTTCAAATACGGATTGGACAATGCCTAGTTCAGTTCAAGCTAAAACGATTGCCGGTGTTAGAGAGCTCTTCGTTAAAGGAACAACAGCTACGGTTGCGGAGGATTCGACAAGCTCTTCTTACTCCTCAACACACAGTGTGATTGAGTCTCAAACACCTTCGATTTCAGTTCAAAGTTCAAGTCAAAGTGTTGCCGCCTCTGAAAGCAGTGTATCAGAAAGTAGTAGCTCTGTTGAATCAAGTTCAAGCGTGTCATCAACACCAAGTGAATCTTCTTCAACAGTAAGTTCTTCTTCTGAAGCACCAGCTAGTTCGTCAAGTGCACCGACAACTAGTCAGTCGACGAGCCAACCATCAATATCAACACAAACATCGACACACTAATTAAAAATAGCCTGATTGTCACTCTATTAAGAGTTCGGACAATCAGGCTATTTTTTTCCAAAGATTTCTAATATTGTTAACCGCGTTCTTGAAGTATTCGTTGCCCTGCGGGACAGATACTTAATAACGGACACTGATTACACTTGGGGTTCCGCGCTGTACAGACTTGGCGACCAAATAAAATTAACGTGTGGTGGGCTTGGACCCATTCTTTTTTGGGAAGCTTTGTTTGAAAGTCAGTTTCAATTTGGCGCACAGAGGCGTTTTCAGCACTAATTGTTAATCGCTTGGCAATCCGACTAACATGCGTATCAACGGCAAATGACGGCACATTAAACGCGTCGCCTAAGACAACATTGGCGGTCTTTCGGCCGACACCGGCTAATTGCTCGAGTTCAGCATGGGTTTGCGGGACTTCACCACCAAAATCCGTGATTAACTGCTGACAACAAGTGCGGATATGTTTAGCTTTATTATGATATAAACCAATTGAACGGATATCAGCTTCGATTGCGGTTAGGTCTGCGGCCGCAAAACTGGCTGGTGTTGGGAAATGTTCAAATAGTTGTGGTGTTACTTTATTGACTGATACATCGGTCGCCTGCGCACTTAACATCACCGCGATCAGTAATTGGAATGGACTGTCCGCAATTAAGGCCCCTTTAGCATCCGGAATAAGGTCGTACAGTTGCGTCATGGCCCATCTGGTTTTTGCTTTTGATAACATGTTCAACTACCTCCCTTATCAGATTAACGTCGTGGATGTGCTTTTTGATAGGCTTGTAAGTCTTCTTTAGTTTGGATATTTTGTTTTTGCCAATTTAATAAAATTTTATCGACATATTTAAGTGAATAAACTTGGTTTAAGACTGCTTCGCGGACTGCGAGCTGAATCAGTTCGGCTGAATAATGATCTAAATCCAACCAATTTGAGATAATTTCGGATTCGAGTGGTGATAATGGTCGCCCAAAGGTTTGTTCAATTTGGTTGAAGACGGACAGACGTTGATTCGTTTCTTGCGAATTTAATGCTGCCTGATTTTGTTGGACAGCTAGGACACTGAGCTTGGATAATGCTGGTGTTAGATCATAATGATCAACTGGCTGTCCTTGTTCATTAACGGTTGAGTTTAACGCGATAATTTTCTTCTTAAGCAATTGGTGGATCAACTCATAAATTTGCGTTGGCGCCAATCCCATCCGTTCACCAATCACCGCTAAGTCTGGAAAAGTATCCCCTTGACTGGCAAAATCACTCAGTTGTAAATAAACAACCAGTTCGTCAGAAGACATTCTGAGCGTTTGGTAGTGTTGTAATAATAAGCGCGACACGCTAAGCTGACCGCCCTCTATAAATGCCGTTAATTCGTTCATATACTAGCCTTCTTTTTGAAAAATGATTACTTCTATTGTAACGGGTTTTGAGAAAATAAAAAAGCATGTCAGTCAATAATTGACGACATGCTTTTAAAATATACTTTTTCAAAATTTAATTTATGGTTTAATTCTGTTAATCATTCGTGGGAATGGAATAGCTTCACGTAAATGATCGATACCACAAATCCATGTGATTGCGCGTTCGAGGCCTAAACCGAAACCAGAATGTGGCACTGAACCGTAACGACGTAAATCTAAGTACCATTGATATTCTTCAATATCTAAGCCCATTGATTTGATTTCAGCTTCTAATTTATCGAAGTCAGTTTCACGTTCACTACCACCGATAATTTCACCGTAACCTTCTGGTGCTAATAAATCAGCACATAAGTAGACATCATCACGTGTTGGATGTGGCTTCATGTAGAAAGGTTTGATGGCTTTAGGGTAGTTTAAAATGAAGACAGGTTGTTCGAATTGATCAGATAAGTAAGTTTCATCCGGTGCACCGAAATCATCGCCCCATTTAATATCAAAGTCAGCTGCTTGTAACATTTCAACAGCCTTGTCATATGAAATACGTGGGTATGGTGTTTGTGTGTACTTCTTCAATTGGTCAATATCACGGTCTAATAATTTTAATTCATAGGCACAGTGATCGATAACGTTTTGAACAAGGTAAGCCACGTATTTTTCTTGGACTTCAAGACTTTCATCTTGTTCCATGAAGGCCATTTCTGGTTCAATCATCCAGAATTCAGTCAAATGACGACGTGTTTTTGATTTTTCAGCACGGAAAACAGGTCCGAAGGTAAAGACTTTACCAAAGGCCATTGCCCCAGCTTCTGCGTATAATTGACCACTTTGTGTCAAATAAGCATCGTTGTCGAAATATTCGATGTGGAATAATTCAGTTGTGCCTTCAGGTGCACTACCCGTTAGGATTGGTGGGTCCATCTTCATGAAGCCTTCTTGGTTGAAGAATTCATAAGTAGCACGAATGATTTCATTTCTGATCTTCATGATTGCAAATGGGCGTTTTGAACGTAACCATAAGTGACGGTGATCTAATAAGAATTCGATCCCATGTTCCTTAGGTGTAATTGGGTATTCACTACTGTCACCAATTAATTCAATATTTGAGACTTCAATTTCGTAACCGAAATGTGAACGTGTATCTTCATGAATCACACCTGTAATCCACATGCTTGATTCTTGTTTAACGTCTTTAGCCAATTGGAAGACTTCTTCACTTACTTGGCTCTTAACAACAACCCCTTGGAAAAAGGCTGAACCATCGCGCAATTGTAAGAATGAAATCTTACCGCTAGAACGCTTATCGGTTAACCAAACGCCGATTTTGACTTCTTCATCGACATGGTCTTTAGCGTCAATAATACTGATTTTTTTAACCATATACTCTGTCTCCTTATGCTGACTTAATTTAACTTAAACAGTTCAAAATAACTGATAATTATTATTATATAACAAAACACTGACGACAACAGCCCTAATTAGCAAAACTCCTAGATATTTTCAATTAATTGGGTCGTATTACCGGTCTTGAAATCAAGCGTTAAATAACAAAGGCGGCCCTTGTCGCTGCGATAAACGACTTCCCAAACAGGTTTATTCTTATAAAAACCAAAGTTAATATTGAGGACCTTTTGAGGATTCTTAGTGGACCACGTCTTTTTAAGGGCTTCGTTTTTAGTCATCCCTTTTGATTGACGATAAACGGTCACATGATTGCCTTTTTCGTTAATTAATACATAGATGCCATTTTTATTTTTATCTTGACCACTGACTGTGTAATACGTGCCATTGCGATGGTACGTGTAAAAACCATCTGGATTTTCTAGCTTAGCGTATTTCTTAGCAATCTTGGTCGCCTTCGCTTCTGCGGTGACTTCGGGTGAGCGCGCTTGGTGGTAGACGAAAAACATCGTGCCCATCAAGACTACTAATAAAAATACCCATATCCATCTCTTATATTTACGCACGGCGCATTCTCTCCTTGCTACATTGAATAGCTTTATTATAGCAAAAAACAAGTTTTGCTACGGTTAAATCCCAGAACTTAGTCAGAATTTAACCAAAATAAATCACTGAGCTCTCTAATTGTCTGCACAGGTGCCGCCTTTTGAGGCAGACTCGACGGTAAAGCACGGCGCATTTGTTGGCCATATTGCGTCGTCAACAACCGTGGATCCAAGCAAATGAATAAGCCCCGGTCATTTGGCGTTCGAATTAAGCGGCCAAATGACTGCCGCAACCGGATCGTTGCCTTAGGCAGTGCTTCAGCCTTAAACGGATTAATCCCTTGGGCTGATAATTGTGCATAACGGACACGTGTCTGCAATGTATTGGGCGCATCAAATGGTAATTGAACCAAAATAACCATTTCAAGGGCGGCCTCAGGAAAATCAACCCCTGAGACAAAACTACTAGTTGCTAGTAAGACCGAATCGTGTCCTAACATGAACCGTTTAGTAATTTTTTCGGCACTGCCGGTAATGCCTTGAGCCAACACTTCACGATCGAGTGATAACCCAGCACGACCTAATGCGTAATAAACTTGTTCTAATGTTTGATTGGCATTAAACAAAATGAGCGTTTGATGCGGATTATTGGCAATTAAAGTCATCACTTGCGCTGCTACCTGTTGATGGTAATCGCTTGGCGTTAGTTCTTTTTGAACTGGGCCATCCTCTGCGATATAAAAACGGGCTTGTTGTTTAAAGCGGAATGGACTTCTTAACTTCTTAGTTTGTAAGGCTTGCTCTTCAGTAAAACCAAATTCACGTTTGAGATAGTCGAAATGACCATTAACCGCTAGCGTCGCGCCCGTTAACGTAACAGGTTCAAAGTGGCTTAATACTTGTTGCATTTGGGGCCCAGCCGATAACAATTGCCAGTGTAATTTAAATTGCGGTAATTGACTCGGTTGACTAGGCCGTGTAATTTGAATCGCTAACGCATGGCGTTCCTGCGGTTTCGTCGCAATGAATAGTTGTTCAAAGCGTTGATAATGGTCAACATCTGCTAATAAGAGATTGAGTTCATTTTCAAAAGATTGCCAAATTGCTAGATCAGATTCGGTATAACGTGCCAACTGATCTTCTAGGGCATAGCGTAACGCCAAGAAATGATCTTGAATCGTTAACAATTCTCGATTTAACTGGCCAAACTCACGCTGACTAGCATTAACGAATTGAATGACTTCGTCTGGATTTAAATACCGTTCACTAAAAGTTTGTCCATCTGTTGGTTCATCTGGCTCAAACTGCTCCGTTAGATAAGTTTCTAAATGTGTTAAAGTGCGGGTCAACTTACCCAATGTCTTATGCAATAACTTCAATGAACGATTCTGCGGTGTTTCCGCTGGAAATAGTCGCACCAAATTATTGGTTTGGGCCCCTGTCGTATATTGGAGTCCTTTTTGGGCCCAAAATTGCCAACTGGACAACGACCAAGTCTCTTGTGAAATGGTCTGCACGTTAAACACCATGTTTTGAGCTTCATCTAAGACCAAGTAAGGTTTTGGTCCCCAAATTTGTTGTTCATCCGCGTGACTTGCTAAATAAGCATGATTGGTCACCAATAATTCGGCTTGTTGCTGCCGGTGTGTCAATCGTCTTAGGAAGTCTTCATGATAAAACGGTGCTTGGGGGTTCAAACTAGCCAGACCTCTATGTTGAATGCTGACAAAAAATGGGGTTTTGTAACTGGTTAAATTGAGCTCATCTAAATCACCTGTCGTTGTTTGCGTTAACCAAACTAAAATTTTCATCTGCAACAAGCGAATCATTCGATTTTTATGCGGTAACCGCAATGATAATTCAAAGCGATGCAAATCAATATAGTGACTCGCACTTTTGACAACCGCCGCATTGATTTGCCGACCAACCAAGCGCTCTAGTAGTGGCTTGGCCTGAGTTAGGATTTGTTCTTGTAATAGCGTCGTTGAGGTCGCAACCACTAACTTATGATCACGTGACATCCGATAACTATATGGAAGTAAGTAGCCAATCGTCTTCCCTAACCCGGTTGCTGCTTCAATTAACAATGGTTCCGGCTTTTCAGACTCGAAATTATCGTGGAT
Source organism: Latilactobacillus sakei subsp. sakei DSM 20017 = JCM 1157 (assembly GCF_002370355.1). Lineage (NCBI taxonomy): Bacteria > Bacillati > Bacillota > Bacilli > Lactobacillales > Lactobacillaceae > Latilactobacillus > Latilactobacillus sakei. The sequence goes on from NZ_AP017929.1 coordinate 1,525,430, forward strand.
TAAATCCATCATCGTTGCCTGAGCCTTACGCCATTTCAAATGTGGTTTTAAAAGACGCTTTTTTTCTGCTTCAGTTACGGGGTACTGGGCCGCATAACTTGAACCTGGATAAATTTCAAAATCAACTGGTGCGGGCTTACGAAGTGCAATCTCCTCTTGAATTAACAATTCGTTGGGGAGTGGCTGCGATTTTTCGCGCATCTGTTGGGCAGTATCGGTAAAGAAATCACCGGTTTGCCGTAACAATCCTTCACCAAGTTCGCTCAGGCGGTTAAGGGTGACCGATGGCAAAGCCTGTAAGCGGGCGCTTAACTTCAAGAAAAGTTTAGCCGTTACAAGCGCGTCACTGTCGGCTTGATGGGGATTATCGTGTTCAATCTCTAATAGTTGGGTTAAATCCTGTAGTCGATAGCTAGGCGCCTCGGGCAAGATGATTTGGGCCAATTCAACCGTATCGATTCCTGCTAAATCTAATGGTTGTAAGCCGACACGCGTTAACTCGCCATTTAAGAAAGGTAAATCAAAATTAATATTATGGGCCACAAAAACAGTGCCAGATAAAATTTCAACTAATGTGGGCGCTAAATCTTCAAAGATTGGGGCTAACTCTAACTGATCAGCCGTAATATGCGTCAAATGTTGAATTTTAGTTGGTACGTCGCGTAGTGGATTCACATCTTGTGAAATGGTCTGAATAATTTTGCCGTTTTGAACAAGGGCACAACCAAATTGAATGATGCGGTCCCCATCTTTAATGTTCGTTCCCGTTGTCTCCAAATCAACAACGGCATAAATAGTCTCTCGGTTCATGCTGTCACCAATACTTTACTCATAATTAATGTTAATCATACTATGAATGGCGCTGATAAACCAGTCTAGTTAATCTCAACCAACTCGCCAATTGACAATAAATAGAGATATTTATGGGTCACTGGCTTTTGGGCAATCTGGTTTAAAGCAGCACTATAGAGGTTAATCTGGCCAGCATAGCGGGTTTTAACCCGTTCAATCGCCGCTTCTTGATCACTGGGGTCAATAAAGTCGGTTTTGTAATCAAATAAATAACAACCGTCGTCAGTCAATAAATAACCATCCATAATCCCATGGATTAGGACGTGATCGTCATCTGTGGGACGAATGCCTTCAAAAATCGTTTCTGCTGGTAATAACAACGAAAATGGCACTTCCCGCTTAACCGCTTCTGGATGGGCTAATAATTGCTGTCCCAAGTCACTTTCAAAGAAGGTTAATAGGTGATTAAGATTAATCTTAGCCGCAACATTGGCGCTTAAACTATTCTGTAAAACAAGTCGATCGACAAGGGCTTGCAAACTCGCTAGCGTTACTGGTTGCGTTAAATCAATTTCTTGCAAGACCAAATGCGTTGCGGTCCCTACTTCTGCTGCCGTTGGTTGTTGAACGGTTTGTAAGAACTGTGGTTGCGCTAAGCTATCCGTTACGTAGCGATTTGCTTGGCGCGGTTGTTCAGCCGCTAGGTCTAATTGTCCCAACCCGGTATTATCAGGGTCTTCAAAAAGGCGTTTGACTTCCGAAACAGATTGATAAGCCGTCGTTTGGGTGGCAACATTAGCGGGATACTTAAAGGTTAATTGCTCAGCAATCGCAGTTGCTATCCCACTGTTTAAATCAATTGTTTGAAGTGCCTTTTGCTGTTGTTGTCCCCAGTCCTGATCGTTATGCAGACTACCTGGTATTTCACCAAGTAAGGTTTCATTAGTCATAATCAACTTAAATTCGGTTTGATCACCACTTAAAGCCAGTAGTGGCTCATAATCAGTGGTCCAATCTTTAGCTTGTGGATGGCGAATTAAGCTAAGACCTATCCAGTCCAGTAAACTTGCGGCATCGTTGCGAACCCCATCATCTAATATTTGTTGGGTACTATTTTGCCCTTTTTGCCATTGCTTCATCAATTGGGCCTGGTTATCACAATGGCCAACGATGATTAACCGTTGTTCCGCACGTGTCAAAGCAACGTATAGTTTTCGCATTTCTTCTGCTCGTAATTTTTTTCGTTTCTGGGCGGTAATCGCTAACTCTGGCAGTGTTGGCACCTTCAACCGCTTTTGGCTATCTAAATAAACGACCCCTAAACCACCATGATTATCCAAAACATATGAGCGTTGTAAATCCTGTTGGTTAAAGCGACGACTCGTATCGATTAAAAAGACGACTGGAAATTCAAGCCCCTTACTCCCGTGAATGGTCATAACAGAGATGGCGTCCTGATTTTCTAAGCTCGTTGGTTGTGCTAAATCCTTATCTTGTTTCTGGAGACGTTCAATAAATTGAATAAATTGGAAGAGTCCTTTAAAGCCATTTTCTTCATACGCCGTGGCACGTTCATAAAGCGCGTGTAAATTAGCTTGACGTTGACGTCCAGCTGGCATCCCACCGACATAGTCTAAAAAGCCAGTTTCTTGGTAGATCGTCCAAATTAAGTCCACAATCGGTTGTTGGCGAGCAATTGTTCTAAACGACGTCAATAAAGCCATGAAGTGCGTCAGCTTCTGCATGACCTGTTGGCCTAAATGCCCGACTTTCTGCTCGTTATATTGGTCAATAAAGTTAAAGACCGCTTGATAATAATCATCCGTCTTATCGTTAATCCGAATTAATGCCAATTCATTTTCGTTTAACCCGACAATTGGTGAGCGTAAAACACTGACCAATGGAATATCTTGGTTAGGATTATCAATCACCTGAAGTAGAGCTAACATAATTTGGACTTCGGTCGTTTGGAAATAGTTTTGCGCATCCTTAATCACAACCGGTAAACCGAAGCGTTTGAAATAATCCAGGATAAACAAATTATTACCACGGGTTGGGGCTAGTAAAACGATGTCCCGATATTCAATCGGCCGCATTTTTTCGAGTTTCTTATCCCAAATCTGTTCCCCATTAGTCATCATGGCTTGAATCCGTTTAGCGACCGCCACGACTTGGCCCTCACTCTTATCTAATTGCGGGTTGGCAACTGCCTCTTCCGGCTTAGTTTCATAAAGCAAGAGTTCGGTTGGCGCGGTTGGGTGCTGGTCAGGATAATAACGAGCACCATATTGTAAGGCCGCATTTTCGTCGTAGTCTAACTCGCCGAGATTTTCGTCCATCAATTGTTTAAAAATCAGATTGGTAAAGTCATCGATATTGCGGCGCGAACGGAAGTTTTCAGCTAAGATGATTCGTTCACTATCACGTTCAGCTTCCGTGACACCAAATTCGTTATACTTATTCTTAAATAAGCTTGGATCGGCCAATCGGAAAGCATAAATTGACTGCTTAACATCCCCGACCATGAAGAGATTGCGTGGATGATCAGAAGTGACCTTTTGGATAATCGTTTCTTGGAGCGGATTGGTATCTTGATATTCATCAACTAGCACTTCGCTAAATTTTTGTTGGTAAAAGGCCCTTGCCGGCGAATCCTCTGCCGATAAAATTGTCAGACAAAGTTGTTCTAAATCACTAAAGTCCAATAAATGACGTCGTTCTTTTTCGGCTTGAAAGGCTGCTCTAAAAGTTAACGTGACGCTCACCAATTTTTGAACCAATTGGCCAGCTTGACGTTGAATATTAGCGGTGGTTGCTTCATCAAACACAAAATAGGTGTCCAGTAACGTCTGAATTTTCTTTTTGACGTCATCTAAATCGGCTTTCAACCGGTCCTTATTAATTTGTTCGTCGGGTTCTAATTTCTTAGTCCGTTTAGCAGGCCCCAGCTGTGCATCTGTTAGTTGTTGGCGCCATGCTTGCCAATTCAACGTTTTTGCATCTGCGTTAATTTGTGTTAAGGCTGCTTGCGTAGTTGCAATTTGAGGGGCATAGATCATTAGATTTTCGCTCGTTTGACTGAGCTGTTCAGCTTCTTGTAAGGCTTCCAAACATTCGGTGATGGTTTGCTGTAAAATCGGTAATATTTTTTTTGGAAATAATCACTGGCCGTCAAACCAGCTTCGTCAACGGCATAACTTTTGGGAAGGTTATTTAACCATTTAACCGGGTTTGGATTGGCGTTTGCAAAATCGAGCAACTCAAAAACAATGTCGGTCAGGCCGTCATCGTTACGATCATTCGAGAAATTTTGGGCTAATTCGTAGAATAATGTATCTTGCTCATTTTCTTTGACATATTCGTGATTATAGAAGGCCTCTCTCACCCGTTGCCATACTTGATCCGCTAATAGGAGTCGTTCTGCGGTATCACTCAATAAGCGGAATACGGGATCACGATCAATGACATAATAAAATTGTTTAATGACTTTTAAACAAAAGGCATGCAGTGTACTAATTTGTGCGGTAGGCACGAGACTTAATTGTTGCCGTAAGCGTTGCTTAACGGCTGGTTCTGTTGCTTTCTCACTGGCGTCGCGGAGTGCTACTTGAATCCGTTGGCGCATTTCAGTAGCAGCGGCTTCCGTAAACGTCACAACAAGTAAGGTATCGACATCGGTCCCGTTTAGGATTTTTTGGATGACCCGCGCAACAAGAACGGATGTCTTCCCTGAACCAGCTGATGCGGATACTAAAATATCGTGGCCATCATGATCGACAGCGGCTTGCTGTGAAGGTGTAAATTGGGGGTTACTCAAGATTGCCATCTCCTTTTTTACTCATTAAGCGTTCGAGGACTGCTTTTTCGTCTAATGCTTCTAGTTGACGATAATTATTTTCAGGTAACATCGCATCGAATTGGAAAATCGACTTAAATGGTGACAACGTTAGGGCATTCGTTCGATCCGGACGCATAATCGGATTCAATGCTGTGTCCCCAGCGAAAATCGCCTGGCCCGCTTCTTTGATTAAGTCTTCGTTATGTGCCATCAATAAATCAAGTTGATCAAGTGTGACGAGTTGTTTAGAGCTAAACTTACCGCTCTTTAACTTACTGAAGGCAAAGAGTGGCGATTGGCCGTTGACAAGCGTTGTATCGAGATTTTCGAGTAATTCCTCATCATTGACGATGAGCCCGTTGTATTTAAATTGATCTAATAACATTTGATCGAACTCGCCTTTTTGGAGTTGACCCATTTTTTTCTTGGTTAATTGTTTGAGCGTCAATGTCGGGTTCTTCAGATGTAAGTAAAAGGCACCGGCAGGTTTCACCGCACTATTTGCTGGTAAAATGGCCTGTTGATCTTGCAAGACCGTTTCGAGATAGGTCAACATCTGTAAGGCCAAACCATAGTAAGCATCCCGGAAATTAAAACTGTGCTGACTAGATTTATAATCAACAATTCCTAAGTAGGGTTGGTTATTGATGGTCAATTGGTCGATCCGGTCAATCTTTCCCCGGACCTTTACTTCGCGGTGATCATCTAACATGAAGTTTAACCCTTGAAGTCCTTTTTCTGCGCCAACTTGACCAAATAAGACTTCGGTCGCTAACGGCCGTAAGTTGGTTGAGAGGCTCTGATTACGAAGTGCTAAGCTGACGCGTTTGACAGTTTGCGTCAATTGTTGGCGAATATAGCCCATGCGCGCCGTCTTGTTCAAAATCTTAAACTCGGGTTGTTCATAGGTTTTAGCCAAGACTTCACTGACAAGCTTATCAATTTGCTGATCATCCAATTCTGGCAGGGCAATTTGTTGGCCTTGAATCAGTTTAATAAAGCGATCCATCACTTCGTGGTAAAAGTTCCCCGTGTTAGCCGGTGTTAATTCAAAAACAGGACGTTCTTGTAATTTTAAACCGTATTTCAAGAAATAAGCGTACTGATTTTGATAGAACTCTTCTAGTTTTGAAATCGACGTATGAATTTCATTGCCGTATAAACCAGTCACGATTTCAGGTGTCAGGCGCTCTGGTTCATTGCGGTAATTGAGACTTTGGAATAATTGCGTTGTTAAGAACTGACTTTGCGGTGCTTGTTGCAAGAGTCGATACGTCGTTAACCACTGTTCTGGAATTAACGTCTGATTTTCTTGGGCTTGTCGACTCACTTGAATGAGATCACTTAACAAGCTGCGCCATGAACCTTGAGGTGTCTCTGTGCTTTGTAATGATTGTTCGGCCGCAATTTTTTGGATTGTTAAATCAAAATGATTTCTAATACGTTCAACGTAGGGAGAAATTTTGAAGGCTGTTCCCTCGCCATTTCCTAGTGGGTACGTAAAATAAACCGTTGTTTGACTACTTAAAAAAGCGAGGTAGTTCAAGTACGGTTCAGCATTCATTTTGCCGACGCTAGACTCGTTTAATAACGGCGTAGCTTGGCCCTCATTATCCAATAAGCGTTGGCGATCTTGATCGGTTAATAACGCCGTATTCTCAATCTGATCTGGCATGACTTGATCGGTCGAACCAGTCATAAAGGTAATCTGGCGTTTCTTCGTCTGAACCATCCCCGATTCAGAGAGGACAACTTGATCAAGGGTTGAGGGAATTTGCGCATATTGGGCTGCCGCAAAACCGGCTGAAAGAAGCTGTTTGAATTCGTTTAGTTGCTCAGTATTATCTTCTTCAAATGACACATCCCCTAACAAGGTGACGTATTCATCGAGCATTTGCATAAAGGTCGACCATGTTTGTTCTGGTTGACCAGCTTGAGCCACTTGATTAGCAGCTAATGCTTGATCCCGCCAATTCAATAATTGCCGATCAACACCATGCTCAATTAAAAATTGATAGAGCACTTGGGCCACTTGCCGACCAGTTTTGGCTGCTTTCAGTGCACGATAAAATGGCGGTAAAGTCGCTTGTACGTAGCGCCGAATCCCGTTGATGCGTTCCGTTAAGGCTTCATCCTGGGTCGTCCGCGTGCCTTCTTGGTAAGAACCGAAACGATAGAATTGCCAATCCAAATCATTTAACCAATCCTTGCCTTCGTAGCCATTTTTCAGAATCAAGTTTTCGCAGAGATCTAAATCGGCTCTAAAATCGGCAATCGACATGCCCTTAGGAATCAACAATTCGGTTTTTAATAATGCCATGACGTCTTCGTAACGGTAAAAATGGAGATTAACGTCCAATAACTTCTCCAATAGTGATACTAAGGGATGAGCCGCCATTGTTTGTGGTAAATCACAGAAATACGGAATCTCGTATTCCGTTAAAATCGGCGCAATCATTGTTTGATATGGTGCTAAGTGACGCGTCAAGATTAAGAAATCCCGGTAGCGATAATGGCCAGTTTGCACTAGGCGCCGGATTTCACGGGCGACATAGCGTAGTTCAGCATAACGATTTTCAGCCGCTACAACATGTAAATGATCAGTAACCGGCACTGGGCTTAGTTTTCGATTACCTGGGCTTTCAGAACTAACCCAGAATTGATCAAGTGCTGCCAAAGCTGGTGTTAAGCGCTGACTGTCTGCCATCTGGTCCATCATGACTGGTACGTGATTCAGGCGTGCTTGTTGATATAAATTATAGTAGGTCCGACCGGCTTGAAAGAAAAAATTCAAACCATCGGGTTGTTGATTAGGGTAAGCTCTGTCTAAGATAAGTCCGATTTGTACCTCTGATTGTTGCATCAAAGTGGTTAATAATGCTTGTTCTTGCGCTGTAAATTGTGCAAAGTCTTCCACATAGAAATGACAATCTGTTAGCGTTTGTTGCTGCAAAAAGAGGGTCAAAGCATCGATTAGGGCTGTGTTTTCAATAAATCGTTTTTGCATGGCTGCTTCAAAAGCGGTCGCAATAATGGTTAGGTCATGTAGTTTTTTTGCGAGTTCGACTTGTTGATCACCGAGATTTTCAGCCATCGCAGTTAAATCTGCCGGTGTGATACAACCAATCTTAAGTTCAAGTAATTGTTTTGTTAATTGGGCCACAAAGCCGGTATGTCTGACCTCACCACGGAATAATTGCAGTTGTTCTTGATGTTCCTGCAATAACCGAAAAACCAACATATTTAAACCGGCCGTCGAGATACGCGGAATTTGGTAATACGGCGTATTTTTCATAAAATACCACGCTAATCGCGTCAATGAAAAAACTTGAATTTGAGAAGCGGCGACGTAATCATTTTCATCTGACTTAAGTGCTTCTAAAATAGAAACTTCTGATTCGAATTTAATATGGTTCGGCACTAAATAGAAATAGCGTTCTTGCGGTTTTTCTTGAAAAGTAGCCTTCAAGTTAGTGACGAGCGCTTGGTGGTGATCATAACTTGCGGTTCCTAGAATAAATTTTAAGCTCATTATTACCACTCCTTTGGGCTAATTTTACCATAAAACAACCCTATTTTATGCTGTGATTTATTGTGACAACAACCTATAAAAATCTTTAAAGTTAACAATTAAGATGGCTATTTAAAGCATCGTTCTGGTAAAATGATAGCTTCGAGGTCAATCATTACTGACTACTATTCAAATAGTTTTCACTATTTATAGACTGTTTGTGGCAGTCACTTTTAAATTGCAGTATAGTAGTAACAGTATGATTAAGTTCAGAAATTGATGATTAAGGGTGATACGATGCAAACGAGTGTGGGAAACAGTCACGCTAAGATTATTTTGATTGGAGAGCACGCTGTCGTGTACGGGCAACCCGCGATTGCGCTCCCTATTTTTGCAGTGCAGACAACTGTTCGCGTGACGGCACAACCGACACTAAACGAACCCTTGATTAATAGCCCCTATTACAGTGGCCCTTTAAGCCAAGCCATTGGTCAGATGCAAGGCATTCGCCGACTAATCGAACAGCTCTGGCAACAATTAGACGATCAACAAACCGCATTTAAACTGACAATTGAAAGTGAATTGCCAGCCGAACGTGGGATGGGCTCTTCTGCAGCGACTGCCATTGCGATTATTCGCGCCCTCTTTACTTTTTATCATCAAGAATTAAACCAACGTGACTTACTTAAGCTAGCAGCACTTTCAGAAAATATGATTCACGGTAATCCAAGTGGCATTGATGCAGCCACGACGGGTGCAACGACCCCACTTTGGTTTGTTAAGAGCCAACCACTACAGCCATTACCCATCGACCTCCAAGGTTACTTGGTGATTGCTGATAGTGGTCAAAAGGGGCAAACTGGTCCCGCCGTTAAAAGCGTTCAAAATCAAATGATGTCCAATCCTGAGCGTACGCAACCACTTATTACCCACATTGGTGAATTGAGTCAAGCCGTCGCAACCAATATCGCGCAAAATCAGTTGACAGCACTGGGCCAGAATCTTAGCTTAGCGCAAGATGATTTACGAGCCTTAGGGGTCAGCAATTCACGTATCGATGCTTTAATCGAAACTGCCAATCAAGCCGGTAGCTTGGGGACTAAATTGACCGGTGGCGGACGTGGCGGTTGCATTATTGCACTGGCTAAAACACAAACGAATGCTGAACAGCTTGCACAACAATTACGCCAAGCCGGCGCAATTAAGACTTGGATTCAACCGTTACACGCACTACACACTAATTAAACAACAATTGGGAGTTATCACTATGGGACAATCAGCCACAGCGAGAGCGCACACTAATATTGCGCTCATTAAATATTGGGGAAAAAAAGACGCCAACTTGATTATTCCGCAAAATAGCAGTTTATCATTGACGTTAGATCATTTTTATACAGATACGACTGTCACGTTTTCAGAAACATTGACGCGTGATCAGATTATTTTTAATGGTCAAGAAGCCGACGAACAAACACAAACTAAAATGAGTCAGTTTTTAGACCTGATTCGCCAACAAGCAGGTCGGTCAGCTTTTGCTAGTGTTGAAACCACTAATCACGTGCCAAATGCCGCTGGATTAGCTTCTTCAGCTTCTGGCTATGCTGCTTTAGCGGCAGCTGGTAGTCGTGCGGCTGGTTTGGATTTAAACCGACGTGACTTATCTAGACTTGCACGTCGGGGTTCAGGCTCTGCGACGCGTTCAATTTATGGCGGGTTTGTCGAATGGCAACGGGGCACGAATGATCAAGATTCATACGCGATTCCCGTTCAAGAAGAAATCGATTGGGATATTCAAATGATTGCGATTGTTTTAAACGATCGTCAAAAACGGGTTGCCAGTCGAGCCGGTATGGCAAGCGTTGTAGCAACCTCACCTTATTATCCCAGTTGGGTCGAAACGGCCCAAGCGGACTTACCTAAGATGAAGGACGCAATCGTTAAGAAAGATATAAATTTAGTGGGACAACTCGCTGAAAAGAGTGCGATGCAGATGCATGCAACCACGCTTAGTGCCGTCCCACCTTTCACCTATTTCGAACCTGAAACCCTCCAAGCAATAGAAGTCGTTGAGCGCTTGCGCCAACAAGGGGTTTCTTGCTATTATACTATGGATGCAGGTCCAAACGTGAAAGTGATTTGTACGAGTCGCGAAACGCCACAGATCTTGGCAGCTCTTGCGCCCTACTTTACAGCTGAGCAATTATTGGTTGCAAAACCAGGACCGGGCGTGACCTATCTGTGAGCATAATGAATAAGTTAAATGTGAAAGGTTCTGATGGTTTGATAACGGCTAAAGCACCCGGGAAGCTGTATATTGCTGGCGAATACGCAGTAGTAGAAACTGGTTTTCCGGCTATTATTGTGGCTTTGAATCAATTTGTAACGGTATCAATTGAAGAGAGTCAAGAATATGGCAGTATTGTTTCAAAACAATACCAAGAAAATTCTTTATATTGGCAACGACAAGGTGATGAAATGGTTTTTGATAACCGTGATAATCCCTTTCATTATATTTTATCCGCCATTAAATTAACGGAACAATATGCCCGCCAAGCGGGTAAGAAATTAAGTATCTATCATCTACGGGTTAACAGTGACTTAGACTCGGCCGATGGTAAGAAATATGGTCTTGGTAGTTCGGCAGCTGTCACTGTAGCGACAGTCAAAGCGCTCTGTGCTTTTTATGAACTCGAACTAACTAACGACCAACTCTATAAACTCGCCGCGATTGCCCATCTTGATGTGCAAGGTAACGGTTCTTTAGGGGATATTGCAGCCAGCGTTTATGGTGGTTGGATTGCCTATCGCTCTTTTGACAAGCAATGGTTGGCAGAGACTAGACCAACGATGACGTTGAACGAATTATTGGCGATTCCTTGGCCGTCATTATCAATCGAGTTATTGACACCACCTGCTGAATTATCACTCTTGATTGGTTGGACGGGTTCCCCCGCTTCAACTTCTCATTTGGTTGATAAAATCGCACTGGCAAAAACAGAACGCCAAGCTGACTATCAAAACTTCTTAAAGGCTAGCAAAGCCTGCCTAGAAGACATGGTTGCAGGATTCCGAACTAACAATTTACAACAAATCCAAGCTGAATTGCGCCACAATCGCGCATTATTACAAGAACTAGCCGATTTTAGTCACGTCGCAATTGAAACCCCTGTACTCCAGAAAATGGGCGCCCTCGCCGAAGAAGCCGGTGGCGCTGCTAAAACATCTGGTGCTGGCGGTGGTGATTGCGGGATTGTGATTATTGATCGTGCAATTGATACAACGTCACTCTTTGAAAAATGGCGTGATAATCAAATCGAACGGTTAAACCTTGCCGTTCACCTTGTAGATTAGGAGTTGACTAACATGGTGAGACCAAAACAATCTATCCAATCGCATCGTAAAGATGAACATGTCTTTTTAGCAGAAAAATTTCATCAAGATGATCGTCAAAACGATTTTGACGGGCTTCGTTTTATCCATCAAAGTTTACCCGAACTAGCAATTGCCGATGTCGATATTAGTACGCAATTTGCTGGGACCACTTGGCAAAGTCCCTTCTACATTAATGGGATGACTGGCGGGAGCCAACAAACTAAAAAGTTAAATGCCCAATTAGCACAAGTGGCACAGATTGCTGGCTTACCAATGGCCACCGGTTCACAGTCCGTGGCGATTAAAGATCCGACACTCGTTGATACGTTTAGTGTGATTCGCGAATTTAACCCGGCTGGCTTCATCCTCGCTAATATCGGTGCTGGTAATGACCTATCGGTTGCGCAAAAAGCGGTAGCGATGACCCAAGCCAATGCCCTTGAAATCCACGTCAATACAGCGCAAGAAGTCGTGATGCCAGAAGGTGATCGTGAATTCTACTGGCTCGATCAGATTGGCGAAATCGTCGCCAACTTAGACGTCCCTGTGATCGTTAAGGAAGTTGGTTTTGGGATGAGCGCCGAAACAATTGCTAAATTGCAAAGTGTCGGCGTTACCAATATTGATGTTTCCGGTAAAGGTGGCACCAACTTCGTCACAATTGAAAATGAACGCCGCCGAGATAAAGCCTACGACTACCTCAGTGATTGGGGGCAATCAACGGTTGAATCACTCTTCGAATCACAAGCCTTCCAAAATGAATTAACAATTTTGGCGTCTGGTGGGATTCGTAACCCGCTTGATATCGTCAAAGCATTACGTCTTGGCGCTTCTGCTGTTGGGATTTCAGGTCAGATTTTACACATGCTGATCAAAACGGGGCCTACTGAAACTGCTGAACAATTATTGGCTTGGCAAGCTCAAATCCAGTCAATCATGGCGATGTTGGGTGCAAGAAACCTAACAGCACTTCAATCAGCACCCATGATCTTAAGCCCTAATTTACGACATTATTTAAACGAACGACATTTATCACTTTAAATACAAAAAAAAGCAAGTCAGTTGTCTAGCAACTAACTTGCTTTTTTAGTGCGCTGATTTAATGCGCGTCATTCTAAAGTAGAAATAAGCAATTAAAACCAGATCAACTACCACTAACCCACCGAAAATAATACCCAAGTGTGTTAAGTAGAAGAACCAACTACCGATAATAAAACCGATCAGTGTCATGCTTAAGAGATGTGCTGCAAAAATCTGCGTTTGTCCCATACTATATTTACGGTAAAGGCTAGCGGTCAAATTCTTTTGAGCGTGATAGCCATTGACCAATTGCGCAAATAAATGACTAAGCACCCCAGCAACTATGATTAGCAAGACCAGGATGATCGCTGCCGTCCCATTTTCTCGCAACCAGTTGACCCCAATAATCGGCGTGTTCTTAGGCGTTAAATTGGAGATTGATTTGGTCTTAAAGATCTTTTGATATTCTTTAAGATGCGCCCCGATTTGTTGATCATCGACTAACACCGTTACCTGGTTTAGCGAGCGGTTGTTCAAGACGAACTCTGGTGAAGCCGAAATAAAGACGTGTTGGTCAAGCGAAGTTGTCTGATTGGTACCCACAACCCCAATTACTGACAAGTAACGATTCTTAGTCTGATAATAAGCCTGGCTAGCTGGTTGATAGAGTTCGTTGACCCGGGATTGTCCGACGACCACCACCGGAATTCGTGATTTAAAATCATAATTTGAGAAGAAACGACCGTCCTTGAGCGGCACATTAGCTTGCTTACCTTTAGCATAAACATAGGATAAATGATTATTGACATTGAATTGCACTTGGAAATTATTGAGTTTGGTCTTGTCAATCGCTTGGATCGTTGATTGAATCGATTGGTGACTCTTCGTCTTAAAGATAACCGCCTTTTGCGATAAACTATTATGATTAAGTCGTTCACTGTACATCGATTTAGCTCGCTGACTGATGACGAGGAGGCCTAAGACGACCACCCCGACAAATAGAACATCAAGCACTAATTTTTTTAAACGCAAACGCTGATTCCTCCTTGATACGTTATTGAATCCAGTAAAACCGATCACGCATTAAATCAAACGGGCGTAAATAGCGATTAACCCGCGATAAACGTTGATCATTATGGAAATGAGCGGCATCCCAGAATTCAGTACTATTTGTGGCACCGTAGCGCTCACCCAAGCATAAAAGGACGGGCCCGTTTTCTAATTGCCGTAATTGGTTTAAAACGGCTAAATCAATCGGCACACCGTTGGGCGACCACGACATCAATACGGCATCCACTTGATCACCATATTGTTTGAGCGCCGCCTGTGCATCGAGAGGTGCCACCTGCGTCAATAATTGCCGCCCTGTCTGGTTTTCGCTCGTCCAGGCCAAACTATCCGTACAAATGACCGATTCGGCACCTGCCGCCCTTAAACCGGCACTCAGGTAGCCATTACCAGCCATAATTTCCAAAAAGCGCCAATCGGGAAACTGTTGGACGATACTATCCGTCAAATCCTGACTAATATAAGCCCACATGCCGAATTGATTTTGCAAATATTGCCGATAATTGCGGAGTAAATGATCCGTCTTTTTAATTTGCGCTTGTAATCGCTGTGAAGAGACCGCCTTGAATTGACCCTGCTCTGCTGCCAATAATAACGTTAGATAGAGTGATTCGTCAATCCCGAGTACTGGGAGATTGTGCTGTGGTAACTGTTTTTGTTGTAGACGTGCTAAACTTGCTTTGATCGCTTGAAATTGCGCTGTTAGTTGCGGTACGTTTTTGAAAAAGACTGCACTTTGCTTTAACTGTGCCAAATAGGTTTCTTGGGTCATTATTCCACTCATTTCTTAGACTAAATAACATAAAAAGCCTCCTCACTCAGGTGAAAGGAGGCGGTTCATACGAATAGGATTAACGAATCCCTAAGGCAATTCGTGCATACCGTGACATCTTACTGGTGTCCCAGGCTGGATACCAAACAAGATTAACGTTCACATCTTTAACCTCTGGGACTTTTGCAAGTGCTTGATGAATTGAATCCGTTAAGACATCTGTTAAAGGACAGCCCATCGTCGTCAACGTCATATCGATTGTACATAGGCCCTTTTCATCTAGGTTAAGGCCGTAGACAAGTCCTAGATTAACAATATCAATCCCCAATTCAGGATCAATCACGGTTTCTAGCGCTGCTAAAATCCGTTCCTTTAAATCTTCGATTGCTGAATCGTCTTGTTGCGTGTTCATTTCTTCATCTGCCATCTGACTGCCTCCTACGCTATTTCAATAGCTTTATTATACTGTTTAACCGCTTTAGATACAATACAGGTTAATTGACAATTGAATCGTTTATCCCTAGAATGATAGCTTAAGTACCCTTTAAAGGAGGCCCTATGATGAACCAAAAATTAATCGCCTTAGACCTGGATGGCACGACTTTAAATCCAGAAGCCAAAATTTCACTTAAAACACAAGAAACACTCACCCAACTACAATCAGCTGGCCATATTGTCAGTATTGTGACTGGTCGGCCTAATCGCTTGAGTGAACCTTTCTACCATCAATTAGGGCTCACGTCACCGATGGTCAATTTTAACGGCGCCCTCATGCATATTCCTGGGCAAAATTGGTCCGACGAATATCAATACACCATTAATAAGGACGTCGTTTTTAGTCTCTTCCAATTAAAAGAACGTTTTAAAATTCAGATGATTGCCGCTGAAGGGAAAACAATGTTTTTAGCTGATCAAGCTTACAGCAATACTTTTTCGTTTTTCCCCGCAACGCTCAAATCAGATGAAATTCTAACGCGTAAATCACTTCAACAAGATCCAGCAGCTGTAACAGTCTTCGTCGAACGCGAGGACCAAGCTGCTTTGCGAGCTGAAATTTTACGCCAATTCCCCCAAGTTTCCGTTAATACGTGGGGTGGCCCAGCAAGCGTCTTAGAAATCGTGCACCACGGTATTCAAAAGGCAACTGGTCTTGAACGCTTAGCAAATCATTACCAAATTGACCAAGCCGACATTATCGCCTTTGGTGATGAAAGTAATGACTTAGACATGTTGGCCTATGCCGGTACCGGGGTCGCGATGCAAAATGCAATTGCACCAGTTAAGGCAATCGCGGATGATATTACCCCACTAACCAACGCACAAGACGGTGTAGCGAATTATTTACGTCAATATTTTAAGATGGACTAATCAAAAAGCGATCCGACTGAATTGTCGAATCGCTTTTTAAATGGATGAAACGTGCTCCTCGAGCAGCCTTTTCCGGTCAACTGCAAAATTGGGAATCATGGCGAACCCACCATAATTCCCAATTTTACTGTTAATCCTCAAAGCCTAACCAGCTCGAGTTACACTCTATTTTTCGTCGCTTTTTAAAACGCCGCCTACTGAGTAACGGTCTGGTTGCATTTCATTTAAGACAACATGCACGTGTTCTGCAGGTGCCCCTGTATTTTTTGAGATTGCTTCTGTCACGTCAGCACAAAGTTGTTTTAATTGTGCTTGACTACGACCAGCAATAAGATCGATGTGTACTAATGGCATAATAATAGCCTCCTTTTTTCGAATACTATTATTATGCCTGTTTTAGCGCAATTGGGCAACGGTAATTGCTGTGTTTTCCCCTAAAAGATTGTATAATGAGCATTAATATCGAATTTATTTGGAGGCATTATTATGAGTGAACCCCTTTATCGTCAATTAACCGCCTGTACCAGTGTTCTGGTCGGTAAAAAAGCGAGCGCAGATGGCTCGACCTTAATCGCACGAAACGAAGATAGCCAAGCTGCTTGGCCTAAACACATGGTGATTCATCCCCACCAACAATTAACGAAAGCACCTCACTTTGTTTCAAAAGACACCGGCTTTACGCTTGATCTACCACTAGAAGCCGCTAAATATACCGCAACCCCAGAATGGACCGATGAATACGGCTTATTCGAAGAAGATGGTATCAATGAATACGGCGTGGCTATGAGTGGGACCGAAAGTGCGTATAGCAATAGTCGCGTACTCGGCTTCGATCCCTACATCGATAACGGCATTGCTGAAGAAGCAATGATCACTGTTGTTTTACCATACGTGAAAACTGCCCGCGAAGGGGTTGCTCGTTTAGGCGCGATTGTCAGTGAATACGGCACAACCGAAAGTAACGGTATTCTTTTTTCAGACGTTGATGAAGTTTGGTACCTAGAAATTGGTAGTGGTCATCACTGGGTCGCGCAACGAATTCCTGATGACAGTTACGCTGTCGTGGCCAACCAACTGGCCATTCAAGAAGTTGATTTTGATCAACCAGAGGCCTTTATGACTTCTGAGGGGCTTCAAAACTTTGCCCGTGATAACCACCTCTGGCAAGCTGGCACACCGTTTAATTTCCGCAACATCTTTGGGACACAAGATCAAAGCGACCTCGTTTACAACACACCACGTGTTTGGTACGGTCAAAAGCTTTTAACACCGTCTGTTGAACAACAACCACAAGACTTTAACCTGCCCTTCTTACGCCAACCTGATGCACCTATTCAAGTCGAAGATGTCGCTCAGATTTTAGGCTCGCACTATGAAGGGACCGTCTACGATCCAATTGGTCACGGCACACCACAAGAAAAACATGCTTTCCGCCCAATTAGTTTAGCGAAAACACAAGAGTCACACATTCTTCAAATGCGTCCTAACCGCCCTGTTGATGTCAGCGGTATCCACTGGTTAGCGATGGGTGTGACTGCACAGAGCGTCTACGTGCCATTTTACGCCGGTGCTGATGATGTCCCAGTTAACTACCAAAAAGGTACAAAAGATTATTCAAAGGATTCCATCTATTGGACCTATAAATTAGCTGGTATTCTAGTCGATGCCCACTACGCTAAATTCGCTAAAGACTTAGAACAAACACAAAAACACATCAACAGTTTGATGGTGCAAAATATCGTTGCTACTGACAAGCTTGTTGCAGCTGAAACCGATGCGCACCAACGAACGATGTTGATGACCAAAGGTTCTGCTAAAGCAGCCCAACTTGCGCAACACGAAATGGAACGCCTCACTGTTAAGCTCATTACGGACAGTGCAAACCTCTCACCATTGAACTTTACAACGGATAGTAATCTCTAACGAAAAAATTCGTCCAACTGGACGAATTTTTTTATTGGCCGATAATCAGATTAATGATGATTTTGCTGTCTATTTTTTAGTAATAGATATGCTATCACTAAAATCGTTAGCGCGCTAAGCACTAACCATCCAGAAAATTTTATTTGCAGCGGTGTTTTAACTAATATCGAAATTAGAATACCACCAGCAAAACCTACTGTCCAAATCGACCAGCGCATAATCCGCTTTGTATAGTTTATTTTAGCTGTGTAAATAGTATTGCCTATATTTCTAAAAAGTAACCCGATTAGTACAACAAAATAACTTGCAGCTAATAAGATTGTCCCGATATCAAAATAGGCATCATGACTTAGCAAACTAGGTAATGAAAATGCAATTATGTATGCTCCCATTCCCAATAATAAAAAACGCATCATCCCCAAAAAATTACGTGGTATCTCCACCATCAATTCGTCAGCAATCGTTTTGACATTTTTTCCAAAATAAGTTTCAGCACTAATGTGATCTTGTTGCGCGTCCAAAATATCTTCAAGAATTACTAATAATTGTTTTTCAACTATTTCTTCGTTTCGTGTAATTGATTGACATCGCATGTATAGTAATAAATCATTATAAAACTGTCTATTTTCAGTATTTAACGCTAACCTTAGTTGGTTATTCTTTTGAATTAACGCCTTAATCTTTGTCATATTTGCGACTCCTCTTCGATTAATTTAAGAACCGTAGTTTGTAACTGGCCCCACTCATTAATAAATTCCTTTTTAGCAATCTGCCCTTCTGCCGTAATAAAATAGTATTTTCTATCTGGCCCTTCATCCGACTTTTTAATTTTGCTGACTAGCAACCCCCGTTTTTCGATGGTCGTAAGTAATGGATAAATAGTCCCTTTAGGTACGTTTTCAAGGCCATAATGATTCATTTTTTTGCTTAAACCGTAGCCATATTCTGGTCCTTTATCAAGAATCATTAGCATGATTCCTTGTAAAATTCCTTTCAGCATTTGACTTGATATTGTTTGTACCATATTAACCTCCTAACTAGTTTGTTTAACATATTAGTAGTGTAATTCAAATCAACTAGTTTGTAAAGCATAATAGTCATTATGTAAAAGGCGCTACTATCTTGATAAGCATAGTAGCGCCTCTTTAAACAATTTAAATCGTGACACAAAAAATGACAACAGCCCAGCGGAAACGCACGAAACCACTCCGGTTGTTGTCATCTATTGGCCGCTGCTTAGATTAATTCCGCCACAAGCGGCCAATTAATTATTTTCCAGAAATTCTCGATATAGTCAATGCGATTATTCTGGTATTTCAAGTAATATGCATGTTCCCAAACATCGAGACCGATCAATGGGCGATTACCACTCATGATTGGTGAATCTTGGTTAGGGGTGGTCATGATTTGCAATTCACCGTCGTGATCAACGACTAACCATGCCCAACCGGAACCAAAAACACCTAGTGCGGCATTATTGAATTCAGCTTGAAAATCTTTAAAGGTGCCAAAACGTGCTTCAATTTTTTCTAATAATTCACCTGTTGGCATCAGTGGGGCATTTTCAGTCAAAATTCGCCAGAAAAAGCTATGATTAGCGTGACCCCCTGCGTTATTGCGAATCGGTGTCTGTAATGACTCAGGAAGATCATTAATGTGTGTTAGCAAGTCGTGTAAGGATTTGCTAGCTAAGTCGGGGTGTTTTGCCAAGGCTGCGTTTAACTTCGTCACATAAGTCTTATGATGCTTATCATGATGAAGATGCATTGTTTCGGAGTCGATATAGGGATCTAAAGCAACATACTCATACGGTAATGCTGGTAATTTAAAAGTCATGGGCATCCCTCCTCTTTCTAACTCTATCATACAAGTAACCGGTCTCAAAAAGCCAATGATATGCTTTTTTTAATATTAAAAAAACTGACTAAGCATGTCGCTTAGCCAGTTTTTTTGAATGCGCGGCAGTTGTCCTTCAATTTCCGTCAACATCATGTTTGGTGTTTTATGTTGAAAGAAAATCGTGTAGTCTGCCAAACGATAATATTTAGGGCGTCGTTCGTGATATAACTCCCGTAAACCATCATGACCAAGTTGATTGACCAGTGGTCGGCGATCATTACGCGAAACGCGGCGCCAGTGCGCCTCATAACTCCCATTTAAGTAAAAGATGGGGATGCCACTTTGTTCCAGTAGATAGCGCGTCTGTGCGTCATCAACCACACCACCACCGGTCGCAATGACGACATCTTCTTGAACCAATTTTGCAAGTGCTTCAAATTCCATCTGCCGAAACGCAGATTGGCCTTTAATGGCAAAAATTTCGTTAATCGTCATCTGCTGTTCCCGCATGATGTATTTGTCCAAATCAATCCATTCGCTCTTGAAATGATGTGCGACTTTACGTGCAATGGTTGTTTTACCAGAACCCATAAACCCAATTAAAATTAACTGCATCTAGTGAATCAACCCCTGTAAATCAGTTTCAATCTAGTCTAATTGTAAAGTATCTGCCTGCAGGTTACCAGTATTTTCTAAAACGAGCGCCGTTTCATTTTTAATTGGGTACTAAATTGCGTTAATGGTAGTTGTAAAATAGTTGGCTGTCCGATCGCTTTTAAATAAACAATGTTAATCAGAGCGCCTTGATTCTTCTTGTCATGCGCAATTTTCTCAAATAATGCGGGTGATTGTAATAACGGGTGCGTGACCGGTAAGCCAACCCGTTCAAGAACAGTTTGCAGTTGTGCCGTAATTTGAGTCGGTTGTTCGAAAAGGCGACTAATCGCCATTAACCCGATACTAACCGCTTCGCCATGCGTTAACTCACCGTCTGCCAAAGACTCAACAGCATGGCCAATTGTATGACCGAAATTCAACAACCGCCGTTGCCCACTTTCTTGAACATCCGCCATCACAATCTGCGCCTTATAGGCAATGCTGCGCGCAATCAGCTCTGGGGCTTTATCCAAAATTGCAGTCGGCGATTCGATTTGTTGAACGAGGTTCCAAAAATCGGCACCGACTAAGGCCGCTACTTTGATCACTTCAGCGTAACCAGTGACTAATTGCCGTTGTGGTAGCGTCTCGAGCATTTGCGGATCAATTAAAACGAGCTCAGGTTGATAAAAAGTCCCGACTAAATTTTTTCCCGCTGGTAAATCAACAGCCGTTTTACCGCCAACGCTGCTATCCACTTGCGCTAATAAGGAAGTGGGAATTTGAATAAACGGTAAACCCCGCATATAAGTTGAGGCAACAAAACCCGTTAAATCCCCAACAACGCCGCCACCGAGAGCAATCAGACCATCACTGCGATTAAAGTTGGCCGTCACCAATGCCTCATAGAGGCTCATCGCTTGTTCGAGAGACTTAGCGGATTCGCCTGCCGGGACGGTAAGGACAGTGACCTGAAAACCAGCTTGCGTTAATTGCGCAGCAACTTGTGCTTGATACAAAGGGCCGACAATCGTATCTGTGACCAATGCAATTTTACGTGCAGACCACACCTGTTGAACTTCGCGCCCGATTGAAGTCGCTAAGCCATTTTCAATTTTAATTTGATATTCTTGCGTCGTTAAATTAACCGAAATAGTTGGCATTTTTACCACGACCGCATCAATTGATCAATCGCCCAGATCTGACGACACATTTCTAAATAAGTCGCGGGTTTCAACGCTTGTGGCCCATCGGAAAAGGCGACTTCAGGATGGTCATGAATCTCCACCATCATCCCGCTGGCACCAGTTGCTACGCCGGCTCTAGCCATCGGTGTCACCAAGTCCCATTCCCCCGTCGCATGACTTGGATCAACGATCACTGGGTAGTGTGATAATTTTTGAAGGACAGGAACCGCGTTTAAATCAAACGTATTGCGGGTATATTGATTATCAAAAGTCCGAATTCCGCGTTCTAAGAGCATGATTTGGCGATTACCGTTGGCTGCAATATACTCAGCAGCATTTAATAGATCATCAACTGTAGCGGCTAGACCACGTTTTAAAGCAACCGGAATGTTCGTCTGCCCAACGGCCTTTAACAATGAAAAGTTTTGCATATTCCGAGCCCCAATTTGGAAGACATCTGTGTATTGTGCAATTAGGGCCACATGCGTTTCATCCATGACCTCCGTAATGACATCCATGCCTGTTGCATCGGCTGCTTGGCGGAGTGCTTTGAGCCCAGCTTCACCCATTCCTTGGAATGAGTAAGGTGAAGTCCGTGGCTTATAGGCGCCACCACGCAGTAAAGTTGCGCCCCCTTCCTTGGCCACTTTAGCCATCGCTAAAATATGCTCAGCTGATTCTACCGAACATGGCCCGGCCATCATCGTAAACTGCTCGCCACCAATTGTACTGTGTGGTAATTGAATGATTGTATTTTCAGGTTGGAATAATCGACTACTTAAAACATAACTTGGTTCATCAGTTGTCATTGAATCGACGCCTGCTTGTTCTGCAGCAGTTAATGTCACTTCCTTAAGTCCAATTAATGCGACGTGTTGTGCTGATTGGTAAACCACGACACCAGCTTGGCGTTGTCGTTCACAAAAATCTTGGATGAGTGATTTGCTCGTTGTTGCTTTAAATTGAATAATCATGATGCATCATTGCCTCCATTTAGATGTTGGTAAATTGGCGTTGTCGCCATTGATTCGTTGGTCCAGAATTCAAAACTCAAGGCCGCTTGTTCAATCAGCATGCCCAGGCCATTTTGCGTTTTTAAATGCGCTTTTTGAGCTGCTTTTAAAAACGCAGTCTCTCGCGGTGCGTAAATTAGATCTGCGACAAGGCTATCTTCGGGCAAATATTGCAGTAAGTTAATTGGTAAGGGATTACCCGGCGTTGCGGCCATGCCAATATTGGTTGCATTAATTAAACAATCAGCATTTTGCAAGGCAGTTGCCAATGCTAACTGGTCATCGTACGGTTCAACAGTAATCTGTAGACCACTAGCAACGCTAATTTGAGCCAATCGTTGAATGACTGAATCATAAGTCGCATTAGCACGTTTAAAAACGGTCATCTGCTGCACACCATACCGCACGGCAGCCTCAATTACCGCTAGTGCCGCCCCACCAGCACCTAGAATAACGACAGAACGATATCTGCGTTGGGGATGTGCTTTTTGTAAGGCACGCCAAAAACCATCACCATCCGTATTGGTTGCTGTTAAATGGCCAGCCTCATTTTTAATGGTATTAATGGCCCCCACTAATTTAGCCGTTGGCGTTAAGTCGTCCACTAGCGGGACAAGTGATTGCTTATAAGGCATCGATAGATTAACGCCCCGAATACCTAGCGCCTTAATTGCGCTGGCGATTGCTGCCGGTGTTGCCTGACTATCGAAGACGGCATAGCGCGCATCCATTTGAATTTGGTGAAAACCAGTATTGTGAATAAAGGGTGATAAGCTATGTTGCGCTGGGTGCGCAATCAAGCCATAAAGTGCTGTATAACCTGATATCATTGCATTTTTCCTCTAGCAACTATCATACTTTAAATAATCGGCTTTTTAAAGTCGTTTTTAAAAGCACTCGTATTGTTCATAGCCTGAAATATATTTCCCCGATTGTATTGACAGGTGTTATTTATTTAAAGTAAAATAAAAACATCAACTGAAAGCGCTTCGCTTATTCAGACGGAAAGGCTGTCTATCTATGCAAATTATGAATCAAACGCTCACAACGAATCACCAGGACTTTCAAGTTACAGCCTACTGGCTAGATTCCAATCAAGATTTTAACAACACTCGCTATCAACCGGTCGTGATTATCTGCCCAGGAGGTGGTTTTCGCTACCATTCACAGCGTGAAACAGAACCAATTGTCTTAAAGGCATTAGCTGAAGGCTGCCATGCAGTTGTCTTACCTTATCAACTCATCGAACCAAACCAAATGGTTTATCCTACAGCACTCCAACAGCTCGCTAAAACGATCGAGTGGATTACAGATCAATCAGAAGTGCAAAAGGTTGATCCCGAACGAATCGTACTCGTTGGTTTCTCAGCTGGTGGGCATCTAGTGGCTACTTTTAACGGTATCGCTACTAACCCTGAACTGAACACACAATATTAACTCGACAGTTATCGTGGCCACCATGCCGCAGTTATTTTGAGCTATCCTGTCATTGATTTAGACGCTGGTTTTCCTAAAGAAGAAAGTGAAAAAGAGCGGATTACAACTGATCAACGTCTCTGGCACGCACAGGACACATTAACAAAATGGGCCAAACCGTGTTTCGTATGGCAAACGGCAACTGATGAACTCGTACCAGCCATCAATTCATTACTGTACGTCACTGAACTAAATCGGTTAAACATCACAACTGAGTATCACTTATTCAGTGATGGTGTTCACGGTTTGGCATTGGCCAATAAAGTAACCCAGCGTCCCGGTAAACCACAAGACGTTAATGAACCGGTTGCCCAGTGGCTCCCGCTTGCGCTAACTTGGTTGGCAGAAATCGATATTGCTCATCGTTAAAAGTTTAAACGATCACAAAAAGGAGTTGGGATAAAATCCCGGCTCTTTTTTTAATGTTAAGATTAAACGTTACTAATCTTTAAATTGCCTAATCCCATTAATTCCTCTAAAATAGTGACTAATGTTATTTAATAGCGAGGTCGAATATGAAAAAATTAATCATTGGTTTCATTTTATTATTAAGTCTCATTTGTCTAGCGCCAACTGCTACCTATGCAAGAGCCGGTGGGGCTTCAGGTGGTGGCGGTGGTTCAACCTCTAGTGGTTCGTTTGGAGGCAGCACAAGTACGACCACCGACAGAACAACGAACAATTATTACGGTCGCCGGGGTTACTACGGGCCCCGTAGTTTTCTCAACAACCTCGTTTTTGCAATCTTTTTTATCATATCAGCCTTCTTAATGATTATCCGCAAGAAACGCGACTGGCTAGCGCGGCGTCACGAACGGGCTCTATCACGAACCGTCACGATTGACGATGCAACCCGCGAACGTTTTGAAGAATGCTTTTACCAAATCGAAGCTGCTTGGACCACCAATGATCTTAGTTTGGTCGCACCGCTCATGACCCCTCATTTCCAACGGCAGCAACAACGTATTTTAAATCGTTATCAACGCCAACATAAACATAATCAGCTGGAAAGTCTGACCATCATCTCAGAGGAACTGATCCTATCGGACAATCCAAACGTCCGTAAAGTCCTTGTAACGGCCCAAATGCGCGATTATTTCACTAATGACCGCTCATCAGACGAAGATAATGAAAAACGCCGTGAAGCAACTTATATCGAACGTTTCAGCGAAATCTGGGAATTCAAACAGGTTGACGGACAATATCTCGTCAACCATATCGATCAATCTCTTTAAGAAAGTGAGTTTTTGAAATGCACCTCGAGTTTACTACCGGTCAAACCCAAACGGCAGTTTCCCTAATGCCACGCCATTTGGACGACTGTTTGCACGAACTAATCCTCATCAATCAAAAAAAAGACGCCATCGATATTCTCGAATGGCGCCTTGATTATTGGCAAGCTCCTGCACAACTATTGACCGCTGCTGAAAAAATAGCCGCGCTTGATTTGCCCTTAATTTTAACGGTTAGAACCACTAACGATGGTGGCTTAGCATCAGCTCAAGACTACCTCACCTACTACGCTCCCTTGATCAAAGCCCATATTGGTCAAGCAATCGATTTAGAGTGGTCACTAGCAGCCGAGCAACGTCATCAATTGGTTGAATTAGCCCATCAACAGCATTACCAAGTGCTTTTGAGTCATCATGATACCGTTCAAACACCGGATAATGATACCTTGCGCACGCAATTATTAGCCATGCAAGCCGACCCTGATGCGGACCTCTTGAAATTAGCGACGACGGCCCAATCACCAGCAGATACAACCCGCTTGTTAGCAGCCACTCAAAGTTTTACGCATCAATTCGATAAACCATTGACGACAATGGCAATGTCTGAATTTGGTGTCGCCTCGCGAATCTTTGGCGGTCAATTTGGCTCAGTTATCAGTTTTGGCTATCTCGAAACACCTAGCGCGCCCGGCCAACTACCAATTGAGCAACTAAAAGGTTTACTGACAACTAATCAAGCTTAAATTAAGCATAAAAAGAGCCCAACAAATTGAATTGTTGGACTCTTTTTTATATCTTTAGTTTCTTTCAACGTTTAATTCGTTCATCTTAATCATTGTATCGACCGCTTTTTCCATCGTTTGAACTGAAACGAATTCGTAGCGACCATGCATATTTTCAGCACCGGCAAAGATATTTGGTGTTGGAATTCCCATGAATGAAATCTTAGAACCATCTGTCCCACCACGAACGGGTTCGATTAATGGTTTGATATCGATTGCTTCCATAGCGTCCTTAGCCAAATCAACAACATCCATATGATCTTTTAAGACTTCTGCCATGTTGTAATATTGATCTTTAATGGTTGCTTTAACGCGACCTTCACCGTATTTAGCATTCATGTCTTCAGCCACTTTAGCAGCAAATGCTTTACGTGTTTCTAAACCATCGCGATCAAAATCACGGATGATATAGGCCATGTGTGCTTCATCAACAGTACCGTCTAAGCTCAATAAGTGATAGAAACCTTGACGGCCATCTGTTTTTTCAGGTACTTCATCGCGTGGGAAAGCATCTTGGAAATCAACAGCAACTTGTAAAGCGTTAATCATGATGTCTTTAGCTTCACTAGGATGCACGTTTTTACCTTGAATATCAACTTTCATTGCAGCTGCATTAAATGTTTCATATTCAAGTTGACCAATTGGGCCGCCATCCATTGTATAAGCGAAGTCTGTTGCAAAATCTTCAGCGTCGAAGCGATCAGCACCTGTGCCGATTTCTTCATCTGGTCCTAAACCAATCTTGATGTCGCCATGTTTGATTTCAGGATGTTGGATGAAGTAATCCATCGCTGTGATAATTTCAGCAACCCCAGATTTATCATCTGAACCTAATAATGTTGAGCCGTCTGTTGTAATTAATGTTTGGCCCTTATAGTTTTTCATGTTAGGGAATTCTTTAGGATCTAAAACAAATTGACCAGCTTCGTCTAATTTGATAATTGATTCGCCATCATAATTTTCAATTGTTTGGGGATTAACACCCTTGGCATTGAAATCTGCTGTATCAACGTGAGATAAAAAGCCCATTGTTGGCACTTTTTTATCGATATTACTTGGTAATAACGCTGTAACATAGCCGTTTTTTTCGTTATACTTAACGTCGCTTAAGCCGATTTCTTTCAAGTCATCCATCAATTTGTGTAAGAAAACCACTTGTGTTTGTGTTGATGGAATCGTCGTCGCATTTTCGTCTGAACGAGTTTCTGTTGTGATATATTCTAGAAAACGCGGAATTAATTTTTCATATTTAGCCATGGTGAAGCCTCCTAGATATTATTTAATACTAATTCTATTCTAACCTACTTCGCATTAAAAATAAATGTAAACGGATCAGTTTTTTGCTGAGATTTAATAAAAGTAACTTGCCAATCGTTTATTTGACGCCATTCTTCAAATAACGCAGTCATCTTAGTCTTCACAATGCTTTCAATATGATGACCAGGATCGATAACGGATAATCCGGCCGCTAACATGTCATGACCCGTATGATAATAAACGTCACCAGTAATATACAAATCAGCCTTGGCTTGCAGAGCAGCGGGGAAGAACTTACCACCATCACCGCCAACTACTGCAACTGTTTCAACTAATTTATCAGGTTCATTTGAAATCAAGCGGAGACCGGTTAAATCAAACGTTTCGCAAACAAATTGGGCGTAGTCCCGGACTGTCATTGGTTGATCAACTTGACCAATGCGCCCGATCCCGATAGGTTGTTGTTGATTAGCCAATGGGATTAAATCATACGCTGGTTCTTCGTAAGGATGTACAGCAAGCATCGCTTTTAACACGCGGTTCTTTTTAGCTGCTGGTAAAATAACCTCTATTTTAACTTCAGCAACCGCTTCTGCCTGACCCGCTTGTCCAATAAACGGATCAGCCGCAGCTTGCGGTTCAAAACGACCGGTGCCTTCAGCGCTAAAACTGCAGTTTTGATAGTTTCCTAATTCACCGGCACCAGCTTGCCCTAACGCTTGGCGTACCACATCCGCATGTGTTTCAGGTACGAAAACAGCCAATTTCATTAATGCTTCATAATCAGTCACGTTGAACGGTTGCACATTTTTAAGTGCTAACGCTGCTGCCAACCAATCATTCATCCCACCTTGCGCCTTATCGAGATTGGTATGGGCTGCATAGACCGTCATATCATGCGTCAGTATATCAGCGTACATCTTATTTTGCGGATCACTTAGATCAAGATTGCGTGCAGGTCGGAACATCACTGGGTGGTGGGCAAAAATAAAATCGATCTCGTTATCAATCGCTTCTTGGACCACTTCCGGCCGAACATCTAATGTGACGAGTACTTTCTTAACCACCTTATCACGGCGACCAATTTGAAAACCTGTTGGATCATTACCCTCTCTAAGCGCTAATGGCGCATACTCTTCAATCGCCGCAATCAAGTCACTCGCGATTAATTGTCCCATGTTTGAACCTCCTCAATTAATTGAATTTCATGTTGCACTGTAGCAATTTTTTCAGTTGGCGTGACCTGAGCACCTTGAAGTTGCACCAATAAATGACGTTTCTTATTTAATAAAGTTGACCATTTCAATTGGAAATCTGCCGGTTGACAGCGTCGTAAAACTGGGCCGAATACTAAGTCAGCTTCGTCGAGTTCAACAGTCTCAGTTCTTGGTTCACCAACGATGACTTCGTAAATATGACCGTCTTCAGCAACGATTGCTTCTTCTACAATGGCGTAGTGGTGCTTCATTAACCATTCCCGGACGGTGGGTTCCATAATATTAGGTTGTAGGACTAATCGTTCGTGCCCGTTTAGATGTGCTAAGCCACGTTCCAATATTTCAGTAATCAATAGACCACCCATCCCCGCAATCACAATACAGGTGACTTGGTCTTCTTCGGGGTTAAGCACTTCGACACCATCACCTAACCGGACTTGAATTTGGTCCTCTAAGTGCCATTGGATCACATGTGTTTGGGTTGATTCAAAAGGTCCAGCAACCACTTCACCCGCGATGGCCCCCTTTAATCGTTTTTGCTCTGTGAGCCAGATTGGTAAATAAGCATGATCTGAGCCGATATCAGCAACGATGCTATCTTGTGGGACGAACTGCGCAACTGCAGCTAAACGTTTCGATAAATTAATTGGTGACAAAAATAAAACTCCATTCTAGAAACTTTGATTGTTACAGTTAGTATACCAAATTTTGAGCGTCAAAGCAGACTAAGCTCGCATCAAACAATCGTCTCATTATGAATATTGATTGTCGTTAAAGGTTGCATAATCATCCTCGCCGTTCTATACTCTAGTTAAATAAAAGAAAGCGTTTTAAATAATGATTTGGAGGTTGTCCTATGTCTATCTTCTTAAGTGTTGTCCTTTTAATGCTCGGTCTCTATCAGGTTTACGCAACTTTAAATACTTTCAAGTATTTAAAAACAGAGGCCAATCGCAACGTTTCGTACTTCATGCCAATTGCCCTGTACTCAGGGGGCTTAATGGCACTCATGATGATTGGCTTTGGGTTATGGGGCATTTTCAATCTTTAGCAAACGCTCTATCAGTGTCTTTAGTGTTGAAAGATACATCTAGTTGACATAAGATTTATTATTTGAAGTATTGTCCAAATTAAAAACGGCCATCTTTTTAGATGACCGTTTTTTGAATTTATTCTAAGAAATCTTTTAATTGTTTTGAACGCGATGGGTGGCGTAGTTTCCGCAATGCTTTGGCTTCGATTTGACGAATCCGTTCGCGGGTTACACCGAATACTTTACCCACTTCTTCTAACGTCCGTGTCCGACCATCATCAAGACCGAAACGTAAACGTAAGACGTTTTCTTCACGATCTGTTAAGGTGTCTAGGACACTTTCTAATTGTTCTTTCAACAATTCATAAGAAGCATGTTCTTCAGGACTAGTTGCATCTTGATCTTCGATAAAATCGCCTAAGTGTGAGTCGTCCTCTTCACCGATTGGGGTTTCAAGGGAAACTGGTTCTTGAGCAATCTTCAAGATTTCACGAACTTTATCCGTGTTCATATCCATTTCAGCCCCAATTTCTTCAGGCGTTGGTTCGCGCCCTAAATCTTGGAGTAATTGACGTTGAATCCGGATTAACTTGTTAACCGTTTCAACCATGTGAACTGGAATCCGAATTGTCCGAGCTTGATCGGCAATCGCACGCGTAATCGCTTGACGAATCCACCATGTGGCGTAAGTTGAGAACTTGAACCCTTTACGATGATCAAATTTTTCAACAGCCTTCATTAAGCCCATGTTCCCTTCTTGGATTAAATCCAAGAATTGCATGCCACGGCCGACGTACCGTTTAGCGATTGAGACCACCAAACGTAAGTTAGCTTCGGCAAGACGTTGTTTAGCTTCTTGATCACCTTGTTCGATTCTCAAGGCCAAGTCAACTTCTTGTTGCGCATTTAAAAGAGAAACACGTCCGATTTCCTTAAGATACATCTGAACAGGATCATTGATTTTGATCCCAGTTGGTGCAGACATATCTTTTAATTCTTTAGCAGAAACTTTTTCTTTTTTTAATGTGGCAGCACTTGGATTCCCGTCTTCATCGACGATCCCAATCCCGTGATCTTCCACTTGTTGCATTAATTCGTTGATTTCATCTGCTTCAAGTGCAAATGGTTTAACGATTTTTGCCACTAATTCATCATTGGTGATTTCTTTTTTGGGTTTGTATTCCTTAATTAAGGCCTTAACCGCAGTGTCTAATTTCTTCGTATCAGCTTTTTTATTGTCAGCCATTCAGAAACCTCCTAGTTAATATCTCATTTCATTTGCGAAACAAGTTGTATCACTTCATTAGTTAACCGTAGTTCCTCACTATGATTGCCTAATTTAGTTGCCTCTTTTAAGGCGATTTTTGCTTCTTTTAAACGTTCCTGAATCGAATTTTGCCCGATGACCGCCAAACAATCGTTCAACGCTTCTTGATTAGCCTCTTCAGGTAAATCAAGAAGATCAATCTGAACGACTAGTTCCTGCAAGTCATCTGGAATATAACTCGTGAAACCCGCTATATCAGCCGGTTGCCCTTCTGCGATGAAGGACCGCCATAACTCATATAAGAGTTGATACGGGGTGTGCACAAAGCTAAAGTCTGCATTATTTTCGAGTTGTAAACGCACATCTTCGTTATGAATCAGCATGTGCAAAATTTCTTGCTCAGCATGCTCAATCCGCGTTAACCGTTTAGGTTGTCGCTTGGGCGCAATCGTCCGTGGATCGCCAAAAGCCCCAGCCATTTCTTCTGGCGGTAGCGGTGGCGCCTGAAAATCATTAAAGTATGGCGGTGCTTCCGGTTGTCCCACCTGATTGATGGGGACTTGCGTGGCATGTTTAACCCGCACCGTTTGTAACTGCCGCTTCAATGTATCCAGCGTAATCCCGCTATCGGCTTCGACCTGTTTCAAGTAAACTTCGATTGCTAAAGGCGACTCAACACGCGCCACAACTTCTAATGCTTGTTGTACGTAATCAAGCTGGTCCTTCTCGTTATCGAGGTTTAACCCTTGTTTCAAGTAACGCAATTCAAACGCAATGGGCGTTTCCGTTCCATTTTGCAAGGTTTCCTTAAATTGCGGACCACCATATTGACGGACGTACTCATCCGGATCGACGCCGCCTGGTAAGACGACGACGCTCAATTCAAGTGTCGTATGCTGTTGCAATAGGTTAATCGCCCGTTTCATCGCTTCAATCCCGGGTTGATCCCCATCATAACACACCACTAATTCCTGCGCTTGTTGTGCCAATAGGTTCAACTGCTCGGTGGTCAAACTCGTCCCCATTGACGCGACACCGTTGACGACATCCGCCGAATAGGCCGCAATCACATCCATAAAGCCTTCAAAAAGATAAACTTTTTTGGATTGATGAATGGTTTGTTTAGCCAAATCATAGTTAAACAGTACTTTCCGCTTATTAAAAATCACGGTTTCAGGGCTATTTAAATATTTTGGTTGATCCGGCTGTTTGGTTAAAACCCGCCCGGAAAAGGCGATGACCTCACCCTGCGCATTTCGAATTGGGAACATTACCCGCCCAGAAAAACGATCGTGTAACTTACCCGTTTGTGTTTCAATAAACAATCCGGATTGGCGCAATACCTGATAAGGAATATCCTTATTCTGGAAAAACGTCAACAATAGATCCGATTGATCCGGTAAATAACCAATACTAAAGGTCTCAATTAACGCATCGGTCATCTGTCGTTCGTGTAAATAATCAAGCGCTAGTTGCCCAGCCACCGTACTAGTTAAAATATGTTTAAACAGTTCGTTGGCTTGTTGATAGAGTTGCTTAAACTGCGTAACCTCGCTTGATTCGCGATGAACAGCAGTTGGCTTATAACTATCCGCCAATGTCACTCCAGCAAAATCTGCGACCTTCGTCAGTGCTTCTGGAAAACTAATTTGTTCCAATTCCATCAAGAACTTGAAGACGTTCCCCCCGCGACCGCAAGAAAAACAATGGAAAATCTGTTTCTCTTCACTCACAGAAAATGATGGTGTCTTCTCATCATGAAAAGGACAAACCCCAAATAAGTTCTTGCCGGCTTTCTTGAGTTGAACGTATTGACCAACAACATCAACAATATTAGTCTGGCTCCGAATCTCATCGATGACTTCGTTCGGAATCTTACCCGCCATTGGTCTCACCTCACAATTCACTTCAATTTGTACTAAGACTGTAAAAGCCGCACCTCACAATGAAATGCGACTCTTAGGATTATCAGCACAAAAATACACTATATATCATAGCACCATTTAGGTGTAGTTGCAAATAAATATAACAAACATTTTTATTACTTGTCAAGCGTCTTTTTTAAAAGTGCCATTAAAATCACAACATGGTTATATTGCGGATCTTTAGCCGCATAGACGAGCGTCACATCACCAAGCGCTAATTGATGCTGCACTAAGTGACAGAATTCTGGCCAATCCGGGTTGGTAGCAATTTCAGCAAGATACTTTTCTTTAAAAACGGGAAACTTAGCTGGTTCATGACCAAACCACTTCCGTAAGTCAGTGGTGGGTGTAATTTCTTTAGCCCACGTCTCAATTTCGGCGCGTTCTTTTGAAATCCCCCGTGGCCAAATTCGATCAACCAAGATCCGATAACCGTCAGAATCGGCGGCTGCTTCATAAACCCGTTTCATTTGTAACATGTTTATTATCCCCTTTTGAATTGCTTATTTAACAATCAATTCGTTTAAATCGCCTAAGCTAAGCGCGATTTGAGCGATAATCATGAGTTGTGTCAAACGATTACGACGAACGGCTTCATCTTCAGCCATTACCATTGTGGCATCGAAGTAAGCTTCAATTAATAGTCGTAGTGTTTGTAACGCGGCATAATTTTCAGCTAACGTATTTGTCGCTGTTGCGCCACGTAAGTCTTCGACTGCTGTATAAAGTGCTTTTTCAGCATCGTTTTCAAATAACGATGGATTAACCGTTAAATCAGTTGTTTCAAAGTCAACTTTTTCAGCTAAACGTAAGACACGCGTGATCGCTTCAATTGTTGCTTTGAAATCAGCATCATCTTGATGTGCTGAGAGCACTTTAGCGGCTTCAAACATCACAACTGGGTCTTGCCCTCGGTTTTTCAAGACAGCGTCGACGATGTCTCGACGAACCTTAGGACGCATCCCGTTAAAGCGTTGACGAACACGATCCGTTAAGAAATCGCTGATGGCAGCTGCATTGGCTGACCAATCTAGATCGAAATTAGCTTGTTGTTTAACAATGTCGCTCATAGCTGCTTGGAAATCAGCCATTGGGAAGTGCCAGTCTTGGTTTTCTAAAATCCGGACAATCCCGTAAGCTTGACGACGCAATGCGTATGGATCGTTTGAACCACTTGGAATCATCCCAACAGCGAAGAAATCAGCCATACTATCGAACTTATCAGCAATTGCTAAAACAGCACCGACTTTCGTTGCAGGTAAGGCGCCTTCTGCACTGATTGGCATGTAATGTTCACGAACAGCAGTCGCAACAGCAGGTGTTTCGCCTTGTAATAGCGCGTATTTTTCACCCATCACACCTTGTAATTCAGCAAATTCGCCGACCATGCCGGTTACTAAATCGAATTTATAGATGTCGCTAGCACGTTGTAAATCAACTAATTCAGCTTCAGATAAACCGAATTTTTGACCTAAGAATTGAGCGATTAAACCAACACGGGTCATCTTTTCAGCAAGGCTCCCAATTTTATCGTGGAAAGAAACGTTTTGTAACTTAGCGACGTTTTCAGCGATGGTTACTTTTTGATCTTCATGGTAGAAGAAATCAGCATCTTCTAAACGCGCTGTGAGGACTTTTTCGTTCCCTGCGATCACGTTTTCCATGAAAGCGTCGTTCCCATTACGAACGCCGATAAAGACTGGTAATAAATCACCAGCTTGGCTCCGTGCATAGAAGTAACGTTGGTTATCCTTCATTGAAGTAATGAGCACTTCTTCTGGAATTTCAAGGTATTTAGCATCAAATTGACCGTAAAAAGCGGTTGGCCATTCAACTAAGTTCGTCACTTCTTCTAATAAGTTAGCATCTAAATCAACTTGCCAGTCGTTTTCTTGCGCCATTTTTTCAATTTGCGTTTGAATTAAGTTTTGGCGTTTAGCTTCATCAGCAATCACGAATTGGGCTTCAAGGGCTGCTTCATAGTCAGTTGCTTTAGCCAAAGTCACTTCTTGGCCTAAGAAACGGTGCCCTTGCGTTGTGCGGCCAGTTGTGACGTTTAGAATACTAAAGTCGATAACTTCATCATCTAATAGCGCAATAATCCAGTGAATTGGGCGAATATATTCGAAATCGTAATCAGCCCAGTGCATCCGTGTTGGGAAGGTCATCGCCATAATGACAGCTTTTAACTCCGGTAAAATGGCTTCAACGGGTTTGCCGATAATTGATTTTTCAACATAGACGTATTCAACGCCTTTTAATTCTTTAAAAGTAATATCATCTGTTGTTAAGCCTTGACCCCGAACGAAACCTTGGGCTGCTTTACTCCAGTTGCCTTCAGCATCGAGGGCAATCTTTTTAGCAGGACCCTTTGCTTCTTCGTGAATGTCGGCTTGCTTGTCAGCTAGGTCTTCAATCAAGATTGCAAGACGCCGTGGTGTGGCATAAGTTTTTAATTGACCAAATTCAAGATGTTGTTCTTCTAAGAAGTCACGCACCCGTTTTTCTAATTGTTGGATACTTGGCATCACAACGTGGGCTGGCATTTCTTCCAAGCCAATTTCTAATAAGAATGGTTTAGTCATGATCTACGACCTCCGTTTTTGCTTCTTGTGCATGTTTTAATAGTGGGAATCCGCGTTTTTCACGTTCAGCGACGAATGCTTGTGCGATTGAATGTGCCATCCGACGAATGCGTGACAAGTAGCCGGCCCGTTCTGTAACGGAAACAGCACCGTGTGCATCCAATAAGTTAAAGGTATGGCTACATTTCAAGACGTAATCGTAAGCTGGGTGAACAAGACCTAAATCGATTAAACGTTTGGCCTCTGTTTCGTATTCATCAAAGAATTTCAAAAGCATTTCTTGATTACTATCTTCAAAGGCGTATTTTGAGTGTTCATATTCTGGTTCTTTGAAAATATCGCCATATAAAACGCCGTTACCCCATTCAAGATCAAAAACATTATCAACATCTTGAATGTAAGAAGCGAGACGTTCAACACCGTATGTGATTTCGCTCGTGACAGGGTCACATTGCAAACCACCAACTTGTTGGAAGTATGTGAATTGTGTGACTTCCATTCCGTCTAACCAAACTTCCCAACCAACACCGGCACAGCCCATTGATGGGTTTTCCCAGTTATCTTCAACAAAACGGATATCATGTTCTAAAGGATCGATTCCTAAGGCCCGTAAACTATCCAAATAAAATTCTTGAATATTTAAAGGCGCTGGTTTCATGATCACTTGGAATTGGTGATGTTGGAATAAACGGTTAGGGTTTTCACCATAACGGCCATCGGCTGGACGCCGTGAAGGTTCCACGTAAGCGGCGTTCCAAGGTTCTGGTCCAATTGCCCGTAAGAACGTGTAAGGGCTCATTGTGCCGGCCCCTTTTTCTGTATCATAAGATTGCATCAACATACAGCCTTTTTCAGACCAAAAACGCTGTAAGGTTAAAATCATTTCTTGAACATTCAACTTTTTAACCATTTCAATTCCTCTTTTCCGTTATTTGCGCATAAAAAAAGCCTATGCGACAGTTAGTCACATAGGGACGATTTCTCGCGGTTCCACCCTACTTCAGCTCAAAGCGAGCTGCTGCTTCATTGGTATGACTCCGAAATGCCAATCCACTTAAAACTTGTTCTAGTTCTCACTCACCTAGAATCACTGTCTGACCGTTTCAAGGGACCCTTTTCTTCAACGTCTATTAAGTTGATTACTATTTTAGTCGTCTTTTGGTGTGCTGTCAATTTCTGACGGCACTTTTTTTAATTGTGGTAATTGACTATCGAAACTGTACATCTTATCGATGAATTGCTTACTCTTCAATGACAGGCCTACAGTATCTTGATAGAGTCGGTCAATAATCATTTTGAGTTCGACCTGAGTGGCTTCCTTCACGTTCACCGATTGAATCTTAAACAGATCAATCACGGAAAACAACCGAAGGTAATAGATTGCCCGCTGACTACTGTGGAAACGATTGGGATCTAAATGCCAATGACGTTGGCACAAAAGCCCCCCGTAACTCTCAGAGTAATCAAACGCTAAATCAGTTCGGCCACAAACGGCACATCCTTGTAATTGCGGTTGGACGCCAAACACCTGTAGTAATTGAATTTCAATAATATGGGTAATCATCGCGGCATCAAAACCTTCATCAATCAGATTTAACGCCTGTTCAACCTTATCATACCAGATACCTAATGGTTCACTGTCCGGAAAGCCGACATCAATTAAGTTCAGGATATAAGTCGCATAAGCATTTAAAAATAAATCCTGACTGATCGTTTGAAATTGCGTGGCTGACTTCACATTATTCAAAAATGATAAGCCATCATCGCGAATATCGCCACCATATTCGGCCTGCGTAAACGGCAAAATAGCCGCACTTAGACGAAATTTAGGCTTATTGGCCCCACGCAAGTAAAACATCTTTTTACCAAAACGATCGGTTAAAATCTTAACCAACATATCTTTTTCTTTGTAATTCTTTCGATACATCACTAGACCGTTAAAGTCTTCAAATCGATGTTCCGCCATCTTTAAAGCCTACAATCTCTTTTTATTGTAACCAAATTCACGGAGATATTGGTTATTATCACGCCAGTTCTTTTGAATCTTGACCCAGAGCTTCAAGTTAACCTTTTCGCCTAAAAGAGCTTCGATTTCGCGACGTGAACGAATCCCGATTTCTTTGATAATTGAGCCTTTTTGACCGATAATAATCCGTTTTTGACCATCACGTTCAACAATGATGTTGGCTTCAATTTGAAGTTTGCCATTGACGCGGTCTTTCATTCGTTCGACCACAACGGCTACTGAATGTGGCACTTCTTCGTGGGTTAATTCAAGAATTTTTTCGCGGATTAATTCACCAACAACGAAATATTCTGGGTGATCTGTTAATTGATCTTCAGGATAGTATTGTGGGCCTTCTGGCAATGTTAATTCAAGTTCTTTTAACATTTCTGGCACATTATTGCCTTCCAATGCTGAAATTGGGTAAACAGCCTTGAAGTCCAATTCATGACGATATTGTTCGATCATTGGTAATAAATCGTCTGGGTGAATGGCATCAATTTTGTTAACAACCAAATAAACAGGCTTTTTAACATTCTTAAGTTGGTCCATGATGTATTGATCACCAGGGCCCTTCTTATCAACACCACTAATCATGAATAAAATCGCATCGACTTCATTAAATGTTGAAAGAGCTGCTTGATCCATGTATTCGTCTAATTCGTTATGTGGTTTATGAATCCCAGGTGTATCAACGAACACGATTTGTGCGTTGTCATCTGTATAAATCCCTTGAATCTTGTTCCGAGTTGTTTGTGCCTTTGATGACATGATGGCAATTTTTTCACCGATCATTCGATTCATAAATGTTGATTTCCCAACGTTTGGTCGGCCAACAATGGCCACAAAGCCTGAGCGATAAGTATCTGACATAATAGTCCCCTTTTTTAAATCTTAATTAATCTCTTTTAAAAATAATAAAGCACCGCGTGTCCAAAAACGACACAACCAATAATCACGGCTAAACACGCGCCAATTAAAACACTACCAGCACTGATATCCTTAATCTTCTTCGCCAGTGGATGAAACTGCCGATCAACCAATAAGTCGACAAAGTGTTCCATCACGGTATTCCAAAATTCAGCCAGCAACACCATAAAAATCGCTAAAATCAAAAATAGCCAATCTAGATAGTGTAATCGGGCCAAATAACCGGCTACTAGCACGACCATCGCAATCACAAAATCACGTCTCAGATTAGCTTCTTCCTTAAAAGCAGTGATAATCCCATCTAAAGCGTGATGTGTCGATTGATTAAAATTACGATTTTTATCCGTCTGCGTCTTTTTAGCGTTTGAGTCCGAATTCATCTAAGATAGTCTCCTGTAAAGGAATCATTTTAACTTCATCTTCGGTGTGGATGTGGTCATAGCTATTCAAATGAAGGAAACCATGAACCATCGTATACCCTAATTCACGTTCAAATGAATGTCCGTAAGTTTCTGCTTGTTCAGCGGCTTTTTCTAATGAAACAAATAGGTCGCCAATATTCTTAGGAATATCAAACAATTCTTCAAAGTTGGCAGGTAAGCCTTCTTCTTCAGGATCCTCTTCAATTGCAAAACTGATAACATCAGTCGCACGATCCGTATTACGGTATTCTTGATTAATTTGACGAATGCGTTCGTTGGTTACAAATGTTACTGACATTTCTGTATCTTCAGCTAATTCAAGCTTTTGACCAGCAAACTCTAATACATCTTCCACCAATTTAATTTGTGCTTCTGGTACAATTTTTGTTTCATCGATGATTTGAATATCCATTCATTCGTCCTACTTTCTCGTCTTATCCATTGCCGCATAGGCATTAATAATTCTCGCGACAACTGGGTGCCGAACAACATCTTCCGCACTAAATTGCACAAAGCTAATTTTAGGAATGTCGCGCAAAATTTGTTCCGCTTGTACTAACCCACTCTGGGTTTTATTAGGTAAATCAATTTGGCTGATATCACCATTAACAATCATTTTAGAATTAAAACCTAACCGCGTTAAAAACATCTTCATCTGAGCAGGTGTCGTATTTTGGGCCTCATCTAAAATAACGAAAGCTTCTTCCAGCGTCCGGCCCCGCATATACGCAAGTGGCGCAATTTCAATGACCCCACGGTCCATTAGTCGTTCCGTATATTCCTTACCCAATACCGCATAAAGCGCGTCGTAAATGGGCCGTAAATAAGGATCGACCTTTTCTTTTAGATCACCTGGTAAAAAGCCGAGACTTTCACCAGCTTCAACAGCTGGGCGTGTTAAAATAATGCGTTCAACCGTTCCTTTTTTCAAAGCAGCAATCGCCATGACGACTGCTAAGAACGTTTTACCGGTTCCGGCAGGCCCAATCCCAAACGTCACATCATTGTGGCGAATTGCATCGATATATTGCCGTTGTCCAAACGTCTTAACACGAATTGGTTGGCCTTTGCGGTCATTGATGAGCGGTTCAGTATAAAGGGCCTCAAATTGATTTAACGTCCCTTTGAGCGCCATTTTCGTCGCACTGACCACGTCTGTCTCCTTGAGGATCACACCGTGTTGTAATAACGCGACTAAACTCTCTAAAACCGCGGTTGCTTGTCTTAACCCCGGCTGAGTCCCCCGAATCGTAATATGATCATCAAACGCAATCAATTCAACGGTTAGACTTTCTTCAATGATTTTTAAAAAGTGATCG
Organism: Latilactobacillus sakei subsp. sakei DSM 20017 = JCM 1157; assembly: GCF_002370355.1. NCBI lineage: Bacteria > Bacillati > Bacillota > Bacilli > Lactobacillales > Lactobacillaceae > Latilactobacillus > Latilactobacillus sakei. The sequence goes on from NZ_AP017929.1 coordinate 1,565,180, forward strand.
TGTGCACCCATTAAAGCAGCCGCCAAATTAGGCGTTGCTAATTGAAATAAACGCTCTTCTACCTCAACCAAAAAGTAAACCCCTCTCAGAATGTTTAGGTGAGCTTATTCATCTAAACACATTTCAAAATCAAACTACCTTGAAAGTGTGAAAAGCAACTTTCAATAGCACGATTCATCCTTTCAAGATGAAAACTACATTCATTCTATCACAATCAAGCCCGGTTTTAAAAGCAGACAACCGCGCTATTTCTTCAATTATAGCGGCTTTATAATCACAAAGGGGAAAAATTAACTGATTTCCTTGTTTAAGCCCGTCTTTGCCACAAAAAAAGTAGGACCTCCCGCGGGAAGTCCTACCAAAAATTAACTCAATTTTGATTTAACGACTTGATTGACCATTGCGCCATCAGCTCGTCCTTTGACCTTAGGCATTACATATTGCATCACCTTACCAAAGTCAGCCTTGCCTGTCGCTCCTGTTGCCTGCATTGCTTCATCAACAATTACAATCACAGCGGCTTCATCCAGCTGTTCTGGTAAATAAGCTTGTACGATTTCAATTTCTGCTTTTGTTTGTTCAGCGAGATCTGCACGATCGCCCTTTTCAAACTCAGCTAAAGAATCCTTACGTTGCTTAACTTGTGATGATAATACACTTAGTTCTTCGTCAGAAGATAAGTCTTGCCCTGCACTAATTTTTGCGTTAGTTAAAGCGGTCTTTAAACTCCGAATAACTGTTAGTCGCAACTTATCCTTGGCCTTCATCGCCGTTTTCAAATCAGAACTTAATTGTTCAAGTAAACTCATTCAATCATTTCCTTTATGAAGAAATTAGAATTTCTTACGTTTTCTTGCTGCTTCTGATTTCAACTTACGTTTTACACTTGGTTTCTCGTAAAATTCACGTTTACGATATTCTTGTATTGTACCAGCTTTTGATACGGAACGCTTGAAGCGACGAAGAGCATCATCTAGAGATTCGTTACTGCGAACGACTGTCTTGCCCATATGATATCCCTCCCCTCGCGTGCTAAGTATAACCGTTTATGCGCGCCCAAAAATTGGTTTCACATAAACTGTTCTTTGCTATTATAGCGAATGTTGAAAATACGGTCAATAACCCACGGGCAATTAATTAAAACTTTTTTTAAATATCGCCGCTTTTTGCCCAAATATGATATGATAGCGCTATAAAAGTGCAAAAAGGAGTTTTATTATGTCACAGTCTACCCCCTTAACGGTTTTTGTCCTCTCAGATTCAGTTGGCCAAACCGCTTTACAACTTGCGCAAGCAGCCTTAGCGCAATATCCAAACATTAAACCCGATATTATTCGTTTTCCATTTGTGCATTCCGTTGATAAATTAACTGACGTTTTAAGCAAGGCTGTTCCGGGAGAAACAATTGTTGTGCATACATTAGCCACAACAGGCCTTTCAGAAATTGCTCAAAATTATTGTGACGCTAAAAAAATTGCGTCATTTGATATGATGAGCCCACTTTCTAAATTAATTACGGCTCAAACAGGTTTGGCCCCATCAGGTGAAGCCGGCGCACTCCATCATTTAAACGAGCGCTACTTTGACCGGATTTCAGCAATGGAATTTGCTGTAATGTACGATGATGGTAAAGATTCCCATGGCTTCTTAGAGGCAGACATCGTCTTATTAGGGGTCTCTCGGACCTCTAAAACGCCACTGTCGCTGTTTTTAGCAAACCGGAACATCAAGGTTGCCAATTTGCCAATCGTGCCACAGGCGCACATTCCAGACGAAATATGGCATGTTGATCCTAAGAAGATTATCGGCTTAATGAATACACCGGAAGTTTTAAATAATATTCGTCGTGAACGGATGATTGCCTATGGCTTAAATCCTGACACAACCTATTCCGATATGGATGAAATTAAAGCCGAATTAGACTTCGCACAAGATTTATATGACAAAATTGGTTGCCAAGTCATCAACGTCGCCAACCGCTCAATCGAAGAAACAGCGGCTATCATTCTCGAACAAACTGGCTTAGATTTTGCAAGTAGCTCGACAGATCACGTTAATTAATCCCAATTAAAAGCCCTCGAACAAAATTCAATTTGTCCGAGGGCTTTTTTAATGTTTAATCGTCAAGAAATGATCCAGTGGGCTTCGTTTAGCGTGGAATTGGTTAATCATCCCGTCGCTGCGATAACCCATCGCAATGCCGCCAATAATTACTTCATTGTCTGGAATACCCACGATTTTGCGAATTGCATCCGGATATTTAGCTGTTTCGTAAGCCGGAATTGTGTCTACCTGTTCATTAGCCGCCGCCAGTAAAATCGACTGGCTAAAAGCGCCCATGTCATAAATCATCCACGGTGAAACTTTGCGTTCAACCGTCAAATAGATAACGGCCGGTGCGTTAAAAAGATGCATTTGTAAATCGCTAAATGCTGCCAAACCTTCTTCGCCCAAATAATCACTGATTTCAGCATTCCATACCCGACTATTTTCAGCCATCGCCTGACCCCAATCAACACGATGAATCACTGCTAAATCAGAATTGCCCTTAACCTTATTTTGCGTCCGTTCAAGGTGATCTGCTTTGATACTAGCAAGTGTTCCACCAGTTGCCACGTAAACTCGCCAAGGTTGTGAATTCGTCCATGATGGTGTGCGTTGTGCTGAGGTAATGATTTTTTTAATTAATTCATCTGATACTGTTTTGTGAGGATCAAACGAGCGGATTGACTTTCTGTTATTAATAACATCGTTGAATTCCATGTTGGTGCCTCCCTTATTTTAAACCGGTATCACTTATACTTTGTATTTTGTTCCATATAGTCATACCACGTTTAACGGGAATATCATAATCATTTGTTTGCTAGAATGTACCACCGCCGGAACCGCCACCAAAACCACCTGATGAACCTCCGGAGAATCCGCCAGAGCCACCACTGACACTGGTTGGATTAGCAGCACTCACCGCACTATTCACACTACTACTAAGGGCACTTGTAAAGGATTGACCAATATTGAGACCGCCAGTATAGCCGTAGTAATAATAATAACCTAATGGCATTGTTTGGAGTTGCTCAGGAGTCAATTTAATCTTCAACGCTTTAAACACTTTATCGGCTACTCCGAATGCCGTTGCAAAACTCAGATAACGATCCCACAACATGACATCCGGCACATTGGCCATATCGAGCGTCGAAATATCTTTCAACATCTGTTTAAAGCCTAACCACTCGCCCCGTTTTTCATAACCGTGTTGCGTCCATAATTGCAATCGTAGCCTCT